>NZ_JAODNI010000243.1 GCF_025465255.1 Pseudonocardia sp.
GCCGTCGGCGCCGTCCATCCGGGCCGCGATCACGCCGGCGTCGAACGCGTCCCCCGCTCCGGTCGGGTCCACGACGCGCGTGGGCGCCGCCGCCACGCGCTGCGGGCCGTGGAAGTCCACCCACGCCGCGCCCTCGGCGCCGAGGGTCACCGCCACGGCGCCCGCACCGCCCGCCACCAGCGCCCACGCCGAACCCGGGTCCCGGGAGCCGGTCAGCGCCTCCAGCTCGTCGCGGTTGGGGAGGAGCAGGTCCACCCGGTCCAGGACGCCGCGCAGCAGCGCCGGGTCGGTCGCGGGCTGGGGGTCCAGGGACGTGCTCACCCCGGCCGCCCGGGCCGCCCTCAGCGCGGCCAGCCCGGCCTCCCGGGACGACGGGTCCGCCAGCACGTAGCCGGAGAGGTGCAGGTGGGCGGCGCCGGCGAGCAGCTCCGGGGGCAGGTCGGCGGGGGAGAGGCGGCCCGCCGCGCCCCGGTCCGAGTACATCGTGCGCTCGCCGTGTCCGCCCGCGGTCGACGGCGGGTCCAGCAGGACGAGGACCGTGCACGTCGGCAGGTCCGGGTCGACGGCCACCGCCGTCCGGACGCCTGCAGCCGCCAGTCCGGCGACGGCGTCGCGGCCCGGTTCGTCGTTCCCGACCCGGGCGACGAGCGTCGGCGCGGCCCCGAGGTGGGCGAGCCAGGCCGCGGTGTTCGCACCCGCGCCGCCGGGGGTCCGCCGGATCCGGGCGGGCACGTCGGCGCCCGGCGCGGGCGGGGCGGAGGGGGCGACCAGGACGTCGATCCCGAGGTCGCCGACGACGATCACCGTCATCCGGCGAGCGCCACCGCGACCTGCGCCGCGAGGGCCGCGTTGGCCTGGACGAGCGCGATGTTCGTGGCCAGGCTCGCACCGTCGCTGGCCGTGTGGAAGTGCTCCAGCAGCGCGGGCGTGACGTCCTTGCCGGTGACCCCGCGCTCGGCGAGCAGCGCCAGGCCCTCGGCGAGCAGGCGGTCGTGCAGGGCGAGGTCGAGCTCGTCGGCCCCGGGGACGGGCTGGGCCAGCACCAGGCCGGAGCCGCCGCCGAGCGCCCGGTGGGCCCGCCAGACGGCCGCGGCCTCGTCCGGCGCGTCGACGCGCCAGGGGACCGGATGCCCGGAGTCCCGCCGGTAGAAGCCGGGGAAGGCGTCCGTGCGGTAGCCGATCACCGGCACCGACTCGGTCTCCAGGACCTCCAGGGTCGCGCCGACGTCCAGGATCGACTTCACCCCGGAACACACCACCAGGATCGGGGTGCGGGCGAGCCCGGCGAGGTCCGCGGAGACGTCCCAGGTGTCCCGAGCGCCGCGGTGCACCCCCCCGAGGCCACCGGTGGCGAAGAGCGGCACCCCGGCCGCGGCGGCGAGGGCGGCGGTGGCGGCGACCGTCGTCGCACCGTCCCTGCCGAGACCGACGGCGACGCCCAGGTCCCGGACGGACAGCTTGTCCAGGCCGCCGGCGCAGACCCGGTCCAGCTGGCCCGCGTCGAGGCCGACGTACGGGACGCCTTCGAGCACGGCGACGGTCGCGGGCTCGGCGCCTCGGGCGCGGACGGTGGCCTCGAGCTCGTCGGCGGCCTTGCGGTTCTCGGGGGCGGGCAGGCCGTGGGCGAGGAGGGTGCTCTCGAGGGCGACGACGCCGCGGCCGGCGGCGAGGGCGTCCGCCACGGACGGGGAAAGGACAGGTGCGGTTGCCACATGGGGCATCATGGAGGACATGGCGACCCAGGTGCTGCCCGACGTCGAGACCCGTCCGCAGGGCACGGACTCCACCGGCAACGACGAGCCGACGATGTTCCACTACGTCCGGAAGAACAAGATCGCGGAGAGCGCGGTCCTGGGCAACCTCGTCGAGGCGCTGTGCGGGGAGAAGTTTCCGGTGACGAAGTCGCCGAAGCCCGGATCCCCGGTCTGCCCGGACTGCAAGAAGATCTACGAGGGCCTGCCCAAGGGCGGCGACGGGGGCGAGTGAGCCCCGGGCCGGCCGCAGCGTGGGCAGTCAGACGCGGCCGGTCAGGAACTCGTCGATCACCGGCGCCAGCTCGTTCGCCTCGGTCACGAGGGTGAGGTGCCCACCCCGGTAGAGGTGCAGCCGCGCGTCGGGGATCCCCCGCGTCATCAGTCTGGCGTTGACCACCGGGATGAGAGGGTCGTCGTCACCGGCGACGATCAGGGTGGGCTGGTGGATCATGTTCAGGAACGGCAGCGTGGTCCAGCCCGCTCCGGCGAGCAGCTGGTAGTAGTAGCCCCGTCCCGGACCTCCGTGGTCGCCCGCGTGCAGGGCGCGCGCGGCCTTCTGCGGGTTCGTGCGCATCGTGCCGCCGTAGATCTCCCCGGCGATCCGCGCGGCGTACTCGGGATCCTGGTGGCGGCGCGGGGTGAGCATCCTGCCCAGCACGTTCGGCCGCGCGGGCACCATCAGCGAGCCCGTCCCCGTGGCGACGAGCACGAGCTTGCGCACCCATCGCCGCCCGGAGATCGCGACCTGCTGGGCCAGCCCGCCGCCCCAGGAGAACCCCAGGATGTCGACCTCGTCGTAGCCGAGCTGCTTCACGAGTCTGCCGACGAGCAGCGCGAAGGTCGACATGTGGTACGGCATCGTGGGCTCCGGGGAGCCGCCGATGCCGGGCACGTCGAAGCGGATCACCTCGAGGTTCGGCGGCAGGGCGTCGACGAATGGCTCGAGCACCTCCAACGGCGCCCCGATGCCGTTGAGCAGCAGCAACGGGATCCGGCGGGGGCCGTCGACGGTGGCGCGCCGGATGGAGACCCGCAGGGTCCGGCCGCGCACACGGGTGGAGAAGACGTCGTCACGGGGAACGTCGGGGTGGTGCGCTGTGCTCGTCATCGCTCCACAACATAAGTGCCCGGCGCCGGGCACACCGCGTGGAGGCCGCGCCCACCCAGCTCCGGTGGCGCGTCTCTCACCTCGCCGGTGTGCTCGGCGAGCCACTCGACGAGGTCCGGCCACCACGAACCGGGCTCCACGTGCCCGGCGGAGCGCCAGCGCTCGGCGTCGACGGGATGCCCCGCGGACACCGCGCCGCCCACGCGGTACGCGGCGCGGGTGCTCCCCGGCGGGGTCGCCAGGGCGGCCGCGTTGCCGCCGGTCGCGAGGACGAACCGGGTCTTGCCGCCGACGAGCTGGCTGGTCCGGTACGCCGCCTGCCAGGCCGTGAACCGGTCCCCGACCCCCGCGACGGCGTAGACGTCCGTCCGCACCCGCGACAGGTCCAGTGGGGTTCCGAGCAGCGTCAGCCGGCCGGGCCCGGCCAGCGCGTTGTCCAGTGCGAGGGCGACGAGGTCCCGGTGCAGCGCGGCCGGCACGCGCGTCGCGTCGGCGTTCCAGTACCGCAGCGGGTCCGGCGCGGGCTCCTCGCCCTGCAGGTAGCCGTGGGCCCAGCCCGGCCAGAACAGCTCGTCGGGGGAGAGCCAGGCGAGCAGCTCGGCCAGCCGGCGGCCGTCGACGTACCCGCGGCGCGCCGAGGCGGCGACCGAGGCCCGGGCGGCCCGGTCGTCGACGGGGTGGCCGGCCGTGGGGCCGGTGCGGGCGTGGGCCCGGTCCAGGACCGTCCCGACGAGGACGAGGCCCGCCACCCGCTCCCGCTCCTCGCGGGCGGCGAGGTGGGCGAGCACGGCGGTGACGAGGAGGCCGCCGGTGCTGACGCCGAGGAGGACGGTGCGGTCCACCCGGCAGATCCGCTCGCAGGCGTCCATCGCGTCCAGCAGGGCCTGCGCGTACGCGTCGAGGCCCCACTCGGCGTGCTCGGCGCCCGGGTTGCGCCAGGACAGGGCGAAGACCTGCTGGTCCGCCCGCACGAGATGCTCGACGAGGCTGCGGTCCGGGGCGAGGTCCGCGAGGTAGAAACGGTTGGCGAACGGCGGGACGACCAGCACGGGGACGTCGCGGACCTCGCGGTCCCGCGGCAGGTACTGGACCAGCTCGACCATTTCGGTGCGGTACACGACGGCGCCCGGCGTGGCGGCGACGTCCTCGCCTGGCGTCAGGTCGGCCGCGGCGGGGACGCGCGGCGACGTGCCGAGGTCCCCGGCGGCGCGCCGCAGCCCGTCCACGACGCTGCGGCCACCGGTCCGGGCCGCGGCGCGCCAGGCGAGGGGGTTGAGCAGCGGGTTCGTGGCGGGGGCGAGCAGCTCCGCCGCGGTGGCGACGGCGTGCCGGACCTGCTCGCAGTCCGCCGGGTCCAGCCCGGCGTCCTCCACGAGGTCCAGGGCCGTCTCGCCGGCGGCCGTGTGGGCCTGGGCGAGGCGCCGCAACACCGGGTTCGACGTCCAGGCCGGGTCCGCGTAGCGCGGGTCCCGCTCGGGCGCGGCGACCGTCGACGTGCCGAGGCCGATCTTGCCGAGCTCCGTGACCAGCCCCGCGCCGCGCCGGGCGAGCGTCGCGGGCCGGGTGCCGAGGGAGGCGGCGAGGCGGACGGCGGCCCCGCCGGGCAGCAGACGGCGCCAGGGCCCGCGCGCGCCCTCGGTGAGCAGCATGTCCAGGGGGACGGCGGCGTCGTCGGTACTCATGGCGCCTCCGCGGGAACGAGCACGTCGGTGGTACTCATGGAGCCTCCGCGGGAGGAAGCACGTCGTCGGGTCTCATGCCTCACCTTCCCGGAACGGGCGCACCCGCCGGAGCACCGTCCGCCCGGCGACCAACAGTCTCTCGCGCCGGCCCGCCGTGGCCGGCGCGGGGGACACCTCGTCGATCGCGTTGTTCAGCTGGGCGCCGACCACCACCGCGAAGCCGAGCAGGAACGCCGTGAGCAGGAACGCGATCGGCGTGGCCAGGGCCCCGTAGGTGTAACCCGTGCTCGTGACGAAGGCGATGTAGTAGCGCAGCCCGCTCGTCGCGACCACGAAGATGATCATGGCGAGCACGGCGCCGGGCAGCAGCCGGCGCCACGGGACGCCGCGGGGGAGCGCGACCTTGTAGAGCGTGGTCAGCCCCAGGACCAGCAGCAGCCCCAGGCCCGGGTAGTAGAAGAGGTTGATCAGCGAGGCGGCGGTCGGCCGCCAGGACTCTGGGAGCACGCTCGGGAGCAGGTCCGGCCCGAGGGCCAGGATCGGCAGGCCGAACACGGCGAGCACGAGCGCGGTCAACGAGTAGAAGAGCGAGACCAGGCGCTGCCAGACCGGGTGCCGGACGCCGTCCTGGCCGTGGGCGGTGACCGTCGAGTCGACGAGCGCGGACACCGCGGACGAGCCGGCCCACAGCGAGATGACGAACCCGATCGAGACGACGTCCGCGCGGCCGTCCGTCAGGATCGTCTGGGCCGTCGGGGCGATGATCTCGTCCACGACCTGGCCGGCGAAGACCTTCCGGGACGCGTCGACGATGGTGGCGCACACCTCGCCGACGGTCGCCGGGCCGAACCAGTCGCCGACGTAGCCGAGCGAGCCGAGCAGGGCCAGGAACAGCGGCGGCAGCGAGAGCGCCTGCCAGAACGCGGCCTTCGCGGACAGCGAGAAGATGTTGTCGTCCCAGGCCTTGACCAGGGTTCGGACGGCGACGCGGCGCACCGTCGCCCCCCGGCTCGCCGTCCGCATCCCGGCCCGGGCGCCCGTCCGGCCGGTCATGGCTGCGTCGTCCTGGTCATGGCGCCGTCCAGCATGGCCTACCCCACCCGGATCCGTGGGCCGCTTCGGGTCACGACTCGCCGGGCGAATCCGCCGGGCTACCCTGATCCACGCTCCCCGGCACCCGGCGATCCCGGTGGCCACGGTGCCCGGGGGAAGGGGTGATCGCCCTCACCCACGGTGCGGTTCGTGGCCGTAGAGATCCCAGGGAGACGTGTGTCGGAAGCAGTTTCGCAGGTCCAGCCGGCCCCGTCGTCGCGTCCGCTCCGCGCCTGGCAGCGCAGCGCCCTCGCCCGTTACCTCGCGGCCAAGCCGCAGGACTTCCTGACGGTCGCGACGCCCGGCGCGGGCAAGACGGCGTTCGCGCTGCGGGTCGCGAGCGAGCTGCTGGCGGACCGCACGGTCGACGCCGTCACCGTGGTCACGCCGACCGAGCACCTCAAGTACCAGTGGGCGCAGTCCGCGGCGGCGGTCGGGATCGCGCTGGACCCCGAGTTCCGCAACTCCCAGGGCGGGACGTCGTCGGACTACCAGGGAATCGCCGTCACCTACGCCGGTGTCGCGGCCCACCCCGCGCTGCACCGGCGGCGCACCGAGAACCGCCGGATGCTGGTGATCCTGGACGAGATCCACCACGCGGGGGACGCGAAGTCCTGGGGCGAGGGCGTCGAGGAGGCGTTCGACCCGGCCGTCCGGCGGCTGGCGCTGACCGGGACGCCGTTCCGCAGCGACGACAACCCGATCCCGTTCGTCGAGTACGTCCGGGACGCCGAGGGGGCGCTGCGCAGCCGTGCGGACCACTCCTACGGCTACGCCCAGGCCCTCGCGGACAACGTCGTGCGGCCGGTCGTCTTCCTGGCCTACTCCGGGACGTCGAGCTGGCGGACCAGCGCGGGCGAGGAGATCACCGCCCGGCTCGGCGAGCCGATGACCAAGGAACAGACCGGCATGGCCTGGCGCACGGCGCTGGACCCGGCCGGGGAGTGGATGACGGCCGTGCTCGCCGCGGCGGACCGCCGGCTGGACTCGCACCGCCGGGGCGGGATGGACGACGCGGGCGGGCTCGTCATCGCGACGGACCAGACCACCGCGCGGGCCTACGCCGCGATCCTGCACACGGTCACCGGGACGATGCCGGCGCTCGTGCTCTCCGACGAGGCCGGCTCGTCGGATCGGATCGCCGCGTTCTCCGAGTCCCGGGACCGGTGGATGGTCGCGGTCCGGATGGTGTCCGAGGGCGTCGACGTGCCGCGCCTCGCCGTCGGGGTGTACGCCACCAGCGCGTCGACGCCGCTGTACTTCGCCCAGGCCATCGGCCGCTTCGTGCGGTCCCGGCGGCCGGGGGAGACGGCGTCCGTGTTCGTGCCGAGCGTGCCGGTGCTGCTGGGGCTGGCGAGCGAGCTCGAGGCGCAGCGGGACCACGTCCTCGGCAAGCCGCACCGGCCCGAGGAGGTCTGGAACGACGAGGAGCTCAACCAGGCCAACCGCCAGCAGGACGAGCCGGGGGAGGACGAGAAGTCCTTCACCGCGCTGCACGCGGACGCGGAGCTGGACCAGCTGATCTACGACGGCGCCTCGTTCAGCGCGGACGAGGAGGACTACCTCGGCCTGCCCGGGCTGCTCGAGCCGGAGCAGGTGCGGACGCTGCTGAGCAAGCGCCAGCAGGAATGGGTGGACAAGGGCTCGCCGCGCACCGGCGCAGGTGCCCGCGCGACCCCCGCGCCCGCTCCGCCGCCGCCGGACAAGCGCGGGATGACGGTCCGGGAGCAGCTCAACGCCCTGCGCAAGGAGCTGAACACCCTCGTCGCGTTGCACAACCACCGCTCGGGCAAGCCGCACGGCGTGATCCACAACGAGCTGCGCCGCTCCTGCGGCGGCCCGCCCACGGCGATGGCGAACATCGAGCAGCTCGAGGAGCGGATCGCCACCCTCCGCTCCTGGCGCTGACCGCCCGGCTTCCCCTCCCCGCCCCTCCCCGCGAGTCGGTCTCCGAAACCCCGTGAGTCGCGCCCTCAGGACCCCGCGAGTCGGCACTTCCTGTCGCGCGAGTCGGGCTCTGAGGCCCCGCGAGTCGGGCTCTGGGGCCCCGCGAGTCGGGCTCTGGGGCCGCGCAGGTCTGAGAGTGGGGCCTCGGTCTGCTCTCACCCCGCTCCTCTCACACCGAAGCGTGGATTCGGGGACTCAGGATCCCAGCGGCGGCCTGGGGCGGCCCCTCTTCGGCCAGCCCGTCCCCTCGACCCCGCGCCGCCCGCCGTCCGGTGCCACGCGCCCGGTCGCGCGCGTGTGACCAGAAGGCGCGCGTGTAGCGCGCTCGGCCGGGGTCCACGCGCGCTGTTCGGTGCGATGCGCGCGGTCGACGGGGCGCGCGGGGTAGGAGCGACCGGCGGGGCCTGAGGCCGCGACTCGCGGGGCCGCAGATCGCGACTCGCGGGGTTTCAGATCGCGACTCGCGGGGGTTGCGGGCCGGGGCCGGACACGCGAGAGGGCGGGCACCTCGCGGTGCCCGCCCTCTCGATCATGCTCACATCGGCCGGGCTGGGGCCCGGCCCCCGTCAACTTCCCGCCTGCACGTCCGCCTTGAGCTCACGAAGCTTGTCCTCGTGGGCCCTCGCGTGGTGACCGCAGAACAGCAGTTCTCCGCCGGACGGCAGTACGGCGCGAGCCTTTGCGGCCGCTCCGCAGCGGTCACAGCGGTCGGCGAGGGTCAACTCGGGCCGGGCCAGGGTTCCAGGCTGCATAGCGGTCTCCCTCCGTCTCGGTGCCGGGTTCCCCCGGTACCGATTTGCTGTGACGACCGCTTGCGCGGTTCGCCCACTCTCTCAGACGTTCAGCACCCCTGCATGTGTTCCCGCCCCGCGTGGCGACGACAATCACGTTTGGCCGTCGGTGGCCCGGAGACCGTCGACGAGGTGGGCGCTCAGGTGTCGAAAAACGGATTCAGTTGACTACGAGTGAATGATGCGGTGCGGCCGGTGACACCGCAAGGTGAGGAATGTAAACAGTGGGGACCCGACGACTACGGTCTGCTGTCGTGGTAACGGAGACGTCCCGGCCGTGGCGCCGGATCCCGGCGCCTCTCCTGTTCGTCGTCGGGGGCTCCTCGATGTACGTCGGGGCGGCCCTCGCCGTCGGCTTGTTCGACCGTCTGTCGCCGTCCGCGGTCGCGGTGTTACGGATCTTCGGCGCGGGGGTGGTGCTGCTCGCCTGGCGCCGCCCGGGCGGCCCCGCGTGGCGGGGCGTGCGGATGGCGCGGGCGATCACGTTCGGGATGGCCACGGCCCTGATGAACATCGCGTTCTACGAGGCGATCGACCGGCTCCCGCTCGGCACGACGGTCGCCATCGAGTTCTGCGGGCCGGTCGCGGTGGCGGCGCTGGCCTCCCGCCGGCCACGGGACGTGGCGGCGGTCGTGCTGGCCGCGGGAGGCGTACTCCTCATCGCGGACGTGCGGTGGTCGGCGAGCACGTCGGGGCTGGTCTGGGCCCTGGCGGCGGCCGGGATGTGGGCCGCCTACATCGTTCTCGGCAAGCGGGTGGCGGCTGCCGGCAACGGCGTGGACGACATGGCCGTCGGCTTCTTCGTCGCCGCGGTGGTGCTGTCCCCACTGGTGTTCCTGGCGGGCCACGCTCAGCTCGCCGCGCTCGCGGATCCGGTCGTGCTGCTGCTCGCCATCGGGGTCGGGGTGTTGTCCAGCGTGATCCCCTACGGCCTGGACCAGGTGGTGCTGAGGCGGGTCGGGCAGGCGCGGTTCGCGGTGTTGCTGGCGCTCCTCCCGGCCACCGCGACGGTCATCGGGGTGCTCGCCCTCGGCCAGGTCCCGGGGGCCCTGGAGGGCGTGGGCATCGCGGCGGTGATCGCTGCGGTCGCTCTGCGGTCCCGTGACGGCGACGTCCCCGCCCCACCCGATCGGCCGCAGGGCGAGGAGGTGGACGTCACTCAGCGTGATACCCGTTCAGGTGACGCAGAGTGACCGCCGACAGCCTCCACGGGTGATCCCGAAGGGTGTGTTCGCCCGGACGGCCCGCCCCGACGGGGGAGGCGCGACGGTCGATCCGGGCTGGAATCGTTTCGCGCTCGGCGAACGCTGCCGGACGGGCAGGCCGGGCCCAGGGGTCGGCTGAGCGGCCGGTACGCCCGAGACGGTGATTCATTCCCTGCCCGGCTCCCGGGCGTGTCCTTCCCGCGACCCATGGTGGCCGGTAGGACGTCCGCCATCGTCCGTCAGGCCCATCTGAATCGAACCGGAAACAACAAACCGGCCGATGCGAGACCGAATTGTGATGCTCCTTCGGGAACTTGATCGGTTCAGTGTGGTTCTCGTCATGCCACTTCTCCGCATACGTTGTCGCCCACAACATTCCCATCGGAGTCCCGGTGGGCCACAGGGACGTGGGAAGGACCGATCGATGGCGATTCGGAAGGCGGCGCTACGGGCGTCGGTGGCGGCGGGCCTCGGGCTCGCCCTCACGCTGTCCGCGTGTGGCGCGAACAGCGCGGGTTCCGGCAGCTCGGGCGGCTCGGCCGCGCCGGCGGCCGGCGGCGTCAAGGTGGGCGTCATCCTCCCGGAGACCGACAGCTCGGCCCGCTGGGAGGGCTTCGACAAGCCCATGCTGGACAAGGCCATGCGGGCCGAGGGGCTCGACCCGGACATCCAGAACGCCCAGGGCGACGAGCAGAAGTTCTCCACGCTGGCCGACGGCATGATTTCCAGCGGGGTGAAGGCACTGGTCATCGCCTCCATCAGCAGCGACGGCGGCAGCGCCGTGGCCGCGAAGGCCAAGGCCCAGGGCATCCCGGTCATCGACTACGACCGGCTCAACCTCGGCGGCACCAGCGACTACTACGTCTCCTTCGACAACGAGCAGGTCGGTGCGCTGCAGGGCCAGGGCCTCGTCAAGGGCATCGGCGACAGGGCCGGCGCGCAGGTCATCGAGATCGAGGGCGCGCCCACGGACAACAACGCCACGCTGTTCTACAACGGCCAGCAGACCGTGCTGAAGCCGATGTACGACTCGGGCGCGCTGAAGCTCGTGCAGAAGCAGGCCATCGACAAGTGGGACAACCAGGTCGGCGGCACCACCTTCGAGCAGATCCTGACCGGCAACGGCGGCAAGGTCGACGGCGTCGTCGCGGCGAACGACGGCCTCGCCGGCGCGATCGTCACCGTGCTCACCAAGTACGGCCTCAACGGCAAGGTCCCGGTCACCGGCCAGGACGCCACCGCGGACGGCCTGCAGGCGATCCTGCGCGGCGACCAGTACATGACCGTGTTCAAGCCGATCGAGCAGGAGGCCTCGTCGGCCGCGAAGCTCGCCGCGGCGCTGGCCAAGGGCGACACCGCGGCCGCCGACGCCGTCGCGACGCAGACGGTGGACGACCCGAAGGGCAACCGGCAGGTCAAGTCCGTCCTGCTCACCCCGCAGCTGATCACGAAGGACAACGTCAAGGTCGTGACCGACGCGGGCTACGTCAAGGCGAGCGAGATCTGCGTCGCCGAGACCCAGGCCGCCTGCGACCAGCTCGGCATCAAGTAACCGCAGCCCAGCACCCCTTGTGAGTGCGCAGCCTCGCTCCAGCGAGGCTGCGCACTCACAGTCGGAGGAGACATGTCACAACCCATCCTGCAGCTGCGGAAGGTGTCCAAGAGCTTCGGCGCCGTGCAGGTGCTGCACGACGTCGACCTCACCGTGCGCGCGGGCGAGGTCACCGCACTGGTCGGCGACAACGGCGCCGGCAAGTCGACCCTGGTCAAGTGCATCGCCGGGATCCACCCGATCGACGGCGGCGAAGTCCTGTTCGACGGGAACCCGATCACCCTCGGCACCCCGGCGGACGCGTCCCACCTGGGCATCGAGGTCGTCTATCAGGACCTCGCGCTGGCCGACAACCTCGACATCGTCCAGAACATGTTCCTCGGCCGGGAGCGCGGCAAGGCGTGGCTGCTCGACGAGGCGGACATGGAGCAGGCGGCGCGCCGCACCCTGGCGTCGTTGTCCGTCCGCACGGTCACGTCCGTCCGCACGCCCGTCGCGTCGCTGTCCGGAGGGCAGCGGCAGACCGTGGCGATCGCCAAGGCGGTGCTGTGGGACTCGCGGGTGGTCCTGCTCGACGAGCCGACGGCGGCGCTCGGCGTCGCCCAGACCCGCCAGGTCCTCGACCTGGTGCGCCGGCTCGCCGAGCAGGGCATCGGCGTGGTGCTGATCAGCCACAACATGGGTGACGTCTTCGAGGTGGCGGACCGCATCGCCACCCTCTACCTCGGCCGGATGGTCGCCGAGGTGCCGACGAAGGACGTCACGCACAGCCAGGTGGTCGAGCTGATCACCGCGGGCCGCTCCGGCGACCTGGGCCTCGCCCGACCCGAGACGGCGGTCGTCTAGATGGTCGCGCCGACCGGCTGGAACCGGGCCAAGAAGGACGACAGCACCTCGACCGACAGTGGCGAGCAGACGCGAGGAGACACCGTGGCCGAGAGCCGACCGGCAGGGACGGCGCCGACGTCGTCCGAGCCGACGCCGCCGTCGGGGACCCCCGGCGCGGACCCGTCGGCCGTCACCGACCCGAGCGCCCCGACGACCGCGGCGGAACGGGCGAACCCCGCCAACCGCTCGGCGGACTTCGGCATCGACACCACCGCCCGCACGACGGGCGAGGCGATCCGGGGGTACGTCACGGGGCTGCGGTCCGGCGAGCTCGGCTCGTTGCCGGCGCTGCTCGGCCTGCTCGCGCTGTTCATCCTCTTCACCCTGCTGGACTCGGGCGGGACGTTCCCGAGCCTGCTGAACCTGGCGAACCTGCTGCAGCAGGGCGCGGGCCCGACGATCATCGCGATGGGCCTGGTGTTCGTCCTGCTCACCGGCGAGATCGACCTCGCCGCCGGCACCGCGTCCGGCCTGGCCGCGGCGCTGATGGCGCTGCACCTGGTCAGCGGCGGCAACATGCTCGGCGCGATGGGCACCCTCGTGTTCATCCTCCTGGTGGCCGCGATGCTGATCGCCGCGGTGCTCGCGGTGCTGGTCAAGGTGTACGCCGGCGCCGCGGTGAGCTTGATCGCCGCGGTGCTGCTGGTGGTCGGCTTCCCGCAGAACGCGTGGCTCGAGATGCTGCTGGCGGTCTGCATCGGCGTGGTCATCGGCTGCCTGACCGGCTTCCTCATCGCCAAGATCGGGATGCCGTCGTTCGTCGTGACGCTGGCGCTGTTCATCACCTGGCAGGGCGTGATCCTGCAGCTGATCGGCGACGGCGGGACGCTCGGCCTGCGGGACCCCGTGATCAACGCCGTGGCCAACGGCAACCTCTCCACCGTCGGCTCGTGGGTGCTCTTCGTCCTCGGGGCGGGCGGCTACGCGGGCGTGCTGCTCAACCGGCAGCGTTCGCGGCTGAGCAAGGGCCTCGTCGCGCAGCCGACCGGGCTGGTGCTGATCAAGGTCGGGGCCGTCGTGCTGCTCGCCGCGGTGGCGACGTTCCTGCTCACCCGGGACCGGTCGCCGGGCACGATCGTCATCTCGGGTATCCCTTATGTCGTGCCGATCGTGCTGGTCCTCCTGGTCCTGGGGACCTACGTGCTCGACCGGACGCGGTTCGGCCGCCACGTCTACGCCGTCGGCGGCAACCGGGAGGCCGCGCGCCGCGCCGGTATCGACGTGGTCCGGATCCGGGCGGCCGTGTTCGTGATCAGCTCGGCGTTCGCCGCGATCGGCGCGATCGTCTACTCGTCGAAGGTGGGTTCGGTCTCGCCGGCGGCCGGTGGCGGCAACACGCTGCTGTTCGCGGTCGGCGCGGCCGTCATCGGCGGGACGTCGCTGTTCGGTGGGCGCGGCCGGGTGAGCAACGCCGTCATCGGTGGCGCGGTGCTCGCGACCGTGCAGAACGGGCTCGGCCTGCTCAAGCAGCCGGCCGCGGTCGTGTTCGTGATCACCGGGCTGGTGCTGCTGCTCGCGGCGTCGGTCGACGTGCTGTCCCGGCGCAAGTCGGCGGCCGCCGGCAGGTGAGCGCCCCCACCTCCGGGACCAGGCCGGACGACGCGCGCCGGCACAACCGGACCGCGCTGCTCCGCCGGCTGCACGTCGACGGCCCGTGCACGCGGGCGACCCTGGCCACGGAGCTGGGGCTCAACCGCAGCACGATCAAGGCGGTCGTCGACGGCCTGGCCGAGTCCGGAGTGGTGACGGAGGCCGTCCCGACGCAGCGCAGCGGCGCCGGGCGGCCCTCCCTGCTGGTGCTCCCGGAGCCCCAGTCCGCGGTGGTGCTGGCCGTGGACATCCGGGTCGACCAGGTCGCGATGGCCATGGTCGGGATCGGCGGGCAGATCCTCGGCCGGCACAGCTGGAACCTGCACCGCACGACGCGGCTGCCGGGCGAGGTGATCACCCACGTCGCCGAGTCCGCGCAGCTGCTGCGGGACGAGCTGGCGGTGACGGAGCAGGGCATCGGCGTCTCGGTGCCCGGCGTGGTCCGGCGCGCGGACGGCTGGATCCACGAGGCCCCCAACCTGGGTTGGCGGGAGGTGGCGCTCGGGCAACGGCTCACGTCGGTACTCGGGCGACCTGCCCAGGTCGGGAACGACGCGGAGCTCGGCGCGCTCGCCGAGCACGTGCGGGGCGCGGCCCGCGACGCGCAGGACCTCGTGTACCTGTCCGCGGACGTCGGTGTCGGCGGCGGCGCGATCGCCGGTGGCCGGCCCCTGCGCGGGACCGGCGGCTACGTCGGCGAGCTGGGCCACATGCTCGTCCGGCCCGGCGGGCGGGACTGCTTCTGCGGCGCCCAGGGCTGCTGGGAGACCGAGGTGGGCGAGCCCGCGCTGTGCCGCGCGCTCGGGCTGCCGGAGGACACCCCGCGCGGGGTCCTGGTGGCCGAGCTGCGCGGGCTCGCCGCCACGCCCGGCCGCTCGGACCTGCTGCTCGGGGAGTTCTCGGGCTGGCTGGCCGCCGGCCTGGTCACGATCGTGAACATGCTGGCTCCGGAGCTGGTGGTGCTGGGCGACCTGTTCGCCGCCCTGCCCACGGCCCTGGTCGAGAAGGTCCGCGACGACGTCCAGAGGCGCAGCCTGGTCAGCCGGGCGGTCGGCGGGACGCGGATCGTGATGTCCCCGCTGGGCCGCGACGCGAAGCTCGTCGGCGCCGCGGAGCTCGCCTTCGAACCGGTGCTCGGCACCGTCTGAGGCTCCGCTCCCCGGACAGCGGCGGGGCGACCGTGACCCGACACACCGGCCGCCCCGCCGCCCCACCTACCCCGCGGTCAGTGGCACGAGCTCGCCACCCTCGACGTCCAGGACCGTGAAGTCCGTGACAGCGTCCGCGGCCGGGTCGACGTAGATGACCTGCGCGGGCCGGAAGAACTGCCAGGGAGTCCCCGTCACCTCCGTCGCGACGACGACGTCCGCCGCGCTGAGCGGGTCGCCGTTGGCGCACTTGACCCGGGGCTCGCCGCGGTCGTCGACGAGCACCGCGGTCCCGGCCTGCAGCACGGCGGGATAGGCGGCGGTGCCGAACCCGTGCTCGGTGACGGCGGTGTCGGAGCGGAGCAGCACCGCCGTCAGGCCGTCCGGGCCGCCGGCGCCGTGGGAATCCGCCCAGGCCGAGGCCCTGGCCGGGTCGGCCTGCAGGGCCGCCGTCAGCGCCGCGACGTCACAGCTCGCCGCGGTGCCCGCGCGGGCGTAGAGGCCCTCGGCGTCCCCGGGGACATGCCCTGCGGGGTTCGCCGGGGGAAGCATCCCGGCGCGGTCCCGCCCGACGGCGGGGACGAAGGGGTTCGGCCCCGGATCCGACGTCCCCTCCAGGCGCACGTCCGCACTCGAGGAGCTCGGGCTGAGCCCGGCCCAGAACGCGGCTCCGGCGAGGACGAGCGCGAGCGCGGAGAAGGCCAGCAGGAACGCCGAGCCCGATCCCTTCGGCCGAGCCGGTGCCGAGAGCGCCATCCGGGGTCCCTTCCGCGGGCGAGCAGGTCCGCCGACAGGGTGCCGCGAACGGCGACGAAGATCGAGGGGCAGACCCCCGGGATCGGGGCGGGCGGCCGGCTCAGCCGGGGTCGCCGTCCCGCGGGGAGCGGGCCGGCGCGTCCCGGGGCCGGGTGAACAGGACCCGGCTCCAGCGCAGCCCGCGGCTCCACCAGCGGCGGCGCACCGCGACGTACCGGATCCCGCACCCGCACGTGAACTCGTCGCCGGGGTCCGACGGATCCGGCGGCCTGCACGCGTGCGTCTGGATCACGGTGCCCTCCTCACCGGTCCGTTCCACCTTCCCACCTCACGGGGCCACGAGATCCGTCGCAGCGCGTTGTTGCTCCATGGCGGGGAGCGAGAGTGGGGGAGGACCCCGGCATCAGGTGTAGTGCGCGCCCCCCTAGGGAGGGGGAGCACCCCCTCGTCCCCGGTGTCCCGGAGCAGCAGTGTTCGTCCTGTCAGCAGCGACACGGGCACGAGGCCGAAAGGACGCACCGGACGTGAGCATCACCTCCGCGGACGCAGAGCTCGTCGCTCCACGCATCGACGTCACCCCGGCCGTCCCGCGGGTCTCGGTCGTGGTCCCGACCTTCGGCGAGGAGGGCAACGTCGACGAGCTGCCCGGCCGGCTCTGCGCGGCCCTGCCCGCCGGGCTGTCCGCCGAGGTCGTCTTCGTCGACGACACAGGGGCCGACGTGATGGACGCGGGCCCGTGGTTCCTGCGCCACCTGAGGATGCTGCGCACGGCGCGGCCCGGGATCGAGTCCACTCTGGTCGGCGGGGGTCCTCCGCGGGCAGACTACGCACGGCTCGCGACCGGGCCGAACGCGAGGAACGTCCGGTTCGTCTCCGATAACGATCTGCCCGCGGAAGACGACCGCAGCGACGAGGGTGGTTCTCCCTTCCGTGACTCAGGCGGAGGCGTTCGGGTTGGTGGTCCTGGAGGGAACGGCGCCGGGCCCCGCCCCGGTCGGATCCGACCCGCCCGGCGCCCGGGACCTCGTCGCCGGGGCCGCGCGAGGCGGACGACTCCGATGAGCATGCGGACCGAGCGGGGCGCGGCCGGCGGCAGCGTCGTGCTGCTGGCGGGGATCGTGATCACCGCCGCCCTGAACTACGGCATGGGCGTCGCCCTGGCCTGGATGCTCCCGCCGAGCGAGTTCGGCGCGGTCGGGATGCTGCTCAACCTGCTGCTCCTCGCCACCTCGGTCCTCGCGGCCGGGTTCCCCTGGGCGCTGGCCCGGGCGGTGGCGAAGGCGGCGGGCCCGGACGCCGCCCCCGACGTGAAGGCGCAGTCGGACTCCACCTTCCGCGCCGCGCTCGTCGGCAACGTCGGGCTCGGCCTCGCGCTCGCCGGGGTCTTCGCGGTCGTGCAGCTCGGCACCGGGGCGATCCTCCCGGGGGTCGGCCTGGTGCCGACCCTGCTGGCCGCGGGCGCGATCGTCCTGCTGGCCCTCGGCTCGGCACTGCTGGGGGCCCTGCAGGGCGCCCGCCGCTTCGACGCGATCGGCGCCTCCCGGGTCCTGGAGATCGGGGTCAAGGTCGCGCTGGCCCTCGCGCTGGTGGGCCTGGTCGGCCTCGGCGTCGTCGGAGTGGCTGTCGCGCTGTTCGCCGGCGCCGCCGTCGCCGCGGCCTGGGCGTGGTGGTCCCTGCGGGACCGCTGGCCGGGCCGAGGGCCGGTCGCCGGGGTCCGCGCCTTCGCCGCCGCCGTCCCGATGGCCGTGGGCACCACCTGCTTCGGCCTGATGGGCACGCTGGACGTCCTGCTGCTCGGCGGCCTCGGCCACGGGGCCGGGGTGACCGTCGCCGTCGTCGGGGTCTACCAGGCCGCGGCGATCCTGGCCCGCGCCCCGTTCTTCGTCGGCTCCGCCCTCTCCGACGCCGTGTTCCCCTTCATCGCGGGCGCCGCCACCCCCGCGGACGCGCACCGCGCGCTGATGGTCGCCCTGCGCTGGGTGCCGCTGGTGCTGGTCCCGCTGCAGCTCGTGCTGCTCGTGACGCCCGGGTCGGTCCTCGACGCGGTCCTGCCCGGCGGCTACGACGAGGCCGCGGGGCTCGCCCGGGTCATCACCGTCGGCACCGCGGGCCTGATCGTCGCGGACATGCTGCTCAAGGCCCTGTTCGCCCGGGGCTTCGCCGACGCCGTCGCCGGTCGGGTGCCGATCGCGGTCGCGCTGCAGCTGGTGGCGCTGTTCGTACTGGTCCCGCGGTTCGGCGCGGCGGGCGCGGGCTGGTCCTTCGCCGTCGGCACCTGGGGGGCGGCGCTCCTGCTCGGCGGGGTCTACCTCGCCCGGTTCCGGCCGTCCCGCGTCCGGGTCGGGACGCTCGTCCGCTGGCTGCTCGCGGTCGGCGCGCTGACGGCGGTCCTGGCCGGTGCGGCGGTCGCCCCGCGCCCGTTCGACCTGCTGCTGGTGCTCGTGGCCCTGGCCGGCTACGCGGTCCTGGCCGTCCGGATGAAGCTGATCCCGGAGAGCGACGTCGCCGTGGTCCGCCGCCTCCTCGCGAAGGTGGCCCGCCGTGGCTGACCCGGCGGAGCGCCCCGGCCGGATCGCCCGGCCGGAGCTGCTGATCATCGTCGGCGGAGCGGTCCTGGCCGGGATCGCGATGCTCTGGAACATCGCCCGCAGCCCGGACACCCAGTACGACGAGGTCGTCTACACCCGGGCGGCCCAGCAGGTGGCCCAGGGCTGGCACCTGACCTGGACGAACAGCCCGATGTTCGTCCACCCGCCGCTGTCGTTCCTCACCCAGGCCTTCTGGCTGCGGCTGCTCGGCCTCGGTTCCGCGCCGCTCGAGGAGGCGATCGTCGCCGCCCGGGTGCTGACCGCGGGCATGATCGTCTTCGCGATCCTGTTGCTCGGCCTGCTCGCGGCGTACCTGATGCCCGCGGCCGGACGGCGGCGCGGGCTGCTCCTGGTGGCGCTCGTCGTGGTCCTCGCGGCCACGGACCCGGTGCTGCTGCGGTACGGCCGGCTCGCCCTGATCGAGCCGTTCGCCCTGGTCGCGGCCCTGCTGACGTTGTTCCTTGCCATCCGGCTGCACACCGGGCGCGCGCTGGTCTACCTGCCGGTGGTGGGGCTCGCGACCGGGCTGACGCTGCTGACCAAGGAGGTCACGGCGTTCCTGGTCTTCACCCCGGTGGTGCACGCGCTGCTCGGTCGCGAGCGCCGGCGGGTCCTGATCACGGGCGGCGCGTTCGTCTGGGGCCTCGGGCTCTGGCTGCTGTTCCCGCTCTGGGCGGTGGCGCTCGGCCTGACCACGGACTTCGTCGACGTCAAGTTCGCGACCTTCCAACGCCTGCTCGGCCTGCTGCAGATCACCGGTTGGAACCGGCCCGGGGTATCCCTGGTCGACGGGATCGTCGCCCAGCTCGCCCAGTACGCGACGTCGTTCGTGTTCCTGCTCGGTGGCGCCCTGGCCCTGCTCTGGCTGATGACCAAGGCGGTGACCGGCGCGTCCCGCTGGCTGCTCGCCTGGCTCGTCACGAGCTACGCCTTCGCCGCGTACATGGTGCTGCTGGGCACGCTCAACGAGCAGTTCTTCGTCTACATCCTGCCGGCGTCGATCGTCGGGACGGTGCTGATGGGCGACGCGCTGCTCGCCCGGCGCGGCCGGCGGTCCGGGGGTAGCGCCGGGGCCCTAGGGCTGATCGGGCTGACGGTGGCCGTCCTCGGGTTCGGGCTCGTCGGCTGGGGCCGGCTGTACGCCACGGACAACGGCGGCGTCTTCGCCGTCGCCCAACGGGTCCGGGACACGATGCCGGCTTGCGCGACCCTGACGGTCACGGGGGACCCGGACAAGTACGGCTACCTGCTGCCGGGCCGCACGGTCGCCTCCTTCGCCACCGGGGAGGGCGCGCAGAGCCACGGGGTGCACCTGTTCGTGCTCAGCGACAAGGACGTCGCCTCCGGCTACGGCAACGCGACGACCGAGCTCACCGCGTGGGTCCGCGCGCGCGGGACGCTGGTCGAGAGCTTCCCGAGCGTCACGTACCAGGGCCTGCAGATGTGGGAGGTCCCGGTGGATCCCTACGACCCGCTCGCGGACGTCGAGACGATCCCGGGCGGCTCCTTCATGGTCACCGACGTCTACCGCTGCGGCGGGTTCCCGGTCGTCGACGGGGCGGGCGGGGACTTCGCCACGGCCTGGACGTCCGCGGGTGGCAAGGCGGTGCTGGGCGCGCCTCTGACGTCGAGCTGGAGCGCGGCGGGGGCCTCCTACCAGGCGTTCACCGGTGCGGTGCTGGCGATTCCCGCCGCGGGCCGCGCGTCCGCGCTGCCCGTCGTCCAGACCTTCTCCTCCGTCGAGGCCCGGGCCTACACCGATGCCGGCCTCCCGCCCGTGACCACGCCGCTCGGCGCGCCGCAGCCGGACGACGGGGAGGTCAGCGCGCGGCTCACGGATCCCGCGATCGCCGCGGCGTACCTCCAGGGCGGCCCGGTGGCGGCGGCCCGGGAGCGGCTGGGCGATCCGGTCGGACCCGTGACGACGATGCCCGACGGCGTCGTGCGGCAGGCGTTCGCCGGGGGAGTCCTGGAGCACCCCGAGGGATCGGACCGGGCGCGGCTCGCCCCGCTCGCACAGCTGCTGCTCGACACCGGGGCCGTCAAGCCGGACGCCCAGGCGTCGACCGTCGTCGCGGCGCCGCCGCTCGCGTCGGAGCTGGGGCCGGGCCGGCCGACCACGGTGCAGCCGTTCGTGACGTCGCTGCTCGCGGGGCTCGCGCTCTACACCGCGATCCCGGTGCTGCTGACCGAGGCGGCGCGGATGGCCCGCGGCCGTCGCCGGCCCCCGCCGCCTCCCCAACCGGAACGACCGCGGGAGAAGGTGGGGTCGGCATGAGCACCCCCCTGCCCGCGAGCGCGGCGCTGGGCCGGGTCTCCCGGCTGCCCGGCCGCACCATCGCGATCCGCGCCACGATCCTCGTGCTCCTGCTGGCCGCCGCGCTCGTCGCCCGGGGGACCGGCGTATTGCACCCGGCCCAGGACCAGACCGTGCCGCCGCTCCCGGCCGCCGCCGTGGTGGTGCCCGGGGTGTTCCGCTCGGCCACCCCGACGGAGACCGAGCTCGTCCTGCTCCGGGACACCTTCGCCGTCCGGGGCGTGGTGTCCGTCGGGGCGGCGAGCGTCGAGGAGCAGGCGGTGGTCCCGGCGCTCGGGATGCGGCTGCTGCGGCTCGACGTCGTGGAGGGCGCCGCGCCCACCGCCGCACAGGTCCTGGCCCTACGGAACTTCCTGAGGACCGTGCCCGCACCGGACACCGTGCTCCTGCACGACGCCACGGGGGACGGTCCGGTCCTGGTCACGGCGGCGATGGTCCAGCTCGTCCGGGGACGCCCGCTCGACGCGGTGCCGGAGGGCCTCTCGCCTGCCGAGACCGAGGCCCTGAGCGACGCCCAGCGGCAGTCCCTCACCGACGCCGCGGCGGCGCTGTCCGGGACCGCGAACTCCTACTCCGATCTGTCGAGGTGAGGACATGCCCGCCCGGATCACCAGCCCCGCGCCCCGCGACGTCTGGCGGGCGGTCCACCACTCGGATCCCGACGCCGTCGCGACCCAGGCCCCGGAGTGGATGAACTGCCTCGCCCTGCGCGGATACACCGACGCCAGCCGGCTCTACGAGCTGCCCGACGGCCGGCGCCTCGTCCTGCCGCTGGCCGCGAAGTCCGTGGCCGGGCTCCCGGTCTCCGAGGAGTCCTGGCCCTACGGCTGGGGCTACGGCGGCCTGCTCGCCGAGGGGGGCGGCGGGCTGACCGCGGCGGACTGCCGGCTGGTCCTGGACGACCTGGAGAGCCGCCCGGCCGTCCTGCGGGCCGTCGTGCCCCTGCCGCGCTACGGGTCGCTGTGGCCCGGGGCCGCGTCGGCGCAGGTGCGGCGGGTGCCGTACACGTCGCAGGTCGTCGATCTCGACGGCGGCTTCGACGCGGTGTGGAAGCGCTACAAGCGGCAGGCCCGCAACTCGGTGCGCAAGGCGGAGAAGTTCGAGCTCGACATCCGTCGCGAGGACGGGATCATGGCGGGCAGCCCGGACGGCCGCGGCGTGCGGATCTTCGCGGAGCTCTACGCGATGTCCGTGGACCGGTGGGCCATCCAGCGCGGCCAGCCGCTGCGGGTCGCCCGGCTCCTCGCCGCCCGCCGGGACCGGCCGGGCCAGATGGCGGCCGCCGCGGCGGCGCTGGGGGAGCGCTGCGTCGTGTGGTCCGTGTGCCGGGACGGGCAGCCGATCGCGGTCAACGTCGTGTTGCAGTCCGGGCGGCACGGCGTCGGCTGGATGTGCGCGATGGACCAGGACCTGGCCCGGACGACCCTCGCCACGTACCTGCTGCACTCGATCGCGATCGCGGACGCGTGCACGGAGGGCATGCGCTGGTTCCACATGGGGGAGTCGGACACGGGCTCGGGCGCGGAGCACTTCAAGGGCTACTTCGGAGCGACGCCGCTGGAGTACGAGGCGCTGCGCTTCGAGCGGCTGCCGCTGAGCAGGACCGAGGAGCGGCTCCGGGCGGTCTACGGCGCGGTCTCCGCGCGACGGAGCGCGAGGCGGGAGCGGCGGGCCGGGGCGCCCGCCGGGGCCGCGACCGCCGGGGACGCGACTGGCGAGAAGACGTCGTCGGGATCGACGGCGTGAGCCGTCCTGCTGGCGGGTCGGCCTCCGCGCCCCCGCGAGTCGGCATCCGGGACCGGGCGAGTCGAGGTCTGAGACCGCAATCCCCCGGTCCGGTTTCGGTCGTGCTCTCCGTCTACGACCACGCCGGGAACCCGCACTACGGGGGCGGCGGCGCGGTCGTCGTCGCCCGGGTCGCGGCACGGCTGGCGCGGGAGTACGAGGTCACCGTCTACTGCGGCTCGTACCGGGGGAGCCGCTCCGGAGAGCGGGACGGCGTCCGGTACGTCTTCCTGCCGGTCGGGTGGGCCGGCCCGCGGGCCGGACAGGTGCTCTTCCAGCTGCTGCTGCCGCTGGTCGCGCTGGCGCGGCGGCCTGCGGTGTGGATCGAGAGCCTCACCCCGCCGGTGTCGGCGAGCCTGCTGCCCCTCGTGGCGCGCTTCCCCGTGGTCGGGCTCGTGCAGATGCTCTGCGGGGCGGACATGCAGCGGCGGTACGGGCTGCCGTTCGAGGCGATCGAACGCCGCGGCCTCGCGCTCTACCGGCACTTCGTCGTGCTCAACGAGATCGACGGGGACCTCGTGCGCGGGGCGAGCCCCCGGGCGTCGGTCACGGTGATCCCCAACGGCGTCGACGTGCCCGCCGTCGTGCAGGGCGCCGACTCGTCCGTGCTGTTCCTCGGCCGTGTCGACGTCCGGCAGAAGGGGCTCGACCTGCTGCTGGCGGCCGTCGCGCAGGTGCCGGAGGTCGAGCTCGTCGTCGCGGGATCCGGGACGCCGCAGGAGGAGGCGCGGCTGCGCGAGCTGGTACCGGACGCCGCGCGGCACCGGATCCGGCTCGTCGGGCGGGTCGACGGCGAGGCGAAGGACAGGCTGCTGCGGGACTGCGCGTTCATGGTCGTCCCCTCGCGGTACGAGACTTTCTGCCTCACCGCGCTGGAGGCGATGGCGCACGGCCGGCCCGTGGTCCACTTCGACCTGGAGCGGCTGGGCTGGATCGGCACGGACTGCGGGATCGCCGTCCCGGCCTTCGACGTCGACGCCCTTCGCGACGCGATCGCGACGCTCGCGTCGGACGCACCGCGGCGCGCCAGGCTGGGCGAACAGGCCCGGGCGCGGAGCGCGGACTTCGACTGGGACGCCGTCGGGGACCGGTACGCAGCTCTGGTCGCGCGGCTGCTGGGCGGCCGCCCTCAGCGCCGCAGCCGGTTGCGCAGGGCCGAGAGCCGATCCCTCGCCGGCTCCGGCAGCCGCTCCACCAGCGAGGTTCGCAACCCGGCGACGGACACGACGGCGGCCCGCTGGGCGGCCCCGATCCGGCGGCTCGGGAAGACCTGCATCCGGATCTGCTCGCGGGTGCCGCTGGCGAGGTCCGCCTTGTACGCGTCGTTCTCCCCCAGCAGGTCCAGCTCCGTCACCCCGGGCTCGGCGAAGGCGTAGTCGATCAGATGCCGGGTGAGCACCATTCCGGGCCCCAGCTTCTGGAACTCGTCGTCCATGCCGAGCTTCAGGAACGAGAGGGTCGGCCCCTGCTGCAGGCAGTAGCCGAACGCGATCGGCCGCCCGTCGAGCCGGAGGAACGCCAGCCGGAGGATGCCCTGCTCCGCCGCCCACTTCGCCGCGGAGGTGTAGAAGGCGGTGGTGGCGGGGCTGGACAGGATCGCCGAGCCCGCCGCGAGCTTCCACTCGCGCGCCTCGAGCCGGTAGCCGTCCCGCAGGAGGGCCGCGAGGTCGTCGGAGATGTGGCCGTCGGGGGTTCCGCCGTCGTGGACGTCGAAGGTGAGCTCGCCGGCGTCGCGCAGCCGGTTCTGCAGGCGCTTCAAGCCGTGCCGCCGGTTCTTGGACAGCCGCCTGTCGAAGGCCGCGGGGTCGCCGCTGACGTCGATGTAGGGGGATTTCCGCAGGGTCCGGCGCAGCACCGACGCCCGCGCCGCGCCCGCCGCGGCGTGCAACGCCTCGACGTGCGGGTCGTCCGCGGCGAGCGCGGTCAGGTCGATCGCGGCGGTGCGCAGCGAGAGGAGCTTCTCCCCGAGGGTGGCCGCCGCGTCCGCGTCCGCCGCGACCGGGGCGAAGACGGCCGTCTCGGAGTTCGTCGGGGAGCTCAGGGTCAGCCCGGCCGGCCCGCTGAGCAGCGGCAGCACGGCGACGAGCTCGCCCGCCCGCTCGACGGTGAGCGCGCGCAGCGCGGACGTCCTGCCGAAGGCATCCGCCCACGCGCCCAGCCAGCCCGGCCGGACGAACGCCGGTGCCCCGGAGTCCAGGGCGAGCCGGTCCCAGCGGGCCGCGAGGTCCGCGTCGAGCGGGCGCAGGCTCGCGGCCGGGTTCGTCGTGCCGAACGGTCGCGTCACCACGGTGGTGGCCCTCCGGTTCCCGAGCGGCGACGGATGCCGCCCGGCCCGTGGACCGGGCCCGTCGATCTGCGGCAGGCTACTGCCGGGCGGCCCCCGCTGTCAGGGGCCCGCGACCCGTGCGAACCCGAACGGCCGTACACAGTGGAGCGATCGACGTCGAGGCGGAGGAGGCGAGGGTGAGGCAGGCTCGGAGGCTGGTCGTGCTGGCCGCGCTCGTGGCGCTGGCGGCGTGCTCGACCCCGCAGACCACCAGCGTCCGGGCGGCGCGGTCGATCGCGTTCGGCACCCTCGTCTCGCCCCCGGAGCGCTCGGCGGACGAGGCGCGCGCCGGGGTGTCCGCCGCGATGGTCGAGCTGTCCTGGGAGCAGGCCGAACCGGCCGAGGGCACGTTCGACGACCGTTACCTGCGCTCCGTCCGCGCGGACGTCGACACGCTGCGGGCGACCGACCGGACGATCACCCTGGGTCTCGGCCTGCACCATGCCCCGGAGTGGGTGCTCGCGCTGCCCGGCGGCCGGTTCGTCGACGAGAACGGCGACTCCTCCGAGGAAGCCAACCTGGTCTTCGCCCAGCGCTCCCGCAACGCCGCGGAGCACTACCTCGCGCACGTCGCCGCGGTCCTCGACCCGAGCCTGGTGGACGACGTCCGGTTGACGTCCGGTGGCGTCGCGGAGGTCCTCTATCCCGGGGGCGGGCACTACTGGGCGTTCGACGACAACGCCCGGGGTGGCGCGGACCTGCCCGCCTCGATGCCGCCGAACCCGCTGCCGGGCTGGCGTCCCGGGCAGCCGGGGCCGGACGAGTCGCAGGTGCGCGAGTGGGCGGACTGGTACGTCGGCGCCCTGGACGACGTGGTGGTCTGGCAGCTCTCCACGCTCACCGCGCTCGGCTTCAACGGCGGCTACGAGGTGCTGACGCCGGGCGTAGGGGTCCGGCCGGGCGAGTACGCGACCGCGATCCGCGACGGGTTGCCGGCCGGGCTGCTCGGCGCGGGGGCGGCCTGGCAGGTCTTCTACGAGCGGCTGCCCCGGCGCCCCGACCTCACCGTGTACGTCAGCTCGGTCGCCGACGGCTCGGGTGGCAACGACGTCTGCCGGGCCGAGGACCAGGGCGTCCCGCTGGACTCGTCGGAGGTCGAGGGCTGGTCCGCGGTGCGCTGGCAGGCGCGGCTGGCGGGGGAGTACGGGTACGCGCTCTCCGGGGAGAACCCGGGCTGGCGCCAGTCGCCCGCACTGGACAGGTCCTACGTCGACGTCTCGGCCGGCGGCATGATGGCCGCCGCCCTGGCTCAGGCGCGGGCGTGCGGGTTCCGGTCGTTCTTATGGGCCCACGCGGAGCAGCTGTGGGACGGGACGGTGCCGTTCGAGGAGTACGCGGCGCGGATCGCGGGGGCGTAGGGGTGGGTTCGGCAGGTGTGGCGGCGCCGAGCGGGGTCGTGGCTCGTCCCCGAGTTCGTTCCATCCCGGTGGATCTACCCCGTGCTGGCACCACGGCGGAAACCCCTGCCGCGCCTCGTGCAGTAGAGGCGAAGCTCAGCGGGGCTCGAAGTACGTCTCCGGGCCCAGCGGGATCCTCCCGCCGGGGAACAGCGCGTCGACCTGGCTGCGGTAGCCCCGGATGAGGGATTCCTTGCTGTCCGTGTGCTCCCAGCTCCAGGGTTCGAGCCCGTGCCGGTCGAGGAAGGTCAGGTCCGGCGCGCCGGTCCGGTCGTACGGGAAGTCCGAGTAGTAGACGACGTCCACCCACTGGCCCGTGCCGGTGGCCCGGGTGATCAGGTGGTCGACGTGCCGGCCGACACCGACGGGGGCCAGGACGAGCCTCGCCCCGGACTCGTCGACCAGACGGGTCACCTCACGGGTCAGGTCCGTCGTGAGGCGGCGGTCGCCGCGGGACACGCGGCCCTTGGCGATGTCGAAGCGGTAGGTCGGGTAACGGTGGACGAGCTCCGGCAGGGCCCGGCCGAGCGGGCCCAGGCCGGCGCTGCGGACGCGGAACAACGCATCCGTCGCGCCGAGGTGGAGGAGCCGGGCGCCGAGGTCGCCGAGCACCTTGTGGTCCTCGGTCCGGCGGTCCGCGAACAGCGTCGTGGCGTCCGACGCCGAGCACTGGCGCAGGAACGATCTCGCGGCGTGGGTGTGGGGCGGCGGGGCCGCGGCGGTGAAGACCGTGGCGACGGTCAGCGGGCATCGCTCGGCCACGGCCGTGAGGAGGCCGCCGCAGGAGAGGATCGCGTCGTCGAGGTGGGCGGAGAGGACCAGGATCGGCGTTCCGTCGGCCACCGCGGCTGCCACGGCGGACGAGCGCGGAACGTCCATCAGCCGATCCGGTTGAGCAGCACGAAGACGATGACCGCGACGGCCACGGCGACGGCGAGCAGCGCGACGCAGGCGGCGAGGGTGCGGCCGATCGACGTGACATGCCAGTCGCCGTCCTCCCCGGACCCCGAGGCCTGTGGCTCCGGATCGGTGGCGGACCCGGCACCCGCACCCGGGTGCCGGGGATTCGGGGGCCGGGGCGCCGGTCCGTGGTGGGCCGGCGGGCCGTACCGGCCGGCCTGTCCCGGGTAGGGCTCGGACTGCGGGGCAGCCGTGCCGTACGGCGGTTGCGCGGCCGGCCCGTAGGGCCCGTGCGGCTGTGGGGCGGTGCCGTAGGTCGGCGGGCCGCCCTGGACCGAGGGAGCCTGCGAGGGCGGCTGCGCGACCGGGCCGTACCGGCCCTGCTGCGCGGCCGGTCCGTACGGCGCCGGGCCCTGCTGCGGAGCCGGCCCGTACGGCGCCGGGCCCTGCTGCGGAGCCGGCCCGTACGACGCCGGGCCCTGCTGCGGAGCCGGCCCGTACGGCCCCGGGCTCCGCGCGCCCGGTCCCGGCGACGGCCGGCCGTTCTGCGCCGCGGCCGCGAGCCCCAGCGCCACCGACGCCGCCCCGAGCGCCACGGATTGTTCCGTCTGCGGGTCGATCGCGGCCACCCCGCCCAGGCCCTCGGACACCATCCGGGCCACCATCGGGATGCGCGTCCCCCCGCCCACCAGCACCACCGCCCGCAGCTCCGCGGGGGGCACCTCCGCGAACCGCAGCGCCCGCATCAGCGCGCCGACCGTGGACTCGATCGGGGCACGCATCATCGCCTCGAGATCCGCGCGCGTCAGCACGAGGTCCTCGTGCCGGTCCGGCAGGTACACCGGGAGCTCCGCCTCGGCGTCGACGGACAGGGACTCCTTGGCCAGCACGCACTCCGCCCGCAGCCGGGCCAGCGCCGCCGCGGCGCGGGGATCGTTCTGGTCCAGCCGGCTCAGGGCGCCGCCTGTGCGGTAGTCCAGGTGGGTGAGGATCGCGTCGTCGAAGTCCGTGCCGCCGAGCCGCTCGATGCCCTCCGGCGGCCCGGCCAGCTCCATGCCCCGGGGACCGCGCCGCAGGACGGCGGCGTCGAACGTGCCGCCGCCGAGGTCGTAGACGGCCACGAGCTCCCCGAGTCGAAGGGCCCGGATCTCGCCGTACCGGATCGCCGCGGCCTCGGGCTCGGTGGTCGTCGTGGCGCGGGGCAGGCCGGCCAGGCGGGCCACCTCGGTGAGCAGCGCGACGCGCGTCGGTCCCCAGTGGGCCGGCCGGGACAGGACGACGTGGTCGGGTGCCCCGCCCTGGACGGACTCGACCTTCGCCACGACGTCCCGCAGGACCGCGGCGAGCAGCTCGGTGACGCGATGGGGACTTCCGCCCAGCGTGATCGGCGTCGGCTCGCCGAGCCGGCGCCGGAGCAGGCGCACGGTCCGGTCCGGTGCCGTGGTGGCGCGGCGCTCGGCGGCGTCCCCGGTGGTCAGGGTCCCGTCCGAGTCGGCATGCACAACCACGGGGGCGCCGACGGACCGGTCGCCGAGCATGACGGTCTCGCAACCGCCGGCGTGCGCGACCGCGGCCGCCACCGACGACGTTCCCAGATCCACCCCGAGGCCGTAGCGCACCGAACCTCCTCAGGGGCCGGACGGACGGGCGCGATGGTATCGGGCTCCGTCGGGAATCGGACAGATCATCGGGCCGGATGTGCGCCGGCGGGAATCGACGGGAGCCTTCCGGACCGCCGCGCGCGGCGCGAGACTGGTGCGGGCGGACGGGAGGCGGCATGCGGCGAGTCGTGCGGGGCACCCGGTCGGCCGTGGTGCTCGCCCTGCTGGTGCCCCTGGTGCTGCTCGGAGCGGGTCCGGCGGCTGCGGACGTCCAGTTGCTGCCGGAGCGCACGGACGCTGGCGCACAGGACGTCACCGTCGTCTTCCGGGTGAGCAACGACGATCCGGCGGACCCGGTCGTCGGGCTGCGGGTGGCGCTGCCGACGGCACGTCCGCTCGTGGACGTGCGGGTACCGGCGTCCCCCGGCTGGGAGGTGACCACGGCGGCCGTTCCCGGTCGGGCCGCGGTCGGGACGGTCGAGTGGCGCGGCGGGCCCGTCGGCGCGGAGCCGGTTGACCTGACCCTGGTCGTCGGCCGGATGCCTCAGGGCGCGGGTCCGGTTCGGTTCGGTGCGGTCCAGACGGCCCGGTCGGGGACGACGGTCGTCTGGTCCGATCTGCGGGTCACGGGGGCCCCTCCACCCGCGCACGACGCCCTGGTGCTGCCCTACGGCGCTCCGGCGGCCCCGGCCGCGGGTTCCGGCCGTCACCACCACGGCGGGGATGCCGCGCGCACCTCCGCGGGCGCGCTGGGGGATCCGCCGGGGACCGCGTCGATCGTGTGGAGCGTCGGGACGGTGGCCGTGGTGGCGCTGCTGTTCGGCCTCGGGATGCGGGAGCTCGGGAGGCAGCAACGGCGCCGCTTCGACGAGATCAGCGGGAGCCCTGTCACGGCCGAGAGCCCCGTCACGACCGAGAGCCCCGGCGAGCTCAGGACGTCAGCACCGCGCGACCGGACGCCGTGAGGTGCACGGCCCCCGAGCGCGGGTCGTCGGCCTCGATCAGGCCGGCTCCGGCCAGCCGGGGCGCCGCGAACGGGTCCGCGAGGAACAGGCCGTCGACCACGAGCACCGACGGGCCGGACAGCCGGCAGCGGCCGGCGTCGACCGCGCGCAGGACGGCGCGGTCCCGGGCGGTGAGGTCCTGCATGCCACCGAGGCCGAGACCGGTGGTGGCGAGCCCGTCGGTGCGGGTGAGCGTCGTCGCGGACATCACGATCTCCTTCCGTCCGGCCCCCGTGACCTGCTGTCCGGGTGATCCGTGAACGGTTGAAGACTGCTCCCACGCGGGCCGGCGGACCATCAGGTACTCCCTACGGCTGACGGGGCGGACCCGCCTTCGCCGGTAGGGTCCGCCCCCCGCACGGGTCAGCCGGCCAGGTCGAGGACGCTGAGCGTGCCGCTGTTCAGGTTCGTCACGAACGCCCGGCTGCCGTCCGGCAGGACGGCGATGCTCGTCGGCGCGTCCCCGGTGGGGACCGTCGCCGTGGCCGTCCAGGTGTCGGTGTTGATCACCGTGACGGTGTCGCCCTCGACGGCGGTGACGTAGACGAACCGGCCGTCGGCCGACCACGCGACGTCCTGCGGCTTGCTGCCGACCGGCACGGTGGCGATCACCTTCTCCGTGGTCGTGTCGATGACGGTGAGCGAGTCGCTGTCGTAGTTCACGTTCGCCACCAGCGGCTTGCTGGGGGCGACGGCCAGGCTGTGCGGGCTGACCTGAACCTTGACCTCGCCGACGACGCTGTTGTTCGACGTGTCGATGATCGAGACCAGGCCGGCCTCGTGGTTCGCGGTGTAGACCCGGGTGCCGTCGTTGGAGATCGCGGCCCAGTGCGGGTTGGGCGCCACCTTGATGTCGGTGGTGACCTTGCTGGTCGCCGTGTCGATCACGCTGACGGTGCCGGAGTCGTGGTTGGGCACGTAGAGCCGGCTCCCGTCCGGGGTGACGGCCAGGGCGAACGGCCGGGTGCCGACCGGGATCGTCGAGACGATCGAGTTCGACGTCGTGTCCAGCACGCCGACCAGGTTGATCGTCTTCTGGTCGTTGAAGATGCTGACGTAGACGCGTTTGCCGTCCGGCGCGAACGCCAGGTACTGCGGCGGCCCGGCGGTGACCGGGATGGTCGCGGTGACCTTGTCGACGGCGGTGTCGATCACGGTGACGACGCCGGCGGCCCGGTTGGCGACGTAGGCGAGCCGGCCGTTGGGGGAGATGGCGACGAAGCCGGGGGTCTGCCCGGCCGGGATCGTCTGGCCGATGGTCGGGATCGGGACGGCCGTCGGGATCGAGGGCCTCGTGGGGACGGGCTCCTGGGCGGGGAGGCCCGCGTTCGGGTCCACCCCGTTCGGCGACGCCACGACGACGCCGGCGTCCGAGCCGCTGAGCCGGTCGTAGGCGAACCAGCCCACACCGCCCAGGACCAGCACCAGCACCCCGATCAGGGCGGCGAGGAGCGGGCCCTTCCGCCGGGGGCGGGAGCCGTCGGCGGCCGGCAGCGGACCGCCGGCGGTGCCGGTCGGGGGGCCCTCGTTCGGCGGGCCGCCGTTCGGCGGACCGGTGCGGTAGAGGCCGTCCTGCCAGGCTGGCAGGGGCCCGGTCGAGGGCCCGCTCTGCGCGGACGACGGACCCTGCGCGGACGACGGACCCTGCGGCGGCGGTCCCTGGTAGGTGGGCGGCGGGCCGGCCGCGTGCCGGGTGTCCGGCACACGCGGCGGCAGGGTCGTGGTGGCGAAGGCGTCGCTCCCGGCCTGCATCGCGGCGGGCTGGTACAGCCCGGCCGGTGCCACCCCGTTCTGGGATCCGGCGCCCGTGGGCGGGGCGGTGGCCGCGGCGGCGGCGTGCGCCTGCTGCTCCTGGGGCCCTGCGGCGGCGGACACGGCGGCCGGGGGGTACGCCTCGGTCAGGCCCGCGGCCAGCCGTGCGGCGCCCAGGGCGACCGCGTACTTCGGGTGCGCGTCGACGACGGTCGGCGCCCCCAGTTCCTCGGCGATCATCCGGGCGACCAGCGGGATCCGCGACGACCCGCCGACCAGCAGCACCGCGCTCAGGTCCGACGCCCGCACCTCGGCCGAGCGCAGCGTCCGGGTGAGCGCCCCGATCGTCGACTCGACGGGGGCGCGGACCATGTCCTCGAAGTCGTCGCGGGTCAGCCGGACGTCGAAGTGCCGGCTGGGGAGGAATACCGGGATCGTCGTCTCGGTGTCGATCGAGAGGGCCTCCTTCGCCAGGATGCAGTCCTGGCGAAGCCTGGCCAGCGCGACCGCGGTCTGCGCGTCCCCCATGTCCAGCTCGGACAGCGCGCCGCCCGCGGTGTAGTTGACGTGGGCCAGGACGGCCTCGTCGAAGTCCACCCCGCCGAGGCGTTCGATGCCCTCCGGCGTCCCGAGGATCTCGATTCCGTCGGCCGCCTTGCGCAGGACCGTCGCGTCGAAGGTGCCGCCGCCGAGGTCGTAGACGGCGACGATCTCGCCGTCGGAGAGGCTGCGCGAGGCCGCGTAGTGGGCCGCGGCCGCCTCCGGCTCGGTCACCATCCGCGGTACGGCGAGCCCGGCCAGCTGCGGCACCTCCTCGAACAGCTCCCGGCGGTACGGGCCCCAGTTCGCGGGGTGGGTCAGCACGATCGAGTCCGGGGCGGCGCCCTGCGTGGCCTCGACCTTGCCGACGACGTCGGAGAGCAGGCTCGCCAGGAGTGACGTCACCGCGTACGGGACCCCGCCCAGCATCACCGGCGTCGGATCCCCCAGCCGGCGTTTGAACTCCCGGCCCACCCGGTCCGGGTTGCTCACCGCCCGGCGGCTCGCCGCGTCCCCCGTGACGAGGGAACCGTCCTCACGGAGGTACACCACCGCGGGCGCGACGACGCTACGGTCGCCGAGGGTGAACATCTCGACCCTCGACGACTGGGCGACCGCCGCCGCGACGAAGGTGGTACCGAGGTCGACCCCCAGGCTGTACGACACGAGTTCGCCTTCCCTCCAGGCGGAGCCACCGGGGCTTCGCTGACAGGCGTGCGACCGTGATGAGTACACGATCTGGTGCTGTGATACTCGGGACGGGTGTGCTTGTCATTACCGTGAGGGGGGAAAACCCTACTTGCGCCGGGGGAGTGCCCCCTTCCGGAGCAAGCGCGGAACAGTCACCCTGTCCCGATGAGGCTCGAGCCCGCGGCCCGGGCGGACCGTGAGGGCGCCCCGTGCCCAGCGCTGGACGAGCCCGTGGCCCACCCCGGCCCGGCCGACCGGCCCTTCCCGACGAACTCCAACGCGGCCCCGGCGGCCCGGGACGTCCACGCGGCCCGTCGTCACCGGGAGCTGCAGCAGTGGCATGCGCGGCTCCGCCTCGAACGGCAGCTGCACGACGGCGCCGCCCTCCGGATCTCCGCGCTGGCCCTGCAGCTCGGGCTGTTCCAGCACCGGGTGCCCCCGGGCGAACCCGAGCTGCGCGACGCCGTCGGGACCCTGCAGGACGAGCTGGCGACGGCCCTGCAGGAGCTGCGGGACGTCGCGGCGAAGATCTATCCGCCGCTGCTCGACCAGGCCGGCCTCGGGCCCGCCCTGCGCAACCTCGTGGAGCGCCTCGACGCGCCCGTCCGGGTCACCGCAGGCCCGGAGCGATTCGGTGCCGCCGCGGAGGGGGCGGTCTACTTCGCGCTGGCGGACGCCCTCGGCGTTGACGCCGGGGCGCTGCCGGACGAGGTGAGGGTGACCCGCGAGTCCGATCATCTCGTCGTCGTCGTGTCCGGCGCGGGCGTCGGCCTCGGCGAGCTCATCCGGGACCGTGCCTTCCCGCTGGGCGGGTCCGTGACCGGCCCGGATGTCCGTGCTGCCGAGCCGCACGGCGTCGGCACGATCGTTGTGAGGATCCCATGCGAGTAGCCCTGGCCGAGGACGGCGCCCTGTTCCGCGAGGGCCTGCTGATGCTGTTGCAGGCGGCCGGCCACGAGGTGGTCGCGGTCGCCGCCGGGGGCGACGAGCTGATCTCGCTGCTCGCGACGACGCCGGCGGACGTCGCGATCCTGGACATCCGGATGCCGCCCGAGCCTGACGGCGGGCTGATCACCGCCGAGCGGCTGCGCGGCAAGTACCCGGAGATGGGCCTGCTGTTCCTCTCGCACTACGCCGAGTCGCACTACCTGATGCGCATCCTGGAGATCGGCACGGACTCGATCGGCTACCGGCTCAAGGAGCGTGTCGGCAGCGTCGAGGTCCTCAGCGACACCCTGGGCCGGATCGCCGACGGCGAGATCGTCATCGAGCCGGTCCTGGCGAAACGGCTGGTGGAGCGCCCGCGCGGGCAGAAGAAGGACGAGATCGCGGCGCTGAGCGAGCGCGAGGTGGACGTGCTGCGGCTGATGGCCGAGGGCCGCTCCAACAACGGGATCGCGAGCCAGCTGGTCGTCACGCCCAAGGCAATCGAGAAGAACATCGCGAACATCTTCGCCAAGCTCAACCTGCACACCGACACCTCCGAGCACCACCGCCGGGTCCTCGCGGTGCTCACCTACCTGCGCTCGCAGCGCGACGGGAGCTGAGCGCAGGTCCTTGGTCCAGGACGCCGGACGCTCTAGCGTCCGCGTGGGACCGGGCATGCGCCCGGGTGGGGCCGGTGGTGGCTGATGAACCGGGTGATCGCGACCGCGCTGCGCGCGACGGGCGTCGGCGTCGTGGTGCTGGCGGTGTTCGTCGTGGTCGTCGGCGTGCCCGGATGGATCCTGGGCGTGGGTCTCGGCCAGGTCGGGGTGCTGCTGCCGTTCGTCGCCGCGACCGTCTGCGCCATGGTGGTCAAGCCCGTCCTGCGCCGGGTGGACCGGCTCGTCGAGCGGCTGACCCAGCACCGGGGCACCACGCCGTACTCCGCGCTCGCCGAGACCGCCGCCCGGATCCGCAGCGGCAGCCCGGACTCCGCCCTCCCCGGCCTGGCCGAGGTGCTCGCGGAGGGGACCGCGGCGCAGCGCGCCGTCCTGTGGCTCGCCGTGTCGGACCGGCTGGTCGCCGCGGCCGTCCATCCGCCACCGCCCGCGGGGGAGGAGATGGACAGCGCCGACAACCTCGCCGTCCTGCTGGACCGCCCGGACACCGACCACGTCGTCCCGATCGTCGACGGCACGGTCCTGCGCGCGGCCCTCGCGATCGGCAAGCCCGGCGCCGCCATCACCCCTGCGGACCAGCAGCTCATGCGGGACGTCGCCGGAGGCGCGGGTCTGCTGCTGCGTGGGGTCGCCATGAACACCGAGCTCCGGGAACGGGTGCGTCGGGCCGACGAGCTGGCCGGCGAGCTGGTGCGCTCCCAGGAGCGCCTGACGTCCGCGCGGGACGTCGAGCGCCGCCGGCTCGTCGGCGAGCTCTCCCACGCGACGACCGACCGGCTCTCGACCCTGCGGATCGCCCTCGACGGGGCCCGCGAGGACCTGGTGTCCGACACCCCGGACCCGCGCCGCGCAGGAGCCGCGCTCCTGCGCGCGCGGACCGGCCTGGAGGAGCTGCTGGACCGGTTCCGGGTGATCGCGCGCGGCGTCTACCCGGCGATGCTGCGGGACCAGGGCCCGGCGAGCGCGCTCGACGAGATCGCGGCGGACCTGGACCGGGAGGTCGACCTGCGCGGCGGGTCCGAGACGCGGCTGGCGTGGGAGGTCGAGTCCGGCATCTACTACGTGGCCGCGTCGGCGATGCAACGGCTCGCGGAGCATCCCGGCCCCGCGCTCACGGTCGAGCTGTCGCACGCGGACGGCCGGTTCGCGGTGCGGGTCGTGGACCCGGCCCCGTCAGTCACCGCCGGCGACCTGCGGGCCGCCCTGAGCGGGGACCTCGAACGGCTCGCGGCCCTCGGCGGGGACGTGGAGCTCGTCACCGAGCCGTCCGGTGCGCTCGTACTGGTCGCGAGCCTGCCGGAACGGCTCGAACCCCTCGTCGACGTCATCCGGGAGGGACGGGCGTGAGCGGCTCGGGACGGGCGGCGCGCGGCGCGTTCCTCGCGGTCCTGGCCGTCTGCACCGTCGTGGCGGTCGGCTGGCTCGCCGTCGGCGCGTACGTCGCGGTCGTCCAGTACTGGCCGGGCGCCCTCGAGGCCACCGAGTCCGCGGGGGCCGCGGGCAGCCGGTGGTCCGCGGCCGTCGCGGCCGCGGCCCCGGCCAGCGAGCCGCTGGACCAGGCCGTCCTCGACTACGCGCTGAGCCTCGCGAACCTGGTCATCGCGGTGATCCTGCTGCTCCTGGGCGGCCGCGCGTGGTCGATCCGGCTGCTCGCCGTGGCGATGGTCGGCTCGGCGGGCGCGTTCAACCTGCAGGCCCACGCCGCGGCGACGGCGGTGCAGGCGGCCACCGGGTTCGGCGTCGGCGGCCTCCACCAGATCGTGCTGCACGGCATCGCCTCGGCCGCCTACATCCTGGCGCTGCTGGTCTTCCCGACGCCCACCGCCTCGGCCTGGTGGGACGCCCGGCCGGGCGCCCGGTCGAGCCGCTTCGGGCTGGCCGTCGTCGGGGTCGGAGTCCTGGTCGTCGTCGGGTTCGGGACGGCCCTGCTGTGGCACACCGCGAGCTGCGTGCTGTTCTTCGGGTTCCTCGTCCCGGTCACCGGCCTGGTCGTGCTGCCCCGGCGGATCAAGGCCGGGCGGACGGCGGAGCTGCGCACCCAGGCGCGGCTGGTGTTCAGCCTGCTGGTCGCGGCGTCCGCCGGCGTCGTGGTGCTGGGCATCAGCACGCTGCTGCTCTGGGCGCTCGGCGTCCCGGGCCTGACCCTGTACGACCCGACGGCCCACGGCGGCGGCAGCGAGCCCCTGGCCCTGCTCTTCTGGTCCTCCCGGCTGGCGGCCGCGGCGATCGCCGTCGCGGTGCTCGTGGCCGTCCGCGCGGACCGGCTCTGGACCGCGGAGCGGGTCTTCAGCCGCGGGCTCGCCGCGGCCCTCGCGATCGCGCTGGTCGGCGGCGGCGTCGTCTGCGTCCAGGCCGTGGCCACGGAGGCCGGACTCGGCACCCTCGGCTCGCTGCTGCCCGCCGCGGTGCTCGCGGCGCTGGCGTTCCTCCCGGTCTACACGACCGTCGAGGGGCTCACGGACCGGCTGCTCTTCGGCCGCCGGCCGACCCCGTACCGGGCCCTCGCGGACGTCGCGGCGCTGTCCCGCACGACCTCGGACGCGCCGGACCTCGCCCGGGTGGCCGAGGCGGTCGGGGAGGCGCTGGGGGCGACGACGTGCCGGCTCACCGTCGTACGCCCGGGGCTCCGCGACCGGACCTACGCGTGGTCCGCGGCAGGGGTGCCGGCGGGCGAGCAGGGCGATCTCGTCGCGGTCCCCGTGCGCAGCGGCGAGCGCCGGATCGGGACGCTCGCGGTGGACCGCGCCGCCGTCGCCGGGCTGCACGCCGAACGCCGGCACCTGCTGGAGGACATCGCGGACAGCCTCGGGGCGGTCGTCGACGCGAGCCGGCTCGGCATCGAGCTGGAACGCCAGCTGCGGGCCGCGCTCGCGCACGCCGCGGGCATCGCCGGGTCCCGCCGGCAGGCGGTCTCGGAGATGGACCAGGAACGCCGCCGCATCGAGCGGGACCTGCACGACGGCGCCCAGCACCAGCTCGTCTCGCTGCGGCTGGTGCTCGGCATGGTCGAGCACGAGGTCGAGAACGGGCGGCTGCCGCAGGCGGCCGAGCGGCTGGGGGTGTTGGTGGGGCAGCTCGACACCGCCGAGGCGGTCCTCGCCGAGACAGCGAGCGGGGTGCGCTCGATGGCGCTGGCCGAGCGCGGGCTGGTGGCCGCGCTGGAGGCGGAGCTGACCGGCCCGCACACGACCGTGCGGATCGAGTCCGGGCTCGATCCCGACCGGCGGTTCCCGATCGAGCTGGAGTCCGCCGTCTACTTCTGCTGCCTGGAGTCGGTGAACAACGCCCACAAGCACGCCCCGGGCGCCGGGATCGTCGTGCGGTTCGACGAGACCGGCGGCCGGCTGCAGTTCACCGTCCGGGACGAGGGCCCGGGCTTCGAACTGCCCGCGCTCACCCACGTGGGCCCGCGGGCCGCGTCCGCCGGGCGGGGGCTGCGCAACCTGGCCGCGCGCATCCTCGCGGTGGGCGGGCTGGTGGACATCCGCTCGGCGCCGGGCCAGGGCACCGTCGTCGAGGGCTCGGTCCCGGTGCCCGCGGCGGAGCTGGGGGCCGCGATCGCCGCCGAGGCCTTCACCCCGGTCGGGGCCACCGAGCCGCTCGATGTCCCCGCCGTGCCCGATCACCGCGTACCCGATCACCGCGTACCCGATCACCGCGTGCCCGATCACCACCGGCCGGACCTGGACGGGGTGACCGAGGCGATACCGGCCGTGGTGCCCGAACCCTCGCCCGAGCGCGCGGCGGTCGACGAGCCGGACGTCCGGACGCTGCACGGGCGGGTCCGCGCGGTCGTCGCCGAGGCGCGCGGGGCCGTGACCGCCGCGGTCCCGGCCGCCCGGCTCGCCGCCGTCGCCGACCGGCTCGACGAGCCGGTGCGGATCGGCGTCGACGGGCCGCCCGGCGTCGGGCTGTCGACGCTGGTCAGGGCGTTGACCCGGGCGGTGGAACCGATCGCGGGCGCGGTCGTGGCCGAGGGGACCGTGGACGCGGACGCCGTCGTCCTGCTGCTCGACGGAACCCCCGTGGACACCGGGGCCGCACCCGCCGTGGGTGTGCTCCCGCGCGCCGACGAGGCGGGCACGGACCCGTGGCGGGAGGTCGAGCGCCTCCTCGCCGACCCGGGCGTCCGCCGGGCCTGCCACACCGTCGTCCCCGTGTCGGGTCTGCTGGCCCTCGGCGGCGCGGGCCTGGACGACGCCGACCTGGCCGAGCTGCGAAACGAAGCGCCGGCGGGCCGGTCGCTCGCCGACCGGCTCGGCGCCACCGGCCTGCAGCTCGCGGTCGAGCACGCCCGCGCGGGGTCCTCGACCGAGGCGCTCCGTGCGGAGCTCGTGCGCCGCAGCGGGGTGCCCCGGCTCCGCGAGCTGCTCGCCGTCGAGGTCGGAGGGCGGGCGGACGTGCTGCGGGTCCGGGCCGCACTGCACGAGCTGGAGGAGATCGCGGCGGAGCTGCCGGCTGCAGCGCCCAGCGCCCGGAACCTGCGCTACCAGCTCGACCGGATCCGGTCCGGGGCCCACGAGCTCGCGGAGGCGGACCTCGTCGACGCGCTGCGGGCCGGGCGCCCCGCGCTGTCGGACGAGGACCGGGCTGCGGCGGAGAAGCTGCTGGGCATGGCCGGTGACCTGCCGGCCGCACGGCTCGGCCTGCCGGACGGCGCGGGTGGTGACGACGTGCGGCTGGCGGCGGCCGCGCAGCTCTCGCGGTGGCGGCTGCGGGCATCGCAGCCGCTGGCGACGAAGGACTTCCGGGACGCGGCCGCGGTGCTGATCCGGACGTGCGAACACCTCGTGTCCGCGGCACCGGCGACCGAGCCCACCCCTCCCGTGGACCCCGTTCGCCGCGCCGGCGCCCAGGCCTGACGTCCTGCGCCGTTCGGGCCATCCTTCGATCGTCCGAGTGGAACCGTCGGACCCCGGTGATTGACTGTCCGCGGCGTCGGGGGACGGCACGGTGGCAAGGGGTGACGGTGATCCCTGATGTTTCGGGCGGCTCGGGCATGACCGGCGTTCTCGGGCTGGCGCTGCAGGTGGGACGCACGCCCGCCGCCGAGCTCGATCTCGGTGCGATGCTCTCGGGCGTGTGCGCGGGCCTGCCGGCGGCCTTGGGTGTCTCGGGTGCGGTGATCGTGCTGGCGGAGCCGCCGGACCCGGTGAGCGGCGCCGTCTTCGGGTCGGACGAGGCGTCCGCCCGGCTGGGGTTGCTGCAGCACCGCGCCGGTTCCGGCCCGGCCCTCGGCGCGGCGCGGTCCGGCCGCGCGATGGTCACGCCGGACCTCACCCGGATCGGCCCACCCGAGCTCGCGGCCGCCGCCGCGGACACCGGCCTCGTCGTCTCGGTGGCCGTGCCGCTGGCGCTCGACGGGCACGCGGTCGGCGGCCTGCAGCTGCTCGGGCACCCGGGGGTGCGGATGGACTCGCACCTGGCGGACGAGCTGTCCCCGCTGGTCGAGGCGCTGTCCGCGCGCCTCGCGGACGTCCGGGAGCTGAGCCGGTGCAGGGCCGCGGTCGCCCGGTCGACGGCGGAGCGGGAGCGCTCCACCCCCGTGGAGCAGGCCACGGGGATGCTGGCCGAGCGGTACCGCACGGACGTCGAGGAAGCCGGGCGCTACCTGCGCAGCCAGGCCGGGAACACCGGTCGTGAGCTCGCCGAGACGGCGGCCGCGGTGATCGAGCGCCGAGACGGCGACGGCGCGGTGGCACCGACGGTGCCGGGGCCCCGGGAGGGCGGGCCGGGGGAGCGGGTGGAGCCCGGCCCACCCGCCGGGACGGGCGGACACCGGCGCGCGGGTGCCGCGCCTCCGGAGGACCTGCGGGCCCGCGAGGACCGGTTCCGGGAGGCGCGTTCCCGGGCCGCGGAGCCGCGCCGCCCGCGAGACCTCCGGCCGGAGGGCCGGGCCGGCCCGCATCCGCCTCTGCCTCTGCCGGAGCAGTCCGGCCCGGCGCAGCCCGAACCGGCGCAGCCCGAACCGGCGCAGCCCGAACCGGCGCAGCCCG
>NZ_JAODNI010000075.1 GCF_025465255.1 Pseudonocardia sp.
CCTCGGTCCCGGACCTGATCATGGTCCTGGACTCCGAGACCGGCCAGCCCATCACCACCGAGGACCTCCGCTACGGCTTCCGGGTCACGGTGGCCGCCGCACCGTGCGATCCGCGGTGGCGGACCCCCGCCGGGCTCGAGATCGTCGGGCCGCGCTACTTCGGGTACGACTTCGACTTCGTCCCGATCGAGGAGCGGTTCCCCGTACGGTGACCGCACCGCCGTGATCCCCGCCCGCCTCCGCGGGTGCCTCGAGCGCCTTCGCACCGGGGATCGGGTACTGCAGGGGCCATCCCCGTCGACTCGGCTCACGACATCCTCCTGAACGTTGATCTCCGTCGGAAGCGCACAGTTAAATCAATCGATTGACTCAAGTGGGGGTGGGCCGGTTTACTGTCCGCCGCAGGGACGGCTCGACGCAGGAGGACCATGAGGCGACCGGAGGGATCCGATCCGGCGTTCGCGTCGTCGAACGCGCCCGACGTCCCGGGGGGCCGGGGCGGAAGCTCCGTGCGGCTCACGCGGAAGCAGGCGACACAGGAGCTCATCCTCGACACGGCCGAGCGGCTCTTCGCCGAGCACGGCATGTTCGCCGTGTCGAACCGACAGATCGGCGAGGCGGCAGGCCAGGGCAACACCGCGGTCGTCGGTTACCACTTCGGCTCCAAGGCGGACCTCGTGCGTGCCTTGGTGCGCAGGCACACCGCGGAGGTCGAGCGGGGCCGCGAGGCGATGCTGGCGGAGGTCGGCGGCTCCGCCGAGGTCCGCGACTGGGTCGCCTGTCTCGTCCGCCCGACCACTGATCACCTTGCGGCACTGGGCACACCGACCTGGTTCGCCCGGTTCGGCGCGCAGGTGATGACGGACCCGGGCCTGCGGGAGATCATGGTGTCGGAGTCCCTCGCGTCGCCGTCCCTGCAGCAGACCCTCGACGGGCTCAACCGCTGCCTGCCCTCCCTGCCGCTGGACGTCCACCTCGAACGCGGTGACATCGGCCGCCACCTCATCGTGCACATGTGCGCCGAACGCGAGCGCGCCCTCGCCAGGGATGCGCCGACTCCCCGCGCGACCTGGCAGGAGGCCGCCTCGGGACTGATCGACGCCCTCGTGGGCATGTGGCTGGCCCCCGTGTCCCCGGTCGAGGGGTCCCGCACCGCGGAGGAACCGGCCTGACCCGCCCGACCCGATCCCGACGACGAAGGATTACCCCTTGACCACCACCGTGGACCGGACCGGACACGACCCCGCCGACGTCTCGTCCTACCCGATGTCCAGGAACGGGAAGTGCCCGTTCGACCCGCCCCCGGAGCTCTACGCCCACCAGGAGCAGGGCCCGCTCGCCAAGGTGCGCATCTGGGACGGCAGCACGCCCTGGCTGGTGACCCGCTACGCCGACCAGCGGGCGCTGCTGGCCGACCCCCGGGTCAGCGCCGACGTCGCCCGTCCCGGCTACCCCAGCCCCGCCCCGATCCCCAAGGGGGGTTCGGCGATCAGCTTCATCCTGATGGACGACCCCGAGCACGCCCGCCTGCGCCGGATGGTCACCGCGCCCTTCGCGATCAGGCGCGTCGAGGCGATGCGCCCGACCGTCCAGAAGATCGTCGACGACCTGATCGACGACATGCTGGCCGGACCGAGACCGGTCGACCTCGTCGAGGCCTTCGCGCTGCCCGTGCCCTCCCTGGTCATCTGCGCCCTGCTCGGCGTGCCCTACACCGACCACGACTTCTTCCAGGCCAACAGCAAGATCATCATCAAGCGCGACGCCCGCCCCGAGGACCGCCAGGCCGCCCTCGGCAGGCTGGTCGGCTACCTCGACCAGCTCGTCGGCACCAAGATGACCGAGCCCGGAGACGACCTGCTCTCCCGGTTGGCCGCACGCGTCGGGTCCGGCGAGCTGTCCAGGATGGACGCCGCGCAGATGGGCGTGCTGCTGTTGATCGCGGGCCACGAGACCACCGCCAACATGATCGCGCTCGGCACGCTTGCCCTGCTCGAACATCCCGACCAGCTCACCCGGCTCCGCGCGGCCGACGACCGCGCACTCGTCTCCGGCGCCGTCGAGGAGCTGCTGCGCTACCTGCACATCACGCACAACGGGCGACGCCGTGTGGCGCTGGAGGACATCGAGCTCGACGGCCAGGTCATCCGGGCCGGCGACGGCATCGTGTTCCCGAACGACATCGGCAACCGTGACCCCGAGGCGTTCCCCCACCCGGACACGCTCGACATCGGACGCGACGCCCGCCACCACATCGCCTTCGGCTTCGGCGTTCACCAGTGCCTGGGCCAGTCCCTGGCGCGGATGGAACTCCAGGTCGTCTACGGCACGCTCTACCGGCGGATCCCCACCCTGGCGCTCGCCGCCCCGCTGGAGGAGATCCCGTTCAAGCACGACGGATCCGTCTACGGCGTGCACGAACTCCCGGTCACCTGGTGACCGCAGCACACCGACCAGCACACCCGATCACGGAGGAACTCATGAAGGTCACCCTCGACCAGGACAGGTGCGTCGGCTCAGGCCAGTGCGTCGTCGCTGCTCCGGACGTGTTCCACCAGCGGGAGGAGGACGGAATCGCGGTGCTCCTGGAGGAGAGCCCGGCGGCCGAGCTCGCCGCCGACGTCCAGCACGCCGCGACGGTCTGCCCGGCGTTGGCCATCGCCGTGGAAGGACACCGCTGACTGTCATCCTGCCGAGGGAGGGCGTGATCCGACACCCGTTCGGATGCTCATGCGATTAGCTATCCCCTGGGATGGGCATGCTCCCGGTGACCACAGGCCACCTCGAGGGAGACCAATGTCCACCGACGCGATCGTGCTGCTCAAGGATGATCACAAGCAGATCCGCAAGCTCTTCCGCGACTTCGAGAATGCCGGCGAGAACGCGCTGAAGACGAAGGGCCGCCTCGTCGAGGCGATCATCGAATCCCTCACGGTGCACACCTACCTCGAGAACGAGTGCATGTACCCGGAGGTCAGGAAGAGGGTCCCGGAGTTGGAGGACGACGTGCTCGAGTCCTACGAGGAGCACCACGTCGCCGACGTCCTGTGTGTCGAGCTCGCCGCGATGAAGCCCGACGACGAGCGCTTCGACGCCAAGACCACGGTGCTGATCGAGAACGTCAGCCATCACATCGAGGAGGAGGAGGACGAGTGGTTCCCGCAGGTACGGGAAGCCCTCGGACGCAAGGAGCTCCAGGAGATCGGCGCCCGGATGCTGGAGATGCGCAAGGACGCGCCGCGCCGGCCCTCGCAGCCGAGCGCGCTCAAGAAGACCGTCGACGCGGTCCTCGCCTGACCACACCCCCGGACAACGCGAGCTGACGACCTGGCGGAGCTGGTGGTCCTGGCCACGACGGCGGGCCCGGCACGAGATCGTCCACGCCGCGCGGCCGGACACCTGCTGGCCTCCCTCTCGCCGACCTGCTCAGCCAGGCGTACGGAGATCCTGCTCCGCCGCTGCGCGCTGTCCCGCCCGGACGCGGGCGGGATGGCGATCGCGATCGACAGGGCGCGCCGCGCATTCGGCTGGGCTCCGAAGCGCTCGCGGCGGGACCCCCTGCCCGCCTGAGGTTCCACGATCTCCGCCGGCCCCTCGAGCACGGCGATGATCTCCCCGTCGAGGTTGTGCAGCGCGACTGCGCCCGGCCTCGGAAGCATCGCCCCACGGCCCCCCGGTCAGGGCGCCACGAAGCGGTGGCGCATCTCGCCGATCCCGGTGCACCAGGTGACGAGCTCGTCGCCGGCCTGCAGGAACCGGGGCGGCGTCCTCCCCATCCCGACCCCGTCCGGGGTGCCGGTGAAGATGGCGTCGCCGGGCAGGAGCGTGACGATCGCCGAGAGCTTCGCGATCAGCGTCGGGATCGGGAAGATCATGTCCCGGGTCCGGCCCTTCTGCACGCTCTCCCCGTTGACCAGGCAGCCGAGCTCCAGGTCGAAGGGGTCCAGGCCGGCGGCGCGAAGCTCGTCGAGCGTCACCAGGCTCGGCCCGACGGGGGAGAACCCGGGGTAGGACTTGCCCAGCCCGAACTGCGCGGGCGGGGCGGCGAACTGGGTGACCCGGTCGGAGATGTCCTGGCCCAGGCTCAGCCCCGCGATGTGGTCCCACGCGTCGGCCTCGGCGATGTCGTGGCCGCCGACGCCGACGACGGCGACCAGCTCGACCTCCCAGTCCACGTCGCCCGGCGAGAGCGTGATGTCCCCGCGAGGACCGGTGAAGCTGGACGCGTACTTGGTGAAGACGAGCGGCTCGGTGGGCAGGTCGAAGCCGGACTCGTCGGCGTGGTCGCGGTAGTTCAGGCCGATCGCGAACACCTGGGGCGGCCGCGGCACCACCGCGTCGAACTCCTCGTCGGCGACCGGGACGGCACTGTCGAGCGGCGCCGTCGCGGCCCACTCGCCGAACTCCGCCCAGCGGGCGTAGACCGCCTGCGGGTCGGGACCGAACCGGCCGCCGCTGGCCGCCTCCACGTCGACGGCCTTCCCGTCGGGGGCCAGCAGGACGAGCCGGCCGGCGGCATTGGCGATACGCAAGGTGTTTCCTCCGTGACGAAAGGGACTTCTCGGACGATCGCGGGTGTCGCGATCACTACCCGAGATCGTGACGCGGTTCGCCTGCCGGTATCCCGACCACCGCTTCGATCTCCACCAGGAGTCCGGGCACGACGAGCGCCCCCACCTGGATCAGCGTGCTCGCGGGGCGCGCCGGACCGAAGAACTCCTTGCGCACCTCGTTCACGGCGTGCCGGTCCGCGGCGTCGAGCAGGAAGACGGTCACCTTCAACACGTCGGCGAACGACGCCCCGGCCTGGGCGAAGACTGCGCCCAGGAGCTCGTGGACCCGGCGGGCCTGGGCCGCGACGTCACCGGGGCCGACGATCTCGCCGTTCTCGTCCAGGGCGACCATCCCGGAGACGAAGAGCAGGTCCCCGAAGCGGACGGCGTCGGTGTAGTGGGACAGCGCGGGCGGCATCCCGGGGAGGCTGAGCTCCTCGCGGAGGGGTCGGGCGGAGCTGGCGGAGCTGGTCATGCGGGGATCCTCCGAGGGGTCGGGGTGCGTTCGAGATGGTCGATCAGGGCCCGCAGCGCAGGCGGTCCGGAGAGGTCGAGGTGGTCGTCGACCAGGGGCAGCGCCGCGCGGAGGCCGCGGACCTCGGGCGCGTATCCGGTCGCCGCGGCGTGCGGGTCGCACCAGACGACCCGGGAGACCGCGCGCCGGAGCCTGCGCATCTGGGCGACGAGGAGCTCGGGCTCGTCGACGTCCCACCCGTCACTGAGCACGAGGGCGACGGTGTCCCGGGTCAGCCGCGGCTCCACGGCGTCGAGGAACCGGCGCAGGCAGTGGCCGATCCGGGTGCCGCCGGCCAGCGCGCTGTCCTGGGCCCGGAGCCAGCGCAGCGCGGCGCTCCGGGGCAGGCCGCGGAACACGTCGCCCACGAGTGTCAGCTCGACGTTGAAGACGCCGATCTCCACCACCTTCGCGTGCCGGGCCAGAGCGTGGGCGAAGGTCAGGAACAGCGGCGTCACGTGCGCCATCGACGAGCTGACGTCGCACAGCACGACCAGCCGGGCCCGTCGCGGCGTCGGCGCCGACCGCAGCAGGACGAGCAGCTCGGCGCCCGTCCGGAGGTTGTGCCGCAGGCTCGACCGCAGGTCGACGAGGTCGCCGGCGGCCGCGGTGCGGCGGCGCCGGCCGGGCGCGCGGGCCAGGGCCGCCGCGAACCGCCGGGCGAGGGCGTCGACCTGCCGGCCGTCGATCTCGTCGACCGGCACCGGGCCGCCGTGGTGCCGTCCGTACGACGCGCGCGGGGTGGGGCGGTCCCGGGCGCGCGGCGCTGCCTCGTCGAGGCCGGATCCGTCCCGGCTCGCGTCCGCAGTGGTGCCGTCGGCGGCGGGCGCCGGTGACGCGTCGGCAGCGGTGACCGGCGGCTGGACCTCGGCCGCGTTCCAGAACACCGGGAAGACCAGGTCGAACAGGCGGCGACCGGGCCGGTCCGAGGCGAGGGTGCAGCCCAGGGCGTCCCGGACGTCCGCGGCCCGGTCGAGCGGCACGACGCCGAGGGCCCGCACGGCGCGGGCGACCGCACCGCCGGGAACGGTCGCCCCGCAGTCGCGGAGCAGGCCGGCGAAGACCGCGACGTCCTGGGCGGGACGACCGGTGCGCCGCGCCCGGGCCTCCCGGGCCCGCGCGAGGTGTGCGGTGCGGACGCCACCGCGGTCGACGGGGCGCCGGAGATCACCGGCGCTCATGCGACGCCCGCCTCGCGGAGCACCCGCCGCCCGTCGGACCCCCGGAAGCGTTCGAGGTCGTCGCCGTCCTTGAGCAGGCAGCCCAGCGTCTCGTCGACCAGCCCGTCGTCCAGCACGCCGCCGACGAGGGTCAGCGCGCGGATCCAGTCGACGGTCTCGGAGATGCCGGGTGCCTTGCGGTACTCCCCCGCCCGCAGGCGCCCGACCAGCTCGCACGCCCGGCGGACGAGGTCCTCCGCCGAGCCGGGCAGCCGCGCCTCGACGATCTCGATCTCCCGCTGCAGGTCGGGATAGGGCAGCCAGTGGTAGAGGCATCGACGGCGGAGCGCGTCGGACAGCGGGCGGGTGCGGTTCGCGGTCAGGACGATCCGAGGCCTGCGCGTCGCGGTGATCGTCCCCAGCTCGGGCACGGTGACCTGGAACTGGGCCAGCAGCTCGAGCAGCAGGGCCTCGAACTCCTCGTCGGCACGGTCGAGCTCGTCGACGAGGAGCACGACCGGCCGGTCGTCGTCGGTGGGACTGATCGCCTCCAGCAGCGGCCGGCGCAGCAGGAACTCCTCGGAGAAGATCGTCCGCTGCAGCTCCTCCCCCACCGTGCCACGCGCCTCGGCCACCCGGATCGCGAGCAGCTGGCGCGCGTAGTCCCACTCGTAGAGGGCGTGGTGCGCTGCCAGGCCCTCGTAGCACTGGAGCCGGACGAGCCGGGCGCCCGTGGCCTCCGCGAGGGCTTCGGCCACGGACGTCTTGCCCACCCCTGGCTCGCCCTCCAGCAGCACCGGGAGCTCCAGGGCGCCCGCCAGGTGGAGCACCATCCCGAGCGGCCGGTCGGCGACGTAGCCGGTCGCCGCCAGCGCCGACACGAGTTCCGCCACGGGATCGGCACCGCCCGGCCCCGGATCAGTCATCGGTCGTGGTCGCCCCGGCACCCCGCATCACCTCGGCGGCCTCCATCGCGGCGTCGACGATGTGCTGGTAACCGGTGCACCGGCAGAGGTTGCCCGCGATCGCCTTCCGGACGTCGTCCCGGCACGGCGCCGGGTTCTCCTCCAGGTAGTCCTTGAGCACCATGACCATCCCGGGCGTGCAGAAGCCGCACTGCAGCGCGTGGCACCGGTGGAAGGCCGCCTGCAACGGGTGGAGGTCCTCGACGCTGCTGCGGATCGCGTCGAGCGGCTCGTACACGCCGGCGAGGGTCTGCGTCGTCACCTGCTGCACGGGCCCCAGCTTCTGCGGCGACAGCCCCTCGATCGTGGTGACCTCGGCGCCGTTCACCTGCACGGCGAGGACGTTGCAGGACTTGACGACATCCCCGTCGACCTCGATCGCACAGCACCCGCAACGCGCCTCCATGCAGCCGTTGTGGGTGCCGGTGAGGCCGGCGGTGTCCCGCACGAACTCCAGCAGCAGGGTCCGCTCGTCGATCTCGGCGGTGACCTCGCGGCCGTTGACGGTCAGCGTGACCTTCTGCATCAGACAGTCCTCACGTCGGACAGGGCCCGGTCGACCGCGCGGCGGACGAGCGAGCGGATCAGCTCGTGTCGGTACCGGACCGCTTCGCCGCCGGTGGTGCCGCCCGGCAGCACCTCGTCGGCAGCCCGCGTCCCGACCTCGGCGGCGGACGCGCCCTCGGCCAGCAGGGCAGCCGCGACCGGGGCGGTGACGGGGACGGGTGTCGCGCCGCCGACGGCCAGCCGGGTCTCGGCCACCGTGCCGTCCGGCCCCTGCCGCAGCGCGCAGGTGACCGAGACGATCGCGGCGTCGAACACGCGGTGGCGGAACTTCTCGAACGCCACCGTGTCCCAGGCTGCGAGCGGGGGCAGGACGACGGCGGTGAGGATCTCGTCCGGGCCGAGCGCTGTCACCCCCGCGCCCTCGGCGAAGTCCTCGGCGGCCACGGCCCGGTCCCCGGACGCGCCGCTGACCCGCAGCCCCGCGCCCACCCCGATCGCGAACGCCGGCATGTCGTACCGCGGGTCCGCGGTGCAGAGGGCCCCACCGATCGTGCCCCGGTTCCGCACGGGGCGGTCCGCGAGATCACCGGCGACCTCGGCCAGTACCCCGTGCCAGCCCGCCAGCGATGCCCGGGCCAGCACCGCGTACGTGGTGGCCGCACCGACGACCAGGGAGCCGTCGTCGGCGGTCCGGACGCCGGTGAGCTCGTCGATCCCGGACAGTGACACCAGGTGGGTCGGCCGCGCGCTGCGGTCCTTGAGCGCCAGCAGCAGGCTCTGCCCGCCGGCGATCGCCCGCGCGTCCGGGGCGTGCTCGCGGAGCATCGCGACGGCGCCCGCCGTGGTGTCCGGCGCGAGCCAGGTGAAAGGCTTCATCTAGTCCGTGTCCTCCTCTGCGTCCCAGTCGAAGTCGAAGTCGAAGTCCCCGCCGTCGGCGGCGGTGGGCCTCGGCCACTCCTCGGGCGTGCGGGGCCCCGTGAAGTCCGGCATGTCGTCCGGGTAGCGGATCGTGGCGACGCCTCGCCGCTCCTTCTCACGCAGGGCGATCAGCATGCGCTGCGGCGTGATCGGCAGGATGGTGAACCGGACGCCGGTCGCGTTGAACACGGCGTTGCCGATCGCGGCCGGAACGGGTCCGGTCCCGGACTCCCCGGCGCCCTTCTGTCCGCCCGGGATGGTCGTCGACGGCGCGGGGATCTCGTAGATCTTCGTCAGCTCTGGGACGTCCGGTGCCGTCACCGCGAGGTAGTCCTTGAACGAGGCGTTGAGCTGGTGGCCGTCCTCGTCATAGACGTAGTCCTCGCTCAGCGCCATCCCGAGCCCCATCAGGAACCCGCCCTGGTGCTGTCCCTCGACGATCAGCGGGTTGATCACGGTGCCCGTGTCGTGGACCATCGCGTAGTCCACGACGGTGATCTGTCCGGTGTCCGGGTCGACCCGGACGTGCGCGGCGTGCGCGGCTCCGGAGTAGGTCACGCTGAGGTTGCCCGAGCCGTTCGACGCCTCCCGCTCGGTCGGGGTGTCGTACGTCGCGACCGTCTCGAGGGTCGGCTCGAAGCCCGGCGGGAGCTGATGGGTGCGGTAGGCCGCGGTCGCGGCGATGATCTCGAGGTGGATGCCGCTGTCCGGCAGTCCCTTGACGTACACGCGGTCGTTCCCGGCGTCGAGGTCCTCGGGGCCGACCTCCAGCACGTGTGCGGCGATCGCGAGGACCTTGTCCCGCAGGCGTTCGGTCGCGAGCCGGCAGGCGGTGCCGAGGACCGCGGCGCCGCGGCTGGCGTAGGTGCCGAGCCCGAACGGGGCGGTCATGCTGTCCGGCGGCGCCAGGCTGATCTTCTCGATGCCGACGCCGAGCCCGTCGGCGACGATCTGGGACAGCATCGTTGCGTGGCTCTGCCCGTGCGAGACGTCGCTGGAGTAGATCGTGACCGTGCCGTCGGTCTCCAGCCGCAGCCGCACGGCGGACAGGTCGGTGTCCAGCGAGGGGTGCCGGCAGCTCGTGTACTTCATGGACACGGCCAGCCCGAGACCCTCGTACGGCACCGGCGCGGCCCGCTTGGCAGTCCAGCCGATCGCGTCCGCGCTGGCCAGCAGGCACTGCTTGATCGACGTCGAGTCGATGATGTGCCCCATCGGGGTCCGGAACGGGAACTCCTCCGGATCGACGACGTTGCGGGCTCGGACGGCGAGCGGGTCGAGCCCGAGCTCCCGCGCGGCCATGTCGACGAGCTGCTCCTTGGCCCAGATGACCTGCGGGATCCCGAAGCCGCGCAACGGGCCGCCGGGCGCGGTGGTCGTGTGCACGATGTCGGAGTCGACGTGGATGTTCGGGATCGGGTACGGCAACATGCCGACGTTGGTGCCGATGTGCACCACCTGGTTGCCCCACACCGACATCGCGCCGGTGTTGTGCACGACGTAGTCCCGGTACCCGGTGATGTCGCCGTCGGCGGTCATGGCGAGCTCGGCGTAGCGGACCTGGGCGTTGCGGGTGGTGCCGACGCGGAAGATCTCCCCGCGGCCGAGCACCAGCTTCACCGGCCGGCCGAGGCGCATCGAGAACAGCGAGGCGATGACCTCGTGCCCGAAGATCTGCGCCTTCGAGCCGAAGCCCGCACCGACCTCCGGGACGATCACCCGGACCTTGGTGCGCGGGATCTGCAGCACGTCCGCGAGCACGTCGCGCACCATGTAGATCGACTGGGTGGACGAGTAGAGCGTCAGGACGCCGGTGAAGGAGTCGTAGCTGGCCACACAGCCGTGCGGGTCGAGCGCGGCGCCGGCCTGCTTGTTCGTGGCGAAGCGCTGCCGGACGACGACGGCCGCCTCCCGCTCGGCGGCCTCGAAGTCGCCGATGCGGACCTTGTAGCGGTCGAAGATGTTGCCGTCCCCGAACTCGTAGACGATCCCCTCCTGGACGAGCGGGGAGTCCGGGCGCAGCGCGACCTCCGGATCGACCACGGCCGGGAGCGGCTCCAGGTCGACGGCGACGGCCTCGCACCCGTCCAGGGCCTGGTATGCGGTCTCGGCGACGACCGCCGCGAGCTCCTGGCCCTCGTAGAGCACCTTGTCGGTGGCGAACGGGAAGTGGTCGCCGACCAGGAGGTCCTGCATGAGGTCGCCCCAGGGCTTGACCTTGCCGACGAGCTCCGCGCCCGCCAGCACGTCGAGCACGCCGGGCAGTTCGCGCGCCGGCTCGGTGTCGACGGAGCGGACCCGGGCGTGCGCGAGGCTGCTTCGCAGGACCTTCGCGTGGACCATCCCGGGGAGCGCGATGTCGTCGATGAACCGCGCGGTGCCGGTGAGCAGCGCAAGGTCCTCCTTGCGCGGCACCGACGTCCCGACGAGGCGTCTCGGCGCGGTGCCGGTCGTGGAACGGGGTGGTGCTTCGGTCACTGTCGTGCCTCCTGGAAGGGCGAGGACATGATCACCAGGTCAGGAACGAGATCGCGGCGAGGAGCCTGCGTCGTTCCACCTCGTTGCCGCGGATCTTGATCCGGCCCGAGATCGACTCGATGGCCGACGTGGTCTCGTCGTAGTAGATGCGCTGCATCGTGTCCGCGAGCATCACCGTGAGGATCCGCGGCCGCTCGGGCAGGCCGATGGAGACCTTCTGCACCACCCCGTCGTCGATCAGCACGGTGAAGTCCTGTTTGAGGTCGGGCATCCGGACGACGAGCGGCCAGTTCCGCCACTGCGCGACGGCGGCGACGGTGTCCTTGTTCCCGTTCCACTTCTTCGCGTAGTACTCGTCGAGCACGTCGCGCATGTAGTCCGGCGTGATCGCCTCTGGGCGCGGAAGGTACTGCGTATTTGCGGGGTCGGTCATCGAAACCTCCTGCTCAGCGGGCGCCGACGGGCCGGTGCCGCGCCGCTCTGTTCAGCTGCCGGTCGACCCACGGGATCCGGGTGACCGCCTCCAGGACCTGGCTGCGCCGGTGGGCGAAACGGTCGGGCCAGGCGCTGGCGGCCCGGCCGTAGAGGTCGGTCCAGCGCTGGATGTGGTCGGTGAGCGGCCGCTCCTTGCGCTCCCATCTGGTCAGGGCAGTGGCCACGTCGGACTCGCGCTCCAGATACTCGGCGAGCGCGAGGGTGTTCTGGAACGTCAGGTTGGCACCCTGCCCGAGGTTCGGCGGCTGCCCGTGTGCGGCGTCACCGACGACCGCGGCCACGCCGCTCGACCACGCCCGGGTGGTGACCCGCATGGCGCGGTCCCAGCGCCCGGTGTCCTCGATCCGCTCGACGATGCCGCCGAGGGTCGGGAACGACTCGAGCCATGTCTCCTTGTCGACCGGCACCCGGCGGCCCGCCTCGTCGTCGACCGGGCAGCACAGGCAGACGTAGTTGACGTCGTCGGTGCAGGGGTCGTAGAGGAGCCGCCGGGACCCGCTCCAGTACTCCGTGATCTCGGTGGCCGGGTCGCCGTCCCGCCGCGGGATCAGCAGCCGGGTGTATCCCTCGTCGAGGTAGTCGACCCGGCGGGTCAGCAGGAGGGTCTCCCTCAGCCGGGAGAAGACGCCGTCGGCCGCGACGACCAGATCGGCCTTCCGGACGGTGCCGTCCTCGAGCTCGAGCTCGCCGTGCTTCGTCGCCCCGACGGCGGTGGAGCTCAGCTCGATGTCGACCTCGAGCTCCTCCACGCGGGCGATGAGCGCGTCGTAGAGGTCCGCGCGCGGCGGGAGCATCAGCCGGTCCCCGGATCCGAAGGAGCGGTGCATCAGTGGCCGCCCCTCCGGATCCCGTGCGACCAGGGTCTCGATCCGCTTGGCCCGCTTGGTCGCCGCCTGCTCGACACCCAGCGCGTCGAGCGAGCGGAGGCCGTTCTCCCACAACCAGATACCGGCGCCGAACATGCGCAGGCTGTCCGAACGCTCATGGACGCGAACGCTCCATCCGTGCTGTGCGAGCGCGATCGCCGCTGCCAACCCGCCGAGTCCGGCGCCGGCGATCTCCGCGTGCCTGGGCTTGCCCATGGGCGGTCCTTTCGAGGTCGTACCGAGGAAGGTGTCCGGTTCTAGAGACGAGCCGCCGAGGTGCGCCGGCGAAGGATCTGCTCGCGGTAGAAGGCGCCCCGCTTGGTCCGCGGGACGACGAACATGTCGTAGACGACGACGATCACGACGAGAGCGACCCAGGTGAGCGCGGCCGTCCAGTCCGTCATCGCGATCGCGACGCCGATGACCGCGGTGAAGACCAGCAGGAACACCGCCAGCGGGGTGCCGAACCTCGACACGATCGGCCGGTCGAGGTCCTTGCGCCGCTTCATCAGCAGGTAGAGGAGCGCGACGACGAAGTAGAGGGTGGTCGACCAGGTCGACAGGACGTGCGAGACGAAGGCGAAGTCCGACCAGTACGCGCCGATCAGGGCGAACAGGCCCAGGATGACGATCGCGACCCACGGCACCGAGCGGCGCGAGTAGCGGCCGACGGCGCGGGGCAGCGCGCCCTGCTGGCTGTACAGGGCGAGGATCTTGCCCATGCCCATGAAGTAGACGGACAGCGTGGTGTAGGTGGCGATGAGCATGGCGAACAGCGCCAGGTAGAAGAGCGGGTTCTGACCGAACTTCGCCTCGACGACGCCGATGGTGGGGACCGGCATCACGAGCAGCGCGGCGACCGGCAGGCTGCCCAGCACGCCGAGGGCCAGCGGGATCTGCCGGATCCAGAGCTGCCAGGCCGCCGACATCAGCCCGACGTCTCGGGAGCGCCCGAAGTCCTTCCACTCGTCCACGAGGACCTGCTGGACCTCCATGATCCCGGCCATGATCCCCAGCCAGAGGCCGGTGACGGTGAAGAACGTCATGAAGGTGACCGGCGTGGGCGACGGCCAGTTCAGGTCCCACGCCTCCGTGTTCGCGATGAGCGCGATCACGGCGACGGCCAGCACGATGTCCGCGGCGAGGGTGATCACGACCAGGACCGACTGCACCTTGCCGGTGATCTGGTGGCCTAGCAGGTTCAGCGCGATGACCGGCACGAGCACGACGTAGGGCCAGACCGCGGCCGGCACGGCCGGGAACAACAGCGCCAGCAGCTCGTCGGCGATGAGCAGCTCGAGCCACATGAACGCGCCGTACACCGGTGCGTAGAGGATCAGGTAGCTGGTGCCGAGCGGGAACACCCCTGCTTCGCGGGCGTAGGACTGCAGCGAGCCGGGTTCGGGCACCGCGGTGATCATCTCGCGGTAGAGCCACCACGCGGTGTGGATGACGATGGCCCCGCCGACGAACCCGAGGATCGACCACAGGATCCCGTAGGACGCCGCGATGAAGACGATCCAGGCCCAGCCGGCCGTGAAGAGCATCTCGCCGGTGCCGATGGCCGAGACGTCGAACCAGGACAAGGGCTTCTCGTCGACGAGCTCGATGTCGTCGAGATCGTCCTCGGACAGGTCGTCACTGGTGGACATTGGGCGTGCCTCTCTCGTGCGTCTTACGACAGGGGGGACGAGCGGGGTACGGACGCGCTCCGGCGGAACGCGGCGGATCAGAAGGTGCCCGCGGAACGTTCCCGCCGGCGCATGTCGGAGACGAGGTCCTGGGCCTGCTCCGGCTCGAAGTCGAACGGGTCGCCCGGCGGCAGGTCCCGCGGGTCGGCGCCGTGCACGACGTCGTAGGTGAGGTCGGTGACCGAGTAGCCGATGCCCCGCTCGTGCGGCCACGAGCGGGCGATCGCCTCCTCGTCGAACTCGACGACGGCGCCGCCGGAGACGACCGTCTCGATGGCGTCGCGGCGCTGCAGGACGGTGATGTCCGCGACGGGGTCGCCGTTCACGACGATCAGATCGGCGATCATCCCGGGCGCGACGGTTCCGATCCTCCCGTCGAGCCCGAGCATGCGGGCCCCGTTGGCGGTCCCGGCCTGGATGGCCTCCAGCGAGGTGAGCCCGGCGTAGGTCATGAGCAGGTCGAGCTCGCGGGCGTGCCACACGCCATAGGGAGTGAGCGAGAACCCGCTGTCGGTACCGAGGACCATCGGCACACCGGCGGCGTGCGCGCGGTGCAGCGTGTCCGCGGACCTCTCGAGCATCCGTTTCATCCCGTCCCGGAGAGGGACGGGCGAGCCCACGAGGTGCCCCCAGTCGCCGGCGTTGGCGAGCAGCAGCAGGGTGGGGACCAGCGGGATCCCCGACTCCGCGAGGTGGGCGACCGTCTCGTCGCTCATGATGTTGCCGTGCATGATCCAGTCCACCCCGGCCGTGACCGCGGCGTCGACCTCCGCGGAGCCGCGGGCGTGGATGGTGATCTTCTTACCGAGCTGGTGCGCCAGATCGGCCAGCACGGTCATCTCGTGGGTGGTGAACGCCTGGAAGTCGCCGTAGGGGCTGTCCGCCAGCTTGATCAGGTCCACCCCGTTCTTCACCTGGTGGCGGACCTCGTCGATCATGTCGTCGAGCCGGTTGTGGACGATGCCGATGGAGCCCTCGGGAACACCGACGGAGTCGGGGTACCAGTCGGTGAGGCCGTTGCTCGTGGAGAGGTAGCGCCCGGCGGAGGTCATCCGCGGGCCCTGGACGATGCCGTCAGCGATCGCGTCGCGCAGGGCGACGCCGATGTAGTAGCTGCCGCCCGGCTGGGAGATGCCGGTGACGCCGGAGCGCAGCACCTTCTGGGCGTGGAACGCCGCCTTGAGGGTGCGGGCCTCGGGGCTCGTGTAGAGGTCGATCTCCTCCTCTGAGCGCGACTCCCCGTAGGTCATGTGGCAGTGGGCGTCGATCAGTCCGGGCATCACGGTGCGTCCGGTTGCGTCGAGCTCGCGCAGCGTCTCCCCCCGCGGCACCAGATCACGGGTGACGTGGTTGCCGACGGCGTGGATCAGTCCGTCGCGGACGAGCACCGACGCGCCCATCACGGGCGGGTTGCCCGCGCCGTCGACGACGGTGCCGCCTTCGATCAGCAACCAGTTGGACGGCATACGCGGTGCTCCTCGGTGCGGCCCGCGGCCCGGATGGCCGCAGGTGGTGCCGAGAACGGTGGCCTGCGAGGCCGAATGGCGGAAGAGAGGGCGTGAACGCTTCCGAAACGGGAAGCGAAATCCGCGCCGGGATGAGCAGGGAAAAGCTGTTTCGGGCCGGTTGCGGAAACGTGTCCGCGCTTGCCGAAACGCGGCCGCGTCACCGTCGCAGGTCCCTGAGCAGCCCACACGTCGTGGCCGACGGCTCGGCGCCGAACTCGCGCAGCGCCCGTTCACAGGACCGGTAGGCGGCGAGCACCCGATCGGAGTCGCCCCGGGCGTGAGCGAGGCGCATCTGCAGCCGCCAGGCCGCCTCCCGGGCCGGATCGGCTCGCAGCACCGCGGACAGGAGTTCCTCCGCGCGCCTCAGCGCCCCGGTCGCGAACGCGGCCTCGGCCGCCTCGTACCGGACGTCCTTCAGGATCTCCACGAGCTGCAGGCGGCGCTCGTCGGCCCAGGCCGAGCGGATCCCGGGCAGGTACTCGCCGCGGTCGGCGATCTCCAGCGCGTCAAGGAGCAGGCGCAGCCGGTCCTCGCCCCGCAGCGACGTCGCCTGCCCGAGCAGCGCGACCACCCTCTTCGACTCGCTGGTGACGCGCACCTTCGGCGCGAGCCGCACCAGCCCGGGCCCGGGCTCGGTCTCGAGCACGTCCGGCGCCGCCTTGCGCAGGTGCAGGATCGCCTGCCGCAGGTACGACGACGCGGAGTCGTCCCGGCGGCCCTCGAAGAGGGCGTCGAGCAGACGGGGCCGCGTGACGTGGTCCCGCTCGGGCCGGTTGGCGAGGAACGCCAGCAGCTCGACGCTCTTGGCGAGCCGCGGCTTCGTCTCCCGGCCGTTGAGGGTGACGGCGGTGCGCCCGAACTCGGTGACGTGCACCGCGGCACCGATCACGTCGCCCAGCCCGCCGACCCTGCTGATCAGCGAGCGGCCGAGCTCGTGCCAGGGTGAGTCGGCGGTGACCTCCAGGTCGAGGCGCCGCGCCAGCACGTCGGGGAACTCGGCGAGCGCCTGGAGCAGGAAGTGGGGCGAGCCCTGGCCCCGCGCCGCCTCCAGCGCGAGGTCCGCGGCGGCGTCGGCGGCGTCCTCCTCGCCGGTGCGCCACTCGGCCTCCGACAGGTAGACCGCCGCCGAAGGCAGGTGGAGCAGCCGGCCTCCGTGCCGCATACCGGAGACCGCCCGCCGCAGTCGTTCCACCGCGCCGGCGGGGTCGCCCTCGGCGAGGTGGACCAGGCCGTCGAGCATCGCGAGGTTCTCCGCCACCAGCGCGTAGGCCCGGCCCAGCGGATGCGCGGCGACGGAGCGGAGCGCGCGGCGTGCGGCCGTCGTGTCCTTGCGGAGGCGCACCTCGAACTCCGCCTCGATGAGCCTGCTGTAGACGTCGAACAGCGCCGAGCCCGTCGCGGCGATCTGCGCCCGCCCCTCGCGCAGCAGGCGCCACGCCGCGTCGGGCTCGCCGATCTCGCTCATCAACCGGGGCCCGACGAGCGCCTGCAGCCAGACGCTGTGGTCGGCCCCGTCGCCGTCGACCAGCCGGTGGTACAGCTCGAACGCCTCGGCGGTGCGCCCGGTCGCGAGCAGCCCGCTGACCATCCACGACTCGGCGGCCCGGACGGCCCAGGGCGAGGACGGTCGCGTGGTCATCTCGCCGAGCCGGCCGAGGTCGAAGTGCGCGCGCATGACGAGGGCGTCCATCGGTCCCCCGGTGAGGGTGCCGAGCGCGGGGTCCACGTCGTCGGCGGCGCTCCGCTCGGTGTCCACCAGCAGCATCGCGTAGCGAGCGGCGTCGAGGTCCGGTCCCGGCAGGCCGGAGTCCACCACGGCCTGCATGTCCGCCGGACGGCCGGCGTGCAGGTAGCACCAGGCCATCAGGCCCGCGGCCCGGCCCGAGGTCTTGGCCAGCTCGTCGCGGTGGCCCGCGTCGTGCAGCCGGTCCGCGAGCCGCACGCCGGCGGCGAAGTCCTCGCGGACCACCGCCAGCATCAGCTCCGCCCCCGCCAGCTCCACGTGGTGTTCGCGGCGGACCGGCGCCAGGCGGGCGAGCCAGCGCTCGGCCATCGCGAAGTCCGTCCGCTCGATGATGCGCTCGAGCACGGGCTGCACGACCCCCATCGCCTCGTCGAGGCACTCGGCGGCGAGGAACTCCTCGACGGCCTCCTCGTCGTGCCCGGCGGCGAGCTGCAGCCTCGCGTGCACCTGCCGGAGCCGGCGTACCTCCGCGTCGCCCCGGCGGGAGAGCCTGCGCAGCAGGAACTCGCGGAACCGGGGATGGCAGCGCATCCGGGTGCCGCCGCCGTCCCAGCTCACCGGCAACCGCATTCCCCGCAACGAGTGCATGCGGGACGAGGCCGCGGAGAGTCCCAGTGCCTCCGCCGCCGGCGCGGTCACCTCCTGCAGCACGGCGGTCGTGACGAGGAAGTCCCGGTCCGCCTCGCCGAGCTGGTCGAGGATCTGCGTGGCGAGGTAGCCGTGCAGCGGATCGGCCTCGCCACCGAGCCCGATCACGTGGTCCGTCGAGCGCCAGGCCTCGAAGAGGACGCCCGTGAGCCATCCGCCGGTCTCGATGAGCGCCTCGACCGGATCGACGTCCGAACGCCCGGTGCGGGCGAGCGCGTCGGTGGCCTCCTGGACGGTCAGTGCCAGGTCCTCCTCCCCGACCGCGGCCGCCCACGGGCCGAACCCGAAACCGGTGCCGAACGACAGCTCGACCCTGCTGAGCAGCACCAGCCGGGCGGACGCGGGCAGGTACCGGGCGAAGGAGCCCACCACGGCCAGCGCCGCCGGGGACTCCGCGAGCCGCTCGGCGTCGTCGAGGACCACGAGGACGTCGCTGCCCTCCACCGCCTCGGCGAGCAGCCCCGCCACCTCCGGATGGGCGAGGTTCGCGGCCAGCGCGCCGCCGGCCACGCCGCGCACCGCGGGGACCTGCCGGGCGAGAGCGGCTTCCAGGTAGACGAGGAGCCGACCGGTCGCGACGTCCGTGGTGTCGAGGTCCAGCCACACCAGGGGGCGGTCGAGACGCTCGGCGGTCTGCAGCACCGCGGTGGTCTTCCCGGCCCCGGCCGAGGCGTAGACGAAGACGGTGCGGTGCTGCTCGACGAGCCGGGCAAGCAACGCCTCGACCCGAGGCCTACGCGTCACCGTGCCGTCGAGAGGGGGTGGGGTGATCTTGCGCTGAATGATCCAGTCAGGGTTCGCCGGCCTCTCGGTCACCCGCCGCTCCCCTCGTTTCGCCACCGTTCACGCAGTCTGCCGTCGGCGTGCGTCGACCGGGTTACGTTTCACCTCCCCGAGACGACGGAGGCGCATGTGCCCAGCACGACGGTTGGCGCAGTATCTGTTCACCACGAGGAAAGCGGAAGTGGCCCCGCCGTCGTGTGGATCCCCGGGACCGGTCTGCACGGGACCAGTTGGGCGCCGCAGACCGGGCATTTCGTCGGCCGCTACCGCTGCCTGACCGTCGACCTCCGTGGCGCGGGCAGCACCGGCCCGCTCGACGCGCTGACCGTGGCCGATCTCGCCGCGGACGTCGCAGGCTGGATGGACGCCGCGGACGTCGGTCCGGCTGTGGTCGTGGGGCTCAGCCTCGGGTCCGCGGTGGCGCAGGAACTCGCGCTCGCCCGACCCGACCTGGTCCGCGCTCTCGGCCTCGTCGCCACCTGGTCCTCGACCGCCCGGGAGCACCACATCCGGCGGCACTTCGAGTCCCGTCTCTACGCGCTGGAGAAGGGACCACTGGACGTCTTCGCCCAGTTCGCGTTCTGGATGTCGGCCCCGGCCGTCGTCGATCGGGAACCCGACCTGCAGGCACGGGTGGAGGCGCTGCTGGCCGAGCACACCTCGCGGAACCCCGAGGGGACCGCCGCGCACTTCCGCGCCGACCTCGCCCACGAGACCCGCGACCGGCTCGGCACCCTGACCTGCCCGACCCTGGTCGTGCACGGGGACCAGGACCTCATCACGCTGCCCTGGTACAACCGTGACGTGGCCGCGGCGATCCCCGGCGCCCGGCTGGAGACGATCGCCGACGCCGGGCACCTCTCGTGGTTGGAACGGCCCGCAGAGCTGAACGCCCTGCTGGAGCCGTTCATCGTCGAACATTCGGCATGACGACGCGTTCCCGACGATCACGTCGAACAGGTACGCGGCGATCGGCTCGGGCATCGGGGGCGCCGGCCCCGCGCCGGGAGCAGGCATCGCGCAACTCGTGCGCCGCGCCGGGCGTGACTCGGACCGCCGTATCGGATAGTGTTTCGTAATTCATTATCCGATACGACGGAGGTCGACGGAATGCCCCGACTGGTCCTGCCGGAGACGGTGGAGGTCGTCAACGTCGGCCTCCCCATGTTCGCCGACGCCGTGCGAACGCAGGGCCGCCCCGTGCAGCAGGTCGACTGGCGGATCCCCGCGAACGGCGACCCGGCCGCGATCCGCGCCCTGACCGTCCTCCACGCCGACGCCGCCGCCGGGATCGACGAGGCCAACGCCGAGGTGGTGCGGCGGCTCGACGAGGGGGTCCCCAGGCTCGTCGGGGTGTCGACCGTAGGCGAGGCGGTCCCCGGGTACGAGGACCGCACGATCCTGCACTGCGGGCCGCCGCTGCCCTACCCCGAGGTGTGCGACCCGCTGCGGCGCTCGATGCGCGCGGCGGTCGTCGCCGAAGGATGGGCCGCGGACGTCGCGGCCGCCGAGCGGCTCCTACGCTCCGGCGAGGTTCGGCTGGACGCGGCCAACCACCACGACACCGTGGTACCGATGGCCAGCGCGGTGGGGCCTTCCCAGCCGGTGATCGTCGTGGAGAACGCCGAGGGCGGCACCCGCGCCTACTCCTCGCTCAACCAGGGCCCGGGCGAGGTGGCCTGGTTCGGCCGCGACACCGACGCCGCGATCACCCGGCTGCGCTTCCTCGCGGACACCGCGGGTCCGGCCGTGGCGTCGATCCTGGAGGCGGCCGGCCCCCTCGACATCCTCGCCGTCGCTGCGCAGGGCATCACCATGGGCGACGACCTGCACATGCGCACGCAGGCCGCCACGAACCTGCTGACCCGCACCTGGCTGCCGCACATCGCCGCCCTGCCCGACGCCGCCCGGGTCCCGTTCGCGCAGTACCTGGCGGGCAACCACCTCTTCTTCCTCAACCTCGCGATGGCCGCGGCGAAGTCCCTGCAGCTGCATGCCGAGCAGGTCGAGGGCTCGAGCATCGTCACCACGATGTCCCGCAACGGCACCACTTTCGGGATCAAGTTGGCCGGCGCGCCGGACTGGTACCTCACCGAGGCGCCGCCCATCGGCGAGGCGCTCTACTACTCCGGTTTCGGACCGGAGACCAGTGCGCGCGACATCGGCGACAGCGCGGTGCTGGAGCTGACCGGGATGGGCGGACCGGCCGCGGGTGGTTCCGCGGCCGTCGCCGCCTTCCTCGGCGGGACGATGGCGGACGCCGCCGCCGCGACCGAGGGTTTCCGCGCGGTCTGCGCCGGGACGAGCAGCCGGTTCACACTGCCGCCCATGGGGTTCGCGGGCACGCCGTTGGGGGTCGACGTCCGGAAGGTCGTGGAGCTCGGCATCACCCCGAAGGTGACCACCGGGATCCTGCACGTCGACGCGGGCACCGGGCAGGTGGGCGCCGGCGTCGCGACCGCACCGATCGAGTGCTTCAGCGACGCCCTCGTGGCCCTCGCCGGGCGGATCCGCCCGTCGGCCCGCTGAGCCGCCGGGATCCGGGGAGCCGGGCCGGTGCGCACTGTGGACGTCGGCCTCGGCGCCCGGCAGGTGTTGGCCACCCCGGGCGTCGGACGGGTCGTGGGCGTGCACCGGAAGGCGCTCTACCTGGAGTTCCCGGCCGGTCTGTGCGCGGTGACGTCGCGTGCGGCCCCGCCCGGGCCGCTCCACCTCCGCTGCACCGTCCTCCCACCGGCCCGGTGCGGTCACCCCGTCCGCAGCGACGGCCGGGTGCTCCGGGGCGAGACCTGGGCGCTGGGCCTGGCCGCACCCGGCTGGACCGGGCGGCTTCCACCGCCGGCCGCGCTGGGCGAGGTCTCCACGCCGCGGGAGATCGCCGCGGTCGTGCCTGTGCTCGGCGGCCGGGGCCCCGGCCTGACCCCCGAGGGCGACGACCTGTTGGCGGGCCTGATCCTCGTCGCGCGAGCGGGCGGCGGCCCCGCCGTCGAGGCGGAGCTCCTCGCGCTCGCCCGCTCGGTGCCCACCAATACGATCGCCTCGGCGTTCCTGCTCTGGGCCGCACGGGGCCAGTGCATCGGACCGGCGCACGACGTCCTCGGCGACCTCGCCGGAACCCGGCAGGACCCGGGTTCGGCGTCCCGGCTGGCCGCCGTCGGCAGCAGCTCGGGCGCCGCACTGCTCACCGGCCTGCGCCTCGCGGCGTCTGCAGGAGCAGACGGCCTCTCGCGCATTCTTAGTACTATCAGATACGATCGTCTCCTATCATAAATGGGGGTGGTGGCGTGGACGGGATCGCCGATCTGGGCGGCGAGGACGGCTGGGGTCCGGTGAGCCGGCCGGCGCCGGACGAGCCCGTGTTCGCCGAGTCGTGGGAGGGGCGCGCGTTCGCCCTGACCCTGCTCACGATGGGGCGGGTGTCCGGCCGGAACCTCGACGCGTTCCGGCACGCGCTCGAACGACTCGACCGGCCCGCCTACCTCGACGACGGCTACTACGGCCGCTGGCTCAACGCCGCCGAGCTGATGCTGACCGACAGCGCGATCCTGGCCCCGGGCGCCGTGGACGCCCGCGCGCGACGCCTGCGGGGCGAGGACGTGAGCGAGCCCGAGACCCCCGAGCCCGCCAAGCCGGACTACTCCCCGACCGCCGCAGGCTCGCTGCGCACCGTCGAGGAGGCGCCGGCCTTCGCCGTCGGGGACGTCGTCCGCGCCAAGGACGTCTCGCCCGCCGGGCACACCAAGCTGCCCCGCTACGTGCGGGGGCACTCCGGGGTCGTCGAGATCATCCAGCCGGCGCACCTGCTGCCGGACACCCATGCCCACTTCCTGGGCGAGAACCCCCAACACGTCTACTCCGTGCGCTTCGACTCCCACGAGCTGTGGGGCGCGGACGCCGAGACCTTCGGCCTGACCATCGAACTGTTCGAGAGCTACCTGGAGCCCGCCCCGTGACCACCTCCGGATCCGACGTCGAGACCGCCCCGCGCCCGTCGCCCTCGCTGCGCACCGAGGCACTCGAGCAGCTGCTCACCGAGCGGGGGCTGGTGGACCCGTCCGTCATGGACAAGTTCATCGCCAACTACGAGACGAACGTGGGCCCGCTCAACGGCGCGAAGGTCGTCGCCAAGGCGTGGACCGATCCCGAGTACCGGAAGCGCCTGCTCGACGAGGGCACGAGCGCGATCAAGGAGCTCGGGTTCGCCGGCCCCCAGGGCGAGCACATCGTGGTCGTCGAGAACACGCCCACCCTCCACAACGTCACCGTGTGCACGCTGTGCTCGTGCTACCCGTGGCCGGTGCTGGGACTGCCGCCGTCGTGGTACAAGGATCCGGCCTACCGGGCCCGGGTCGTGCGTGAGCCGCGCGCCGTCCTCGCCGAGATGGGTCTCGACCTGGCGGACGACGTCGAGATCGTCGTCCGGGACTCGAGCAGCGAGGTCCGCTGGCTCGTGCTGCCCGAGCGCCCGGCGGGCACGGAGGACCTGACCGAGGAGGAACTGGTCCCGCTGATCACGCGGGACGCGCTGGTGGGGGTGGCGAAGGTGCAGGCGCCGGCATGACGACGACCGCACCGCTGGCGATCGACGGCCCGGCCGCGCCGCCCCGGTCCAACGGCGAGCTGGTCTTCGCGGAGCCGTGGGAGGGCCGCGCCTTCGGCATGGCCGTCTCCCTGCACGACGCCGGGGCGTTCGCCTGGGAGCGGTTCCAGGCAGCACTGATCCGACGCATCGCGGCCTGGGAGGCAGGCCATCCCGAGGGCGAGTGCTGGAGCTATTACACGCAGTGGCTCGCCGCCCTGGAGGACGTCCTGACCGCGGACGGCACCGTCGCGGAGGGGGAGGTCGCCGCCCGCGCCCACGCGCTGGCCGAGCGGCCCGCGGGGTACGACCACGAGGACCACGACGACCACGCGGGGCACGGGCACGGCCACGGACACTGATCCGCCTCGACGAGAAGGCCGCCGGTGGGTTCCCACCGGCGGCCTTCTCCGTTGCTCAGAACGTCGTCAGGGGATTCAGAGGGCCGGCGCCGTTCGCCGCACTCCCGCGTAGACCGCCTGGTGCCGGGCGGCGCTGGCCTCCCATGTGTAGCGCGGCAGGATCTCGCGGCCGCCCGCCACGAGCCGCGCCCGCAGCGGCTCGTCGGTGACCATCCGTCGCATCGCGGCCGCCAGGGCCACCTCGTCGGCCACTGCCGGGAGCAGCGCGCTCCGCCCGTCCGTCAGGTACTCCCGGAACACGGGGAGGTCCGAGGCCACGACGGGCAGACCGACGGCGAGCGCCTCCAGCACGACGAGGCCCCAGCCCTCCTTCACGGAGGGGAACGACAGCGCGTCCGCGGCGTGGTACCAGCCGGCCAGCTCGGCGTCGCTCACCGTGCCGAGCTGGACGACGTCCTCGCCCAGGGTCAGCCCCAGGCCCGGCAGCGCGGCCAGCGCCGCGTCCCGGTAGGCGGTGTAGTCCTGAAAGGAGTGCCCGCCGACGATCGCGAGCACCGGGTCGAGCCCCTCGGCCTTGAGCCTGCCCAACGCCCGGAAGGCGTGCAGCGTGCCCTTGCGCGGCTCGATCCCGCCGACGGCGAGCAGCACGAACCGCCCGCGTGCAGCGTCCGGCCCGGCCCCGATCCGCTCCCGCAGCGCGAGCCGCGCCGCTTCGGCGGGGGCGGGGAACCGGGTGAGATCGACGCCGTTGGGGACCACCTCGGCGGTACGGCCGTACTCGTCGCGCAGGATCCCGCGCCACTGCTCGCTCACCACGAGCACGACGTCCGGTTCGCGGATGGCGGCGCGCTGACAGTCGACCAGTGCGCGGGTCGTGAAGTCGTCGACGTGGTGGACGGTGCGCACCACCGTCACCGGGCGGCCCGCGTCGCGGACCCGGGCCGCGGCACGGGCGGCGATGCAGTCCTGGGCGTGCAGCACGTCCACCCGCCCGGGCAGCTCCGCCAGCCCGGCCTCGAGCGTGTCGATCGCGGCGAAGACCCGCTCGTCGAGCGTGGTGCCGGTCTTCGTCGGCCCCGGGAGGACGGTGTGCGGCACGTCCGTCGGCCGGAACAGGGCCGCCGACGGATCGCCGAGCGCGACGAGGTGTACCGGATGTCCCTGCCGGTGCAGCGCCTCGGCCAGGCCGAGGGTGTGCACGAACCCGCCGCGCGGCTTCGTCGAGTGCGTGACGAGAACGACCCGCGCGGCGTCGGGAGTCACAGCGACACCGAGGTCAGCTCGGGCTTCCGCAGCGCGATCGCCGCTGCGGCCAACGAGGCCCGCGCCGCCGTCTCGGTGACGACGCAGCCCGCGTCGGCGAAGCCGCGCCGCTGCCGCTCGTACCCCTGCGGATCCCCGTCGGTGCCGAGGACGTAGACCACCACCGCCGGACCGCCGTCCTCGGTGATCGCGGCGCAGACCGGGGCCAGCTCGGAGGAGGGGTCCGCGTGGGCACCGTGCCCCAGCACCACGTCGAGGACGATCACGGCGACCGACGGGTCCGCGGCCTGCTCGCGGAGCAGCTCGATCCGGGCCTCTGCGTCGATCATCGGGTGCGGTCGGCCATTCGTGTACTCCTCCTCCCCCAGGTCGAGGCAGGTGTGCGCGCCGTCCGGGGCGGGCAGGCCCAGCCCGGAGCGGAGCGGGGTGTTGGAGTGCACCGGGCCGAGCACGTCCGCGAGCACGACCAGGGACTCGTAGCAGAGCGTCCCGCCGGAGAAGAGGCCGCGGACGAGCGTGCGTTCCGGCCCCAGGGATCCGGCGGCGTCGCGCACCAGGGCCGCGAGGCCCGCGGCCGGGTCCGGCGCCTGCTTCCCCATCGCGGCGACGGCGGCCACCGCCCCGGCCTCCAGGGTCCGCGTCACCACGACCCCGTCCGGGGCCACGAAGTCCTCCGCCACCCCGATCAGCGCGGCGACCAGCGGCTTACCGGCGGCCGCCTCGACGACCGCGCGGGCCACGTCGGCGTCCGGTGGCTTGGAGACCAGCAGGATCACGTCCGTGTCGGCGTCCTCGACGAGCCCGCGTACCGCGGAGCGGGCCATCCGGCCGCCGACGGCGGCGGTCAGGTCGCGGCCGCCGAGCCCGATCACGTGGGAGACGCCGACGCCCCACCGGTCGAGCAGCGCAGCCGCCTCCTGGGCCCCGGTACCGGCCGCCGCGACGACGGCGACCCGCCCGCGGCCGACGACGTTCGCGAAGCCCAGGCAGGTGTGTCCCAGCATCGCCGTCCCGGCACCCGGGCCCATCACCAGCCGGCCGAGCCGGTTCGCCCGGTCCTTCAGCTCGATCTCGGTCTGCACCGACACGTTGTCGCTGAACAGCAGCACGTCCAGACCGGCGCTCAGTGCCTTGTGCGCCTCGAGGCCGGCATGGTCGCCGGGGACGGAGATCACGGCGACGTTCGACCCAGGCTGCCTGGCGACGGCCTCGCCGAGGGTGCGCGGCGAGCGCTCGCGGGCGTCCTCGCCGCCGGCCCCGTCGCCGCGGCCGGTGAACATCGCCTGCTCGCCCGCCTCGCGCGCGGCGTCCGCGGACTCCGCGGACTCCGCCCGCACGGCCACGAACAGGTCGTTCGGACCCGCCCCGTCGACCTCGGCGAGAGCGAAGCCCTGGGCCCCGAGCTCCTCGAGGTTGGCCGGCGTCGCCATCGCCGCGGCGGCCCAGTCCACGCCGTCCGAGGCCCGCAGCGCGCGGGTCCCGGAGAGCTGGACGACGGAGTCGACGTAGGTGTCGGGATACAGCCGAAGAGAGTGGATCACGAGACGGCTCCTGACCGGTTGACGGCCGCGGACTGCCGCGGCGACGACGAGACACCTGCTTCGCACGGCACGGCCGGCGAGCGGCGGAGCCGGGTCCCCGCCGGCGCGCTGCCGCCCGCGAGGGACGTCACCATCAGTTCGACGTCCGTGATCACGGCGGTGGAGCCGCCGTCGCGGACGAACCGGACCGCCGACCGGACCTTCGGCCCCATGCTCCCCGCGGGGAACTGGCCGTCGTCCGCGTAGGCCTGCATTTCGTCCGCGGTGACGTCGCCGAGCGGCCGCGCGGACGGGGTGCCGTAGTCGACCATCACCTGGGCGATGTCGGTGACCAGGACGAGTGCGTCCGCGCCGAGCGAGGTCGCGAGCCGCTGGGCGGCGAGATCCTTGTCGATGACCGCGTCGACCCCGCACAGTGCGGGGCCGTCCTCGACCACGGGCACCCCGCCGCCCCCGGCAGCGATCACGATCGCGCCGCCGTCGACGAGCGAGCGGATCGACTCCAGCTCGACGATCCGGCCGGGTTCCGGGGACGGCACGAGACGCCGGAACCCGCGGCCGGAGTCCTCACCGACGTGCCAGCCGCGCTCGTCGGCGAGCTGTCGCGCCACCGACTCCTCGAGGAAGGGTCCGATCGGCTTGCAGGGATCGATGAACGCGGGATCGGCGCGGTCCACCACGACGTGCGTCACGACGGACACGACCGCCGGCAGCCGACCTCGGCCCGCCTCGTGCATCGCCAGGACCAGCAGGCAGCCGAGCTGGCCCTCCGTCATCGCGTTGAGCCAGAACAACGGGAGCTCGGGCACCCGGCCCGCCCCCTCCTCCTGCTGGATCGCGAGGTTCCCGACCTGGGGGCCGTTCCCGTGGACGAGCACGACGCCCCAGCCCGCATCGCGCAGCCGGCAGACGGCGGCCGCCATGGCGCGGGCGTTCGACATCTGCTCCAGGTGGGTCCCGGCCTGGCCGTTGCGGATGAGTGCGTTGCCACCGAGGGCGACGACGGCGGTCCTGGTCACGGACACCTACCTCCGGGAAAATTCATGATGCGATACAAGAATTAACTATAGTAGACAACCATGGACCTCGACGACAGTGCCGGGACCACCTCACGGGAGCACCCCGACCGGCTAGAGTCCGGCAGGTGAGAACGGCCCTGCGGGTACGTCTGCTCGGCCCCCTCGACGTGGAGGGCCCCCTGCTCGCCCCGGTGCCACCGGGCAAGGCGCAGCGTGTCCTCGCCGTGCTCGCCGAGCGGTGCGGAGAGTTCGTCCCCACCGCTGACCTGGTCGACGCCCTCTGGGAGGTCGATCCCCCCGAGGGCGCCGCCCGGAATGTCGCCGCGCTCGTCAGCCGGTTGCGCCGGGCTCTGGGCCGGGATGCCATCGATGGTTCCGCCGCGGGCTACAGGCTGGTGCCCGAGCTCGTCGACGTCGACGTGCGGGAGGCGGTCGATCTCCTCGAGACCGCCGAGTTCGAGCTCGCCCGCGGCCACTTCGGCATCGCGTCCGCCGGGGCCGAACAGGCCGCGAAGCTGCTGGACGCGGGCACCCCGCTCGCCGGCGAGCGCGACGACACCTGGGTCCGGGGCCTGCGGGACTCCGTCGACCGGTACCTGCGGCGCGCGCGGATCTGCTGGAGCTCCGCCGCGCTGGAGCTGCGCGCGGACGACATCGCCGCCGAGGTCGCCGCCGCGGCGCTGCGGGAGGACCCGCTCGACGAGGAGGCCTGCCGGCTCGCGATGCTCGGCCACCAGCGGGCCGGCCGTTCCGCGGCTGCGCTCGTGGTCTACCGGACGCTGAGGACGGCGCTCGCCGAGCATCTCGGCAGCGACCCGTCGCCCCGCACCCAGTCCGTGTTCCTGTCCGTGATGCGCGCGGAGACCGCGGCACCCGCCGCGGAGCGGCTGCCCAGTGGCGCCGTCACCACCGCCGAGACCGAGGCCGGGACCGCCCCGGGCGCACCGCTCGTCGGCCGGGAGACCGAGCTGGCCACCCTGCGCGGCCGGTGGGCCGCGGCGGTCGCGGGCACGCCCTCGATGACCGTGATCACCGGCGAGATCGGCATGGGCCGCACCACCCTCGTCGACGCGTTCGCCGCCGAACCGCGCCGGACCGGCGGGCTCGTCGTCCGGGTGGGGTGCTTCGAAGCCGAGCGCACGCTGTACCTGCAGCCGCTGGTCGAGGCCGTCCGTTCGGTCGTCGACCGGCTCGCGGCGACGAACGTGCGCGAGCTGGCCGGCACCCGGCTCGGCACGCTCACCGCGTTGCTGCCGGAACTGGGGGACGTGGTCGGCCCGGTCGCGTACGAACCGGCGGGGCCGGAGCTCGAGCACCGGCGCAGCCTCGACGCGCTCGGCGGGTTCCTGGTCCGGCTGAGCGGCCGTCGCCCGCTGCTGCTGGTGATCGAGGACCTCGAGCACGCCGGCCAGCAGACGATCGAGGGCCTGCACCTGCTCGCCGGTCATTGGCAGGGCAGCCGGATCATGGTGCTGCTCACCGAACGCAGTTCGGAGGACCCGCTGGTCACGGCGCCGCTGCGGGACAGCGTCGAGTGGCTCGCACTGGGTCCCTTGGGTCCGGACGCCGTGGCCGAGCTCGTCGACCGGGCCGGTACCGGCCAGGACCCGGAACAGCTGTACGCCTGGACGGGAGGGTCCCCGCTCTTCCTGACCGAGCTGCTCCGGCACCCGGGCCTGGGCGGCGGGGGCGATCATCCCGCGGTCCCGCCGTCGCTGCGCGAGGCCGTGGCGGAGCGGATCGCGCACGCCGGTCCGGAGGTCTCGCTCCTGCTGGGCCACGGCGCCGTCCTCGGGACCACGTTCGCCCTGGAGGACGTGTCCGCGCTCAGCGGGATCGGGGTGGAGGAGGCCGAGGAGGGCGCCAGCCGGGCGCTGCGGGCGGGGCTGCTCGGCGCGCAGGGGGAGTACTTCCGCTTCGCGAACGACATCGTCCGCCAGGTCGCCTACGAGGCCGTTCCGGAGCCGGTACGGATCAGCAGACACCGCCGGATCGCCGCGCTCTGGGAGGGACGGCCGGAGGCGGCCGCCCGACATCTCGTGTCCGCGGGGGACATGCGCGGCGCGGCGGCGGCCTGGCTGGCCGCCGCCGACGCCGCCCATCTCGCGTTCGCGCACACGGACGCCGTGCACGTGCTCGGCCTCGCCGTCGAGACGGCCCGGGCCGGCCGGGACGAGCAGCAGATCGCCACCGCGCTGTTGCGCCGCGGCCAGGCGTTCTCGGACCTGGGCCGCTACGACGAGGCCCGGGCGGACCACGAGGCGACGCTCACCCTCGCTCGGGACGTCGGGGACTTCGAACTGGAGGCGCGGGCCCTGGAGCAGCTGGGCTGGACCGCGCTCTACGCGCGGGACGCGCTCGTCGCCGTGGATTTCGCCGAGCAGGCCACCGAGCTCGCGGAGTCCGCCGCCGCGGCGCCCGGTGCGCTGCCCACCGCCACCCTGCTGCTGGGCCGGGTCCGGCACTGGGACGGGGACTACGCGGGCGCGGGCCACGCCTACGAACGAGTCCTGTCCACCGATCCCGGGGACACGACGACCGCACTCGCACTCGCCTACCGCGGCGCGCTGCTGCAGCACCAGGACCGGTTCGCGGAGGCCCGCAGCCTGCTCGCCCGGGCGGTGGTGCTGTGCCGGCGCACCGCCGAGTTCCGGCCGCTGCTGCAGACCCTGTTCTTCACCGCCCTCGCCCGCGGGGACTCCGGGGACCTCGCCGGGGCGTTGCGCGCTCTCGACGCCGCTCGCCGGCTGATCGACGCGGAGAAGATCGAGTTCTACCGTGCCGGGATCGAGACCACGACGTCCTGGCTGTGGCAGGAGCTCGGCCAGGTGCACCGGGCCCGGGAGCACGCGGAGCGGGGCGTGGAGCTGGCTCGCAAGGGCGGTGGAGCGCTGGAACTGGAACAGGAGCTGCACGCGCAGCTCGCGCTGGCGGACTGCGACCTCATGCTGGGCCGCCCGGACGACGCGGCGGCGGCCGTCGAGGAGGCGGCCCCGATGCTGGACCAGTCGCTGCCCTTCCGGCCGCGGGCCGCGATGCGGCTGCTGGAGATGCGGGCACGCTGGGAGCCGGACGTGGCGGAGGCACTGCTGGACGAGGCGCGCCGGTTCTCCTCCCCGAAATACCAGGCTCTGGCGTTGAGCCACCTCGGTCGCCCCGAGGAGGCGGCCCGGATGGCCGCGTCGATCGGGTCGGACCTCGTGGTGGCGCAGGTGGGTACGCACGCCGACCGGCGCCGGGCCCTGAACCGGATGGCGGCGTCCCTGCCCGCCGAGATCCGGGAGGGGTTCGTCGCGAACGGACGGCTGGCCGTCCGGCTCGACCCGGGCCACTGAGCCGGCGGCGGCTCAGGCTCCGGCGGTGAGCGGGATGTCCATCAGCACGTGCGGGTGCCCGACGTAGGAGACGGACTCCTGGACGACGCTCCAGCCGAGCCTGCGGAAGAAGCGCTCGTTCACGGGCTGGACGTAGGCGATCATGCGACTTCCACCTCGCGCGCCGGCGGTCGCGACGGCGAAGCGGACGAGCTCGGCGCCGACGTGGCCGGTGCGGTGCTCCGCGAGCACGGCGAGCCGGTCGCCCTGCCAGTCCCCCGTCCTGTCCTCGGGTCCGTGGAGCGGGTAGAGACGGACGCACCCGGCCGGCTCGCCGCCGACCGTGGCGAGGACGTGGAGCGTGGCCGGAGCGGTGTCCCGGGCGTCCACGTCGGCGCCGTCGAAGACGCCCTGCTCCTGGACGAAGACCTGGCCACGGACGGCGTGGTGCGCCGCGCGCTCCGGTCCTTCGTGGACGATCCGGCACCCGTCCGGTGCCGGCGTCCGCTCCACGGGTTCGGGCGGGAGCTCGCGTTCGCGGATCTCGCAGGCGACCCCGACGAGGAGGGCCGCCGGGACCGAGCGGGAGCCCTTGATCCGGTGCGACGCCAGGAAGTCGACGGGATCGGCGACCGCGAGGGCGAGCCCGGTCCGTCCGGCGGCCGAGGATCGCAGGGCGGCGGTGAGTTCGCCGATCACCCGCACGGCGTCGGTGTAGCCGTCGGGATCGCACATCAGCGCGGGGAAGAGCGACTCGGCGGAGCCCCGCCACCGCGGCGACCGGACGGGCGGCGGGCCAGGGTCCGGTTCCTGGGTCTCGGCGACGAGCTCCATCGGGACTCCTCGGTCGGAGTGGTACGGGAGACGGGGCGGGGCGGGGCGGGCGTGCCCCACCCCGCCTCGAGGTGGACGCGTCAGAGCGTCCAGGTCTGCATGACGAGCGCGCCTTCGCGACGGGCCGTGAGCGTGCAGTCCAGGACGTCGAGCGGGTGGATGGCCTGGACGCCCTCGATCAGGTCCGTCTCGCGCATGCCGTAGAGCGCGGCCATGGCGAAGCGGCAGGCCAGGACCTTCCCGCCCTCCTTCATGAAGGTCTGCAGCTGGTTGTTGTAGGCCATGTGCCCGGGGAAGGCCTCGGCGCCGACGGTCGGGAATCCGCGGGTGGCCGAGGCCATCTGCACGCCGGGGCCGTAGAGCACGAGCGTGGTGTCGAAGCCCTTCCGGTTGATCCGGGTGCAGGTGAGCATGTTGACCAGGCCGACCGAGCCCTCGTAGGGCACGGTGTGCATGAAGATGTAGGCCTTCTCGCCCTCGTTGGCCTGGATGTCGTCGTACTTCTTGTCCTCGTAGTCGACGATCGCGTCGCCCGTGTTCGCGCGCTCACCGATGATTTGAGCCACGTGGCCCTCCTTGTTTCAGTGGTGGTGACGGTCGAGGGTCAGACGGCCGGGCCCTGGGAGCGCGGCGGCGGTGCCCACGTCTTGCGGTGGCTGCCGGGCATGGCCTTCATGATCCGGCTGCGCACCGGCCACGGCAGGACGCCGTAGACCGGCGCGAAGACCCGGCGCCAGAAGATCTCCACGAGACCCTTCGGCGGGCGCGGACCCGGCGTGCCGTCACGCCGCGCGAGCTTCTCGTGCGCGGCGATCAGCAGGTGGTGCTCGGAGTTGCGGCGGAGCCAGCCGAAGAACCCGGCGGACGAGGAGGCCATCGGGTCAGCCCTTCGTCTTCGCGGCCTCGGCGACCCCGTTGGTCGCGGCCACCACGATCGGCTCGTTGAGCGCGCCGATCGCGGGCGAGTAGACGTTCTCCATGGTCGAGAGGTCGTGGAGCGTCATGCCGAACCGGATCGCCTGGGCGAGGAAGTCCGCGCGCTCCTTGATGCCCTCGCCGCCGCCGATCATCTGGGCGCCGATGAGCCGCAGCGTGCCGGGCTCGGCGAGCAGCTTGACCTTCACCTTCTTGACGCCCGGGTAGTAGCGCGCCCGCGAGATGCCCTCGGCCACCCCGAGCACGTACGGGATGCCCAGCGCGGTGGCTGTGGCCTCGCCGAACGACGCCCCGCCGATGACCCACTTGCCGGCCGGCGTGCCCCACGGGACGTAGACGGCCCGGTAGGCGCGGTCCCCGCCACCGGCGTTCGTCCCGGCGGTCTTGCCCTGGGCGTAGGCGTGCGATCCGGTCAGCCCCTGCAGCGGGGTGCGGGTCAGGCCGTGCGGGATCTCGACGGCGTCGCCCGCGGCCCAGACGTTCGGGGCCGAGGTGGCCATCCGCTCGTCGACGATGATCCCGCCGGTGGAGCCGAGCTTCAGCCCGGCCGCGGCGGCGAGGGTGTTGTTGGGCGTCTTGTGCGTGGCGACGACGACGAGCTCCGCGGCGATCTCGCCGGTGGACGTCGCCACGGCCCGGACCTGACCGTCCGCGTCACCGAGGAACGCCTCGAGCGTCGTGTTGAAGTGCAGGTGCACCCCGAGCTCGCGCCAGGACTCCTCGACGGGCGCCATGATGTCCTGGTCCGCCATCATCGCGAGCGCGTACGGGTTGGGGTCGATCAGGTGCGTCTCGACGCCCCGGTGGGCGAGCGCCGTGACCATCTCCAGACCCAGCGGCCCCGCCTCGACGACGACCGCCCGCTTCGTCTCCTCGATGACCTTGTCCCACTCCGCGGCCCGGCGGATGTTCTTGACGTAGTAGAGGCCACCGAGGTCCCCTCCGGGGACGCCCGGGTCGGCGTAGTCGAACCCGGTGGCGATGATCAGGTTGTCGTAGCCGACCGTGCCCTCGCCCGTGACCGTGACGGTCCGGGCGCCGGTGTCGATCGCCGTCACCTCGGTCTCGTACCGGACGTCGATCCCGGCGTCGACGTACGCCTGCTTGCCGGCCAGGATCAGCTTGTCAAAGCTCTCGATCTCCCCGCCGTGCACGTAGGGGATCCCGCACGGGCTGTAGGCGACGTCCTCGAACTGCGTGTAGACGACGACGTCGGCATCCGGGTCGGAGGCCTTGACCCCGCCGGCCGACCCGAGCCCCGCGGCTCCGCCTCCGATGACGACTGTCCTACGTCGTCCTGTCGACCGTGCTGACACGTCGGAGCCCTCTTCCCGGTCTAGGCTGGGTCGACCCAGTCCACGTTTACTATCCGATATTGATTTTTACCATACTCAACGGGCCTGTCCTGTCAAACACCTGAGGAGACCGTGATGCCCACTTCCGCCCGCTCGTCCGCCACCTCTCCGGGCGGAGGAGCCCCCGTGGAGACGCGGGACGGGACGCAGGCGGGCTGGGAGCTCGTGGTCGACGCCATCGGACCCAAGGTCCGGGCGCTCCGCCGCGAACGCGGACTCACGCTGCAGCAGCTCGCGCACGCCGCGGACGTGTCGGCGGCGTCCGTGCACAAGGTGGAGCGGGGAGACATGGTCCCGACGGTCACCACCCTGCTCAAGATCGCCGGAGCGCTCGAGGTGCCGATCCGGCATTTCGTGGAGGACTCCGACGCCGGCCCGCTGGGTGTCCGCACCCGCTGGCGTGGCGTGGACTCGGCCGAGCCGGTGACCCTCACGGGGCCGGCCGAGCGTTTCCGCAGCACCGGCACCGTTCTGTGTCTCGAACCCGGCGCCGAGCACCGGCCTGCGCGGCGGCCCGGGGAGTGCCTGCTCGTCGTGCTGGCCGGGAGCGTCTCCGTGGTGGTCGCGGACGAGACCCACGACCTCGGCGCCAGCGAGGCCCTGCACTTCCCCACCCGCCACGACCACCGCTTCACCAACGGCGGGCGAACGGTCGCCGAGCTGATCACCGTCACGGTCCCGGAGCCGTGACACCGGCGGCAGCCACCCTCGAGACCGCGTCGCGCGCCCTGTCCAGCAGGGCCTGCTCGGAACGGTCGAAGGCCTCGCTGCGGGCGAGGGCCTCGTCCGCCAGCGCGCGGAGCGTGCCCCGTAGGTCCGTGACCATGGCTGCCAGTGCCTCCGGGGCCGCCCCGCCCTCGGCCCGCCGGGAGGCGACGATCTGCCGCGGGTCCAGGATGTCGGCCAGGTCCGTCCCTGCGAGCCCCCAGGTCCGGCCGGTGTGGGCGAGCGCCGCCTCGTCGATCATCGCGCCGGTGATCGCGGTGCCGGGGACGCCGCCCCGGCTGGCCGCCCGGACGGTGTTGCCCACGACGACGTACGCCGTCCGGTAGTCCACACCCAGCCGCTGCACGAGGTGCTCGGCCAGATCCGTGGCCTGGGTGTAGCCCCGGTCCAGCTCCTCCCGCATCCGGTCCGGGTTGACCCGGAGGGTCCGCGTCAGCCCGGCCATCAGCCGGGTGATCTGCAGGCTCAGGTCCAGCGCCCGCGGCACCTCGCCGTAGGCGAAGATGAGGTTGTCGCTGCGCGCGGACGGGCTCTTCGTCACCGCGAGGAAGCCGGTGAGCCGCCCGATGACCACCCCCGACGCCCCACGCACGATCGCCAGCGCGTACGGGTTGCGCTTCTGTGGCATCAGGATGCTGGAGCGGCTGTAGGCGTCCGCGAGATCCACGAAGTCGAACTCGCTGGAGGAGAAGATCTCCAGGTCCTCCGCCAGCTTCGAGAAGTTCGACAGCAGGCTCGCCACCGTGGCCAGGATGTGGATCAGCCCGTCGACCTGCCACATCGCGTCCCGGGTGTGCGGGATGACGCCGTCGAACCCCAGCGCCGCGGCGATCGGGTCCCGGTCCTCCAGCAGCCGCGTGCCGTTGACGCAGCCCGCGCCGCCGGGGCTGGTGTTCAGCCGGTCGAGCTCGTCGAGCAGCCGTCGGGCGTCGCGCACGGTGGAGTAGACGAACGAGAGCAGGTAGTGCCCGAACGTCGACGGCTGAGCCTGCTGCAGGTAGGTCTGGTCCGGCAGGAGCGTGGCCGCGTGCTCCTCGGCCCGGTCGACCGCGTCCGAGGCGAATCCGACGGCCTCCTCGACCAACTCGGTCAGCTGGCGGCGCAGGTGCAGGCGCAGCGCCACCCGCGCCGCCTCCCGCCGCGGCCGGCCCGCGTGCAGCCACCCCGCGACGTCCCCGATGCGGGAGACGAAGTAACGCTCGCGTGAGTTGTACGGCTCGCCGTAGGTCGGGTCGTAGTCGAAGTCCTCCGCAGGGATCTCGACGACGTCGAGCAGCAGCGCGAGCAGCGCACGCTCGGCCTCGGGCGGCACGATCCCGCGGCGGGCGAGATCGAGCACGTGCGCGACATCCGCCAGGTTCAGCCCGCGGTGCAGGAAGCCCGCGTCCGCGTTCTCCAGGGCGAAGCCGGACTCGATCAGCTCCTGTGCGGGGCCGGTCTGCGGGAAACCCTCCGACCGCCGGCGGCGTCCCGTTCCGGTACTGCCCGTCATGGACGTTCCTCTCCTGTGGGCGACCCGGCCGTGACCGAGGTGGCGAGCAGCGAGGTCGCGGCCGGGATCTGGCCGCCGGTGTGCCACCACACGACCGGCCCGTCGGGGTGCTCGAGCGCGAGGTCGACCGCCACCGCGAACGCCTCGGCCCCGTAGGTCGAGTCGAGCAGGTAGCCCTCGGTGTGCAGCGCGAGCCGGGCTCGGTCCCGCTCCAGTTGCGAGACCGTGCCGAAGCCCGCACCCCGTCCGTCGACCAGCCGGAGCTGCCCCGGCCGCGGTGCCGGGCCACCGAGCAGCTCCGCACAGCGCCCGGCGAGGTCGAGGACGTGCCGGCCCACGTCGTCGAGGGGGCGGCTCACCGAGACCCCCACGACGGGTACCTCCGGCATCACCGAGGCGAGCCCGGCGAGCAGCCCGGCGACGCTGCCACCGGAGCCGACGGGAAGAACGATCGCCGCCGGCCGGACGGCCGGCGCACCGAGCTGCTCGGCGAGTTCCGCGGCCGCGGTCGCGAACCCGACGGCGCCGAGGTCCGTCGAGCCGCCCCGGGGCACCGCGTACGGCCGCCGGCCCTCTCCGGCCAGCACGGCGGCACGCTTCTCCACCAACTCGTCGACGGCCGCACGGTCCGTCCCGCCGGTCGGGCGCAACCGGGCCCCCGCCGCGACGGCGAGGGCCAGGTTCGGCGCACCGGCCGGATCTCCCCACACCACCAGCTCGCAGTCGAGCCCGGCGGCCCGTGCCCCGAGCGCGGCGGCCGGACAGAAGTTCGAGCCGGGGCCACCGCCGGTGACCAGGACGTCCGCGCCCTGCGCGCGCGCCGCGCCCAGCAGGTACTCGAGCGGCCGGGTCTTGTTGCCCGCCGCACCGAAGCCGATCAGGTCGTCCCGCTTCACCAGCAGCGGACCACAGCCCAGGGCGCGCTCCAGCCGTGGTGCGCCTACCAGCGGTGTCGGGAGGACGGCCAGAGGGAATCGGGGCAGATCCGTCATGCCCAGTCCTCGGACTCCGCGGCGCGGGCGGCGTGCGCCCGCGCCAACACGGTGTCCACCATCCCGGCCGCCGCGTCCACCGCGGCACCGGTCCCCCACCGCAGGACGTCCTCGGCGGTCGCCAGCCCACGCGCCGCCAGCGCCTCGGCCAGATCCGGCGAACCTTCGTCCCGGAGGATCTCGTGCAGTGCCTGCTGGGCGCGGTGCTTGCCGATCCGCGCGGCGAGCCCGGCGAGCACGCGCTCCGACGCCAGCGCCGGACCGAACCGGTCGACCGTGCGGGCCATCGCCTCGGGCCGGACCTCCAGCCCGTCGAGCAGACCCCGGCCGAGCTGCAACGCGACCAGCGTGAGCTGGCAGACCTCGGGCAGCGCGATCCACTCGGCCTTCCAGGCCCGCCCGTCTCGCTCGTGCCCGGCGACCATGCCCTCGACCAGTACCGCCGATGACGAGCGGGCCAGCCGGGCCAGGGTGTCGAGATGCTCGCTGCCCTCCGGGTTCCGCTTGTGCGGCATGGTGATGCTGCTGACCGCGCCGGGCGGGGCGGCCTCCGCGAGCTCGCCGATCTCGGGCCGCGCCAGTTCGTAGACCTCCGTGCCGATCCGCGCCAGCGTGCCGCAGGCCATCGCGAGCACCGTTGCGAACTCCGCGATCCGGTCCCGCGAGGTGAGCCAGGAGATGCCCGGGTCCCCGAGCCCCACCTCGGCACAGAACCGGCGGCGCAGCTCGGGCCCGTCGGCACCGAAGAACGCCAGCGCGCCGACTGCGCCCCCGAGCTGGCCGACGAGCCAGCGTTCCCGGCCGTCGCGGAGCCGGTCGAGGTGGCGGCGCACCTCGTCCGCCCAGCTCGCGACCTTGAACCCGAAGGTGATCGGCGCGCCGGGCTGGCCGTGCGTGCGGCCGGCCATCACCGTGCCGCGGTGCTCCGCGGCGAGCTCCAGCAGCCGCGCCTCACAGGCGCGCAGGTCCCGCCACACGATCCGGCCGACGTCGCGCATCACGAGGCCGAACCAGGTGTCCGTCACGTCCTGCACCGTCGCGCCCACGTAGACGTGCTCGCGCACCTCCTCCGGCAGCACCCGGAGCAGCCCCCGGATCAGCCCGAGGGTGGAGTGCGAGGTGACCCGGGTCTGCTCCGCCACGTAGTCCAGGTCGAGGGCCTCGGCGCGGGCGCCGGCGGTGATGGCGTCCGCAGACTCAGCAGGCACGATGCCGAGTGCGGCCTGCGCCCGGGCGAGGGCGGCCAGGACGTCGAGCCAGGACTGGATCATGGCGTGCTCGTCGAAGAGCGCGGCGGACTCGGTGGTCCCCCATAGGTGGGAGTAGAGACCGGAGGAGCTCAGACGGGTTGCCACACGGGCTCCTCCTGCGCGACCAGCCGGGCGAGCGCCTCCCGGATGTGGTCGAGCGACGAGCCCCACGGCACGCACACCCACCCGTCGCCGGCGTCCACGTGCTCCTCCTGCAGGCAGCACTTGGTGAGGGTGAGGTCGGCCGGTCGGCCGCCGGCGAGCACCGCCTGTTTGGGGCAGAAGTCCACCCGCGGCGGGTCCTCGCCGTAGAACCAGTGATGGATCATGCGGGACCGCTCGCAGCCCAGCAGCGTCCAGTCCGCACGTTCGGGGTGTTCGTCCAGGTAGGACACCGTTGACCCCGGCACCTCGCCCCCGGCCCCCCGGCACGGCAGCAGGTAGTGCGCCCCCGGCGGGTTCCCGGACAACTCGGCCAGGTCCGCGAGCCGGGTCAGCTCCGGCACCACCTCGATCGGCGGCAGGGTCTCCGTGACGGCGATGATCCGACGGACCTGGTCGGCCAGCTTGGCCGGCTCGGGCGGCACCACCTCGCGGACGACGAGGCGCAACGGCCGCGGGTCCACGATGAAGTTGACGTGCTCGTACCGACCCTGGACCACCACCGCGTGGGAGCGGGGCGCACGCTCCCGGGCCACCGCGGCGAGCACCGACGGGATGCCGGTGTCCGCCTCGGGCTCGACCACATAGGTGCACCGCTCGGGCCCGGCCAACAGTTCGACGCCGACGACCGGCGAGAACAGCTCCGTGTCCGATGCGCGGGTGACGTGCACCAACGCGGTCGGGCCGGGGACGGCGGGATCCCGGCGGCAGACGACGAACCGGGTGCGCCGGTAGGCGTCCCGGCCGAGCAGGTGCCCGCGCAGCCCCTCCTCGTCCAGCGGGACGTCCGCGGGGATCGTCGCGACGGAGACGCCGCGATACCGGTTCGGGACGAGGTTGGGTCCGGACCTCATCACGCCGTCTCGGCCGTGTCCCGCCGCGTCGCCACGGCGGTGTCCGAGCGGAGGCCGAGCCGAAGCGTCTCCACCGACAGCACGTCGGCCAACGCGACGTTGCCGAGGTTGACCTCCGGACCGAACCGGCGGATGAACCAGGCCTGCTGGCTCGCCATCGGCGCCTCGAACACCACGCGCTCCACACCGACGGCCGCGACCACGGCCTCGACGACGTCCGCGCGGACGCGCCCGGTGTGGTCGAACGTCCCGACGGTGCCGCTCTGCCGCCCCTCCGTGACGACGAGCGAAGCACCCGCGTCGAGGTCCGCGAGGCATTCGCCGGGCCAGTACCGGGCCGCGTTCTGCTCCCCCGGCGCCTTCTCGCCGACCTCGGCGAGGACCGTGAAGTCCCGGGCTGCCCGCCGGATCAGCTCGCGCTTCTCCTGCGGCGTCATCGCGACGGTGCCGCGGGACACCTCGACCCGGTCGAATCCCGAGTCGCGGGCCCAGGCCAGGCATTCCCCGGCCCGGCCCTGGGCCCACGCGATCTCGAGCAGGGTGCCCCCGAGACAGACGGCGATCTCGTGGCCGGTGACGAGCGCGAGCTTGGTGGCGAGGGTGGCGTCGACGTAGGCCGTGCCCCACCCGATCTTCCAGATGTCGATGTGCGCTGCAGCGGAGTCCAGCAGGTCCGTGACGACCACGGGCCCGGCGCCCGGATCGATCACATGGGTCAGCCCCACCGCTCGAGGCTTGGCCCCGCGGTCCGGCAGATCGAGGAAGTCGGGTTCCGGCACGACACCACCCTAGATCGTAAAGTAGATATTCCTCTACTATCGGAAACGTGAGGGTGTCACCGGCGGACCAACTCGGCGATCGCGCCCGCCTCGCGCCTCGCCGGCGGTGGGCCGGCTGCGCCACGCCCGACGATGTCGACGGCGAGACCGAACACCATCTCGGCGCGCTCGGGGCGGCTCCACACGTGGCGCTCGGCGAACGTCAGCCACTCGGCCGGCCCGACGACCGGGATCCCGGAGTAGTCCAGTTCGTGCCAGGTCACGGCGAGCTCGATCAGGGCGAGCATCTCGTCCGGATCGGTGTCAACGGTGAGCAGCCGGCGGTGGTGCTCCGCGGACACCGACGCGGACGGGCAGGTGTCACGGCAGGTCAGCAGGTGCAGCGGGGGCGGGGCCATGGTCGTCATCGACAGCTCCCTCGGACAGACGAACAGGTGATCCAGCGCACTATTGCGCCTCCCGGTTGCACAGCCGTTGCACCGGACGAACCAGCAGGGAGAACGGTATGGGAGCAACGGAGAACAGCGTGCAGGCCCGATGGGACGGCGGCCTCCGGGCCGTCGTGTCGGCGGGCGGCTTCGAGATCGAGGCGGACGAGCCGGCGTCCGCGGGCGGCGGCGGGACCGGACCACAGCCCACGGAACTGTTGCTGGCGGCGATCGCGTCGTGCTTCACGCTCGCGCTGGCCTACACCGCGCGCAAGCGCGATGTGGTGCTGTCCGGCCTCGAGGTGGACGTCACGGGACACTACGACGGCCCACGGTTCGACGCCTTCCGGATCACGGTGCACGCTGCGGAGCCCCGGGACGAAGCGCTGACCGAGCTGATCACCGCGGCGCAACGGGTCTGCTACGTCACCAGGACGCTCGCGTCACCGCCGGAGGTCGAGATCGTCGTCGGGGCTCGGACCGGCTGAACCGGCGGCGCGCCGGGCGCGCTCGGCCACCTCCCGCAGCGGGAGCCTCAGCGCGTCGGCTGCGGCCGCCAGGTCGTCGTGCTCGGGTTTGCCGCCCCACGGGCCCCACTTCATCCGCACCGGGTGCCCGTCGACCTCCACCGTGGACGTCCTCCGGGGCAGCGCGAGCCGGTCGACGGGGCTGCGGCGCAGCCCGAGACTCCCGGTCTCGGCGAGGACCAGCCGTTCGCACTCGGCGACGCGCTCCGGCGCCACGAGGACGTGCACGGTGTGCGCGGGCCGGGACTTCTTCATCACGATCGGGGTGATCCAGGCGTCCGCGGCGCCGGCGGCCAGCAGCCGGTCGAGCAGGTGGCCGAGGGTCTCGCCGGTGACGTCGTCCACGTTGGTCTCCAGCAGGACCATGGGAACGGAGGTTCCCGCCTCCGCGCCGCGCCCGAGCAGGGCCTGCAGCACGTTCGGCCGCCCGGGGACGTCCCGGCCGCCCGCGCCGTACCCGACCCCGCCGAGCGTCATGGCCGGAACGGGACCGAACCGCGCTCCGGCGGCGAGCAGCAGCGCCGCACCGGTCGGCGTGACGGTTTCCCCGGGGGCGCCGCTCGGCTCGATCGGCGCACCGGCCGAGGCCAGCAGGGCCGCCGTGGCGGGTGCCGGCAGCGGGAGGACACCGTGGCTCCCGGAGATCGTCCCCGCGCCGATCGCCAGCGGTCCGCAGTGCACCTCGCGGACGCCGAGCAGATGCAGCGCCGCCGCCACCCCGACCGTGTCCACGACGGTGTCCGTGCCGCCGATCTCGTGCAGATGGACGTCCGCCGCCGGGACGCCGTGCAGCCGGCCCTCGACCTCGGCGATCGCGCGGACGGCCCGGGTGGCCAGCGCGGCGACCGGTGTGGGCCGGGCGCGTCCGACCATCTCCAGCAGCGCCGTTGCGGACCGTTCCGTGGCCGTGTCCGTGACGCGGACCCGTGCCCGCGCGGCGGTCAGCGCACCGCGGGACACCTGCTCGACGTCGAGCGCCCAGCCCGTGAGCCCGGTGTCGCCGACCGCCTCCCGGACCCCCTCGACGGGCGCACCGAGGTCGAACAGGGCGCCGAGGAACATGTCTCCGGAGATCCCGCTGAAAGGGTTGAGCCACAGGATCATCGAGCGACCGTCCCGGCGATCCGCCGCGCCGCCATGGCCGCTCCGAAGCCCGAGTCGATGTTCACGACGGTGATCCCGGCCGAGCACGACGACAGCATGGTCAGAAGCGGGGTGATCCCCTCGAAGCTGGCGCCGTACCCGACCGACGTGGGCACGGCGATCACCGGGCAGGCGACGAGGCCCGCGACCACGCTGGGCAGCGCGCCCTCCATCCCGGCGACACAGATCAGCGCGTCCGCGGCGGCCAGCTCCGATCGGACCGCGAGCAACCGGTGCAGGCCGGCGACCCCGACGTCGGAGATCCGGTGGACCGCCAGCCCCAGCGCCGTCGCCACGGCGCCGGCCTCGGCTGCCACCGGTGCGTCGGAAGTGCCGGCGGTGACCACGACGAGGCGGAACGTCCCCGTGTGTGCGGGCCGCCAGACCAGCAGCCGAGCTTCCGCGTCGTACCGCCCGTCGGGGACCTGCGCCGCGACGGCCGCCGCGTCGCCGGGCTCGATCCTGGTGACCAGCACGGGTCCGGTGTTCGCGGCCAGCAGGCTCCGGACGACTCCCACCACGTGTTCGACCGTCTTGCCCGGCCCGTAGACGACCTCGGGGACGCCGAGCCGCTCCTCGCGGCCGACGTCGGGCCGGGCGTACCCGAGGTCGTCGAACCCCGGACCCGTCCCGTTCGTGCCGGTCACCTCGCTGCGGGAACGGGTGCCGCGGGGACCGGGGGCAGGCCGAGCAGCACGTTCATCCGGCCACTCCGGAAGCCCTGGAGGTCCAGCGCGCAGAAGTCGAACCCTGCGCCGCGGACCGCCCCGTCGATCTCGGCTCCGAGCGCCGTCGCGCGGGCGAGGTCCTCCGACGGCAGTTCGACCCGGGCCACGGTGCCGGCCGCGTGCGCGCGCACGCGGCACACCGGGAAGCCGAGGCGGTGCAGCGCCGCCTCCGCGGACTCGATGCGCGCCAAGGCCTCCGGGGTCACCGGATCTCCGTAGGCGATCCGGGAGGACAGACAGGCGGCAGCCGGTTTGTCCGAGGTGACGAGTCCCAGCGCGCGGCTGATCCGCCGGACGTCGGTTTTGCTCAGCCCCACGTCGACCATCGGCATGATCGCGCCCCGCTCCGCCGCGGCTCGCTGCCCGGGGCGATGGTCGCCGAGATCGTCCGTGTTCGTGCCGAGGGCGACGACGGCCCCGGAGAGCGTGACCATCGGGGCCAGCGCGTCGAACAGCGCACTCTTGCAGTGAAAGCAGCGGTCGCCCCGGTTCGCGACGTAGTCCGGCCGGTCCAGCTCGTCCGTGCAGACCTCGATGTGCGCGAGGCCCCGCTGCCGCGTGAACGCGCGCGCCGCAGCCCGCTCGGCGACCGGCAGGCTCGCCGAGACCGCGGTGACCGCCACCGCCCGCTCGCCGAGGACCTCGCCCGCGACCGCCGCCAGCAGAGCCGAATCCGCTCCGCCCGAGAAAGCGACGATCACCTTGTTCTCCTGGGCGATCCGGGCACGCAGGCCGTTCACCAGCAGGTCCACAGGACGTTCGTTGTCCGGCATGCCACTCCCTCGATCGGCGTTCACCATAGTGAATTCGCGGCGGACGGAGTATCTCGTATCCACCGGCCGGTCCCGGGTAGGCCGCGATCGCCCCTACGCATCCAGGAGGGGACGCCTTACCCGCCACGCTCGTTGTTGCGGGCCCGGGGTTGCAGACTGCCCGGGTGTCCACCGCCGTGCGCGTCCTCGCCGGGCTGACCCTGCTCGCCGTCCTGCTCCTCACCCTGGCCTGGACCTTCCAGCGGCGGCTGGTCTACCTGCCCTCCGGGCCGCCCGCGGCCGCACCGGCACAGGTGTTCCCCGGCGGGTCCGCCGCGCTCCTGCACACCGAGGACGGGCTCGACCTGACAGCGTGGCACGCCCCCGCCCCCGCCACCGCACCCGCGACCGGCGCCACGGTGTTGGTGCTGCCCGGCAACGCGGGCAACCGGGCCGCGCGGGTCCCACTCGCGCGCCCTCACCGCCGCGGGCCTCGACGTGCTCCTGCTCGACTACCGGGGCTACGGCGGCAACCCCGGTACGCCGACGGAGGAGGGGCTGGCTGCCGACGCCCGCGCGGCCCACCACCACCTCACCGCCGAGCGGGGCGTGGACCCGCGGAGGCTGGTGCTGCTCGGGGAGAGCCTCGGCGCCGCTGTCGCGACCCGGCTCGCCCTCGAACGGCCGGTGGGCGCCCTGGTGCTGCGCAGCCCGTTCACCTCCCTCGCCGACGTCGCCGCGACCCACTATCCGTACCTGCCGGTGCGAGCCCTGCTGCGGGACCGCTTCCCGATCGAGGACACCGTCGGCTCGGTGCCCGCGCCGGTGATCGTCGTGGCCGGCGGCGCAGACGAGATCGTGCCGCCGGCCCGCAGCCGCGCGGTCGCCGCTGCGGCAGGAGCGCCCTATGTGGAGGTCCCCGGCGCCCGACACAACGACCCCGACCTCGGCCATGGGCCGGCGGTCGTCGACGCGGCAGCGCGGGCCGGGACCGGTTGACCCGGAGCTCCCGGCCCCGCGACCCCGACCGACTCCGCGGTGGCGACGTTCGCCTGCCGGCCTCCACCGGTGACAGTGCCCGAGGACGAGCTGAAACGGAGAGAAATCCTATAGGATCCGGTGCAAGTGGCGGTGATCGGAGTGCGGGCGGCGCCGACCAAGGGGTGCGGACCGTCGGCGGCCGAACGCGGGGAGGACGGGCGATGAGGGGCCCTGCGAGCGGATCGACGCACGGCGCAGACCGGGGCCCGGCCACGGTGGCCCGACTGCCTCGCCGGCCGATACTCGCCGACGACGTCCACGAGGCCGTCAAGACGCTGATCATGGACCACTCCATCGAACCCGGCGCCCGGGTCTCGATCGACGGGCTGGCCCGGCAGCTGGGGGTCTCCCCCACGCCGGTGCGGGAGGCGCTGGCCCGGCTTGAATCCGCCGAGCTCGTGGTCAAGGAGCCGCTGCGCGGGTACCGGACGACGGCGCTGCTCACGCTCCCGCAGCTCGACGACCTCTACGCGTTCCGGCTGCTCATCGAGCCGTGGGCGGCGGGCCGCGCCGCGGAACGGGCCGACCCCGCCGGCCGGGAGCGGCTCGCGGCGGAGATGAACTCCTGCGACGCCCCGGACTCGGACAGCTATGACGCCTACAAAGCCCTCGCTGCGCACGACACCCGCTTCCACCTTCTGGTGGCCGAGCTCGCCGGCAGCGATCAGGTACGGCAGGCGTTCGAACGGACGCACTGCCACCTGCACATCTTCCGGCTCTACTACGACCGCGGCATCGGCCCGAAGACCCTCGCCGAGCACCGGCGGGTCACCGCGGCGATCCTGGCCGGGGACGCCGCGGCCGCGGAGCGGGCGATGCGCGAGCACCTCGAGCTCGCCTACCACGAGCGGTTGCGCCCGCTCTACCGCGAGCGCGCGATCGAAGGGGGACAGCCGTGACGAAATTGCGGCGCCTCGTCGTCGCCCGCCACGCGGTCGGCCCGCCGGGCGGTGGAGCCGAGATCCATGAGTCGTCGCGGGCCCGTTCCCGGCACCCGGACGGCCCTGCTTGGAGGAGACGCCATGAGTGATGACCTCGACGGTGATTTCAGCGGTGCCGCGGCACTGGTGACGGGAGGGGCTCGCCGTGGCTGACCCCACGCCCGACCGGACCGTGCTCTCCGAGCTCGCCGCGGGCCTTCACACAGACGCCGTGCTCACCGACCCGGCGAGCACCGAGGCCTACCGCCACGACGAGGCCGCCTTCTGCGCGTCCGGATCGCCGCTGGCGGTGGTGCGGCCGACGTCCACCGAAGAGGTGCAGCACGTGCTGCGGGTGGCTTCCGCGCATCGGGTGCCGGTGGTGCCGCAGGGCGCGCGGTCCGGGCTCTCCGGCGCGGCCAACGCGATCGAGGGCGGCATCGTGCTGTCGCTGACCCGGATGGACCGCATCCTCGACATCGACCCGGTCGACCAGGTCGCCGTGGTCGAACCCGGCGTGCTCAACGCCGTGCTGTCGCGCGCCGTGCTGGAACAGGGCCTGTACTACCCGCCGGACCCGTCGTCCTGGGAGCTGTCCACGATCGGCGGCAACCTGGCGACCAACGCGGGCGGGCTGTGCTGCGTGAAGTACGGCGTCACCGCGGACTTCGTCCGCGGCCTCGAGGTGGTCACCGCGAGCGGGGAACTGCTGCGCACCGGGCGCCGCACGGCCAAGGGCGTGGCCGGCTACGACCTGACCCGGCTGCTCGTGGGGTCCGAGGGCACCCTCGGCGTCATCACGAAGGCGACGCTGGGGCTGCGCCCCGCCCCGGAGGCCGCCCTGACGATCGCCGCGGCGTTCGGCTCCGTCGCCGACGCGCTCACCGCCGTCACCCGGATCATGGCAGCCGGGCTGCAGCCGTCGATGTGTGAGTTCCTCGACGGCCTCACGGTGCGAGCCATCCAGGACTACCGGGACATGGGGCTGCCGGCCGGCGTGCAGGCGCTCGTGCTGGCCCAGTCCGACCGGGGCCCGCGGGCCGCCGACGACGTCGCGGCGATGGGCCGGATCTGCGCCGACGCCGGCGCCCTGGACGTGGCCGTCGCCTCGGACGCCACCGAGTCGGCGATGCTCATGGAGGCCCGCCGACTGGTGCACTTCGCGATCGAGAAGCTCGGCGCCACCCTCGTGGACGACGTGGCCGTCCCACGCTCCCGGCTGATCGAGCTGCTCGACGGGATCGAGGCGATCGCCGCGGAGCACCGCGTGCTGGTCTCGTGCCCCGGACATGTCGGAGACGGCAACATGCATCCCACGGTGATCTTCGACCGCGGCGACCCCGCCGCCGTCGAGCGGGCGCACCGGGCCTTCGACGCGATCATGGAGCTCGGCCTGGCACTGGACGGAACGATCACCGGCGAGCACGGGGTGGGCGTCCTCAAGCGCGACTGGCTCGCCACCGAGCTGGGCGAACTGAGCACCCGGATCCACCGCGACATCAAGGCCGTCTTCGACCCGCTGGGCATCCTCAACCCGGGAAAGGTCCTGACCCAGCAGCGCTGACGCGGCCACGGGCGCCGGACAACCGCCCCCCGCAGGTGGCGGCGGGGGGCGGTCGGGGCCGCGGTCAGCCGAGCAGTTTGCCGATCTGCTGCTGCACGGTGAGCACGGCGAGGACCCCGAAGAGCAGGAACGACCAGATCAGGGCAGCGGCCCTGAACCCACCGATGCGGATGGGCTTCGGCAGCATCTTGCGGTTGATCGCGATCAGCAGCCCCGAGTAGATGAACATCATCGTCCCGCCGGTGCAGGCGGAGATGATCGCCAGCGCCAGGGGCTGGGAGAAGCCGACCGAGATGACGAGGATCCCGATGATCACCAGGCCCCACACGAGGCCTGCGTAGAGCTTGCTCTCCGAGGCGTCGGGGAAGTACATGGTCTTCAGCACGTCGGCGGCCAGGCGGCTGGTGTAGTCGACGATGCCCAGCGCCGCCGTGAACAGCGCCACCGCACCGATTATCCAGAAGAAGTAGCCGAACCAGGTGCCCACGCTGCCCATCAGGACCCGCCCCTCCACCTGGAGGAACGAGATGTCGTTGGTCACGGACTCGTTGCCGAAGACCGTCGCGTAGGCCAGCAGCGACATGAACACGATCGACACGAACGAGATCAGCACGAACGTGAGCAGCTGCTCCCTGTTCGCGAAGCGCCACCATCCCCGCCAGTGCGTGAGGTTCTGTTCCGTCGGCGGGAAGACGAACCCGACCCGGCCCCGGGCCTCCGCCTCGCCCGTCAGCGGCGAGACAATCTTCGGGAGGTAGTGGCCCATGCCGAAGCCCTTGTCCCGGATCCAGTTGCTCTGCACCAGGTTCTGACCACCGCCGGCACCGGCGAACGCCAGTGCGCCCATCAGCAGGGCGAACCCGAGCTCGGCGACGGGGAACCCGGGCCGGGTGACGATCTGCGGCGTGTCCGCCCAGGCCGGGCCGATCGCGACGAGCGCACCGACGACGATCAACAACACGATCGCGGCCACCTTGACCATCTGGGCCTTCTCGAGCGCGTTGTAGACGATCGGGGCCAGCGTGAGGATGAGCCCGACCACGACGAGGATCACCACGGCGATGACCGCGGCGTTCCCGCCGAACGCATAGGTGACCAGCGTGGCGGAGCTGGTCGCCCAGGCCGGCCAGATGTTGGCGAAGTAGGCCAGGATCGCGAACACCAGGCCCCAGTGCTTCCACAGCCGGCTGAAGCCGGTGACGGCCGTCTCCCCGGTGGCCAGGGTGTAGCGCTCGATCTCCATGTTCAGGAAGTACTGGGTGATCAGGCCGAGCAGCGCCGCCCAGACGAAGGTCAGGCCGACCTGGGACGCGATGTAGGGGAAGAGGATGAACTCCCCGCTGGCCAGGCCCACGCCGGCGGCGACGATGCCGGGCCCGACGTAGCGCCACTGACGGAGCGGCGGTGAGGGCAGGTCACGGACCTGGGGTCGAGGCAGGTACTTCGCCGGGAAGTTCTGCGAGGGATCGGAGGAGACCGCGTCGTTGCGATCCGTACTGGTCATCGGAGTGCCTCTCTTGGGAGTTGGAGGAGGCCGGGGCCGAACGGCGCCGGCGCCGCGGTTGCCCGTGGTCCTCAGCGCTGGACGTTCTCCTCCGCGACGAGCAGGGACATCTCATGTGGTCGGGGGGAGGCCTCCCAATCGCCGGGGACGGTGACCGCGAACGCTCCGGTCAGCGCCGCGGTGGACAGGCGCTCGTGGGCATCGCGGCCGGTGAGCCGGGAAGCGAGGTAGCCCGCGACGAAGGCGTCGCCTGCTCCGACGGTGTCCACCGCGTCCACCGGCACGGCGGGCACGTCGATCTCAGCGCCGTCGATTCGGGCGGTGGCGCCGTGGCGGCCCCGCTTCACCACGACCTCGGTCGGGCCGAGCTCACCGAGAGCCACGGCGAGCTCCTCGGACGTGGCCCCGGCAGGGTCCTGGATCCCGAGTGCGATCCGCGCCTCGTCGTCGCCCGCGAACAGCATGTCCGCGCCCGCGGCCAGCTCCCGGAACACGGGCGCCGCGGTGGCGGCTTCCCAGAGCCGGGAACGGAAGTTGAGGTCGACCGACACCGGCACGCCTGCCGCCCGGGCCCGCCGCATCGCCTCCCGGACCGCGGCGGCCGGCCCGGGTCCGAGCGCCGGGGTGATCCCGGTCAGATGCAGGACCCCGGCCTGCTCGATGACATCGTCGGGCAGGTCCTCCGGACACAGATGCGAACCTGCGCTGCCGTGCCGGTAGTAGGACACGAGCGATGCGGTCGCGGTGCGGCGCTCGCGCAGCATCAGCGCGGTGGGTGCAGCGTCCCGCCGGACCAGGCAGTGCACCCGCTCGGCCATCAGGTGGCGTTCGATCAGGTCGCCGACCGAGTCGCGGCCCAGGCGGCCGATCCAGGTTGCCGGCACCCCGAGCCGGGACACGCCGATGGCGACGTTCGACTCCGCTCCGCCCATGCTCAGCCGCATCCCACGAATCAACGGGAGCGGCCCGACGTCCTCGGCGACGAGCAGTCCGAGCGTCTCCCCGAGGGTGACCAGCCCGCCGGCGGCCACGCTCACCGCTGCCCTGCCGCCGCGGCACACACGGCCCGCGCTCGGACCGCCAGGGCGGACAGATCGCCGTCGGGGGCCAGCGCGTCACCGATCAGGGGGCCACCCAGACCGACGGCGTGGGCACCCGCGTCCAACCAGGACCCCACCGTGTCGATGCCGATCCCGCCGGTGGGCACCAGCGGGATGTCGGGCAGCGGGGCCCGCACCGCCTTGAGGTGACCGGGTCCGAGCGACCCGGCGGGGAACAGCTTCACCGCGCTCGCTCCCGCGCTCCACGCGGTGTGGATCTCGGTCGGGGTCAGCGCTCCGGGGTAGCTCGCGATCCCGCGGCGGAGGGCTGCCTCGATGACCGGTACGGCCACCGTCGGTGAGACGACGAAGCAGGCGCCGGCGTCGGCTGCGCGGTGGACGTCGTCCGCGGTGAGCACGGTGCCCATCCCGAGCTCGATGCCGTCGGGCATCCGGGCCGCGAGGCGTTCGACGGTCTCCAGGGCCCCGCGGGTGGTCAGGGTCAGCTCGAGGCAGCGGATGCCGTTGTCCACCAGGGTCTCGACGACGGCTTCCGCGCGGGCGGCGTTCTCGCCGCGGAGGATGGCGACGACGCGGGTCGTCACCAGCTGCTCGCTCATGGGAACGCGAGGCGGCTCAAGGGTGGCGGGATGGTCGGTCACGGTGTGCGGTCCTCTCGATCGGGAGCCGGACGGACGGGGGCGCCGAGGCGTGCGGAGACGGCGCGGGCCGTCGCCATCGCACGTCTCCCGAGCACGTCGACCCGGTCGGTGGTCAGGCTGTAGTCGGGACCCACGACGCTGATCGCCGCGACCGGCCCGCCGGTGGCATCGACGACGACGGCAGCGACTCCTCGGATGTGCGCCTCGTTGGCGACGTCGTCCACGCCGAACCCGCGCCGGCGGGCGAGCTGGACTGCCGCGCGCAGAGCGGCAGCGGTCGTGGGGGTCTGCGGCGTGCGTGGAGTCATCCCGGCCGCGACGACGGCCTCGAACACGTCCTCGCCCGCCGCGGCGAGGTAGGCCAGCCCGCTGGCGGTGCTGTACATCGGCTGCCGGGCACCGACCCGCGACGCCATGCGCACGGGCCGTGGCGCCTCGACCTTGTCGACGTAGACCATCGACACCCCCTCCGGGACCAGCAGGTGCACGGTCTCGGCGGTCTCCTCGGCCAGTCCACGGAGGAGGTCGGCGGCGGTCGCCCGCAGGTCGAGCCCGTCGAGGTAGGTGCTGCCGAGGCGGGCGAGTGCCGCACCCAACCGGTGCCGGCCGGAGACCGGCTCGACCTCCACATAGCCGTACTCGAGCAGCGGCGCCATCAGCCGCAGCACGGTGCTCTTCGAGATCCCGGCGTCGGCGGCCAACTGGCTGAGCGTGCAACCGCCCTGACCGTGGTGCGCCGCGACGACGCCGATGAGGGCCAGGGCCCGGCGCAATGAGCTCGAAGAGTTGCGCGGTGCTGCGGACGGCACAGGTGCACCCCTTGCCACAGGATCTCGGACGGCTTCGGCCGGAATCGCCATTTTGCAATGCAGCACAGCGTTGTGCATTGGTACGGACGTCATAGTGCGCCGCATTCCCACCCGCCACAAGTGTCGACCGCCGCTCCACGGTCGCCGCGCAGCCCGTGCCGCTGTCGCTGTCCGAGCTGGTCGCGCACCCCCTCGTCACGATCGGCGGCTCGATCGGCCGCGATGTGCTGTACGACGCCCACGTGGCGCTCAAGCAGCTGGGGACGGCGACGCGGATCGCCTGGCAGACCGACCAGCCGCAGACGCTGGTGAACTTCGTGCGCGTCGGGCTCGGCGTCGGGATCACCAACGCCCTCGCCATGAGCGTGCCCGACACCGCCGGCGTGGTGGTCACCGAGGTCGGCACCCCCGCCGACGGCCGGACGGCCGCGGTGTTCTGGAATCCGCATCGCGACACGCCGCGGGCCGCGCACGCGCTGCTGGAGGCGATCCTCGCCACGCCGCCCCCGCGAGGCACGGTGCCGTGCCGCAGGTCGCATCAGCATCACGCCCGACCGGGTAGCCCCCACCGGTCAGAGGGTTAGCCAGCGCGAGTCGGGTGCGCGGCCTTCAGTGGTTGTCGCGCGGCAACCCCATGCTCTGCGCCACGCGCTGGTAGGCCACGGCGGGCTTCAGCACCATGCCGCCGCTCAGCTGGTCGACCATGGAGCGCTGGATCTCCTGCCACGGGGTCTGCGACGGGGGCACCGGGTAGCCACCGGCCTCGTCGAGCTTTCGCCTGCGCTCCGCGAGCTCCTCCTCGGGCACAAGGACGTCGGCGGTGCCGGCCACGAGGTCGATGCGGACCGTGTCGCCGGTCTGCAACAACGCCAGCCCGCCGCCCGCGGCGGCCTCCGGGGAGGCGTTGAGGATCGACGGCGAGCCCGACGTGCCGGACTGGCGGCCGTCGCCGATGCACGGCAGCGTGTGCACGCCGCGCTTGATCAGCTCCGCCGGGGGCTGCATGTTCACCACCTCCGCCGCGCCCGGGTAGCCGAGCGGACCGGTGCCGCGGACGAACAGCAGGCAGTCCTCGTCGATCTTCAGGTCGGGGTCCTCGATGCGGGAGTGGTAGTCCTCCGGCCCGTCGAAGACGATCGCCCGGCCTTCGAGCACGTCGGGGTGCTCCGGGTCGGAGAGGTAGCGCTCGCGGAACTCCGCAGAGATCACGCTGGTCTTCATGATCGCGCAGTCGAACAGGTTACCGCTCAGCACGAGGAAGCCGGCGTCGCCGACCAGTGCGTCGTCGAAGGTCCGGATCACGTCGCGGTCGGTGGCGACCGTGCTGCGGCAGTTCTCGCCGATCGTCCGGCCGTTCACCGTGGGCGCGTCCTCACGGATGAGACCGTGCGCCATCAGCTCGTTCACCACGCCGGGCACCCCGCCCGCTCGGTGGAACTCCTCGCCGAGGTACTTGCCGGCCGGCTGCAGGTCGACGATCAGCGGGACGGTGAGCCCGATGGTCTCCCAGTCCTCCATCTCCAGCGGCACGCCGGCGTGCCGCGCGATCGCGGTGATGTGGATGGGGGCGTTGGTCGAGCCGCCGATCGCGGAGTTGACCACGATCGCGTTCTCGAACGCCTCGCGGGTGAGGATGTCGGACGGCTTGAGGTCCTCGTGCACCATCTCGACGATCCGCCTGCCGGTCCGGTACGCCATCCGCGCGCGGTCGCGGTGCGGCGCCGGGATCGCGGAGCAGCCGGGCAGGCTCATGCCGAGCGACTCGGCGAGGGCGTTCATCGTGGACGCGGTGCCCATCGTGTTGCAGTGCCCTGGCGACGGGGCCGAGGAGGCCACCATCTCCACGAAGGCGACCTCGTCGATCTCACCGGTGGCCAGCATCTCCCTGGCCTTCCAGACGATCGTGCCGGAGCCCGCGCGCTCGCCGTTGTACCAGCCGTTCAGCATCGGGCCGCCGGACAGCACGATCGCGGGGATGTTCACCGTGGCCGCCGCCATGAGGCAGGCCGGGGTGGTCTTGTCGCAGCCGGTGGTCAGCACAACGCCGTCGAGCGGGTAGCCGTAGAGCACCTCCACCAGGCCCAGGTAGGCGAGGTTGCGGTCGAGGGCGGCGGTGGGCCGCTTGCCGGTCTCCTGGATCGGGTGCACCGGGAACTCGACGGCGATGCCGCCCATCTCCCGGATGCCCTCGCGCACGCGGTCGGCCAGCACGAGGTGGTGGCGGTTGCACGGGGAGAGGTCCGAGCCCGTCTGCGCGATCCCGATGATCGGTCTGCCGGACTGCAGCTCCTCCCTGGTCAGGCCCCAGTTCATGTACCGCTCGATGTACAGGGCGGTCATCCCCGGGTTCTCCGGGTTGTCGAACCACGCCTGGCTGCGGAGTCGGCGCGGCTGGTCGCCGGTCATGCGGGGGCCTCCGATCGGTCTGTCCCGGGGTGAGCGCAGCCGAGCACTCACATCACCGCCCCGAGCTGCCACGGCACGAACTCCTCCTGGCCGAAGCCCAGCTCCTCGCTGAGCGTCTTCCGGCCCGACGCGGTCTCGAGGATGAGCTGGAACAGGCGCTCCCCCACCTCCTGCACGGAGGCGCCGCCACCGAGGATCACGCCGCAGTCGAGGTCCATGTCCCCGGACATCCGCTCGTACATCTCGGTGTTGGTGGCCAGCTTGAGGCTGGGTGTGGGCTTGCAGCCGAGCACCGAGCCGCGGCCGGTGGTGAAGCACATGACCGTGGCGCCGCCGGCCACGATCCCGGTGACGGAGACCGGGTCGTAGCCGGGTGTGTCCATGAAGGTGAAGCCCTTGGCCGTGACCTTCTCGGCGTAGCCGTAGACGCCGGTCAGGTTCGTGGTGCCGCCCTTGGCCACGGCACCGAGCGACTTCTCCAGGATCGTCGTCAGACCGCCCGCCTTGTTGCCGGGCGAGGGGTTGTTGTCCATCGACCCGTGGTTGTCGGCCGTGTACCTCTCCCACCACTTGATCCGCTCGACGAGCCGGTCGGCCACCTCGCGGCTCACGGCGCGGCGGGTGAGCAGGTGCTCGGCCCCGTAGATCTCCGGCGTCTCCCCGAGGACGGCGGTGCCGCCGTGGCACACCAGCAGGTCGACGGCGGCGCCCAGCGCCGGGTTCGCCGTGATGCCGGAGTAGGCGTCCGAGCCGCCGCAGTTCAGGCCGAGCACGAGCTCGCCCGCCGGGACCGTCGTGCGGCTCACCTCGTCGGCCGGCGGCAGCATCGCCCGGAGGGCCTCGACGCCCGCGCGGACGGTGGCGGCCGTGCCGCCCTGCTCCTGGATCGTCATCGTCCGCACGGGCGTGCCGGGGTGAAGGTTCCACTCGTCGGCGACGCCCGAGATCTGGTTGACCTCGCAGCCCAGCCCGAGCAGCAGGAACCCGGCGAAGTTGGGGTGCTCGGCGTAGCCGGTGAGCGTGCGCCGCAGCACGGCGAGACCCTCGCCGTCGCTCGCCATGCCGCACCCGGTGCCGTGAGTGAGGGCCACGACGCCGTCGACGTTCGGGAACTCGTCGAGCAGCCCGGGCCTGCGGAACTGGTCGGCGATCATCTTGGCCGCGGTGGCCGAGCAGTTCACCGAGGTGAGGATGCCGAGGTAGTTGCGGGTGGCCACCCGCCCGTCGGGCCGCACGATGCCCTGGAACGTGGCGCGCTCGGCCTCGGCCACCATCGGAGTCTCGGTGACGTCGGCGCCCACGGCGTAGTCGCGCTCGAACGCCTTGAACTCGACGTTGTGCGTGTGTACGTGGTCGCCCGGCTCGATGGGCTCCGTCGCGAACCCGATGATCTGGTTGTACTTGCGCACCGGCTCGCCGGTGGCGACGGGAGCGACGGCGACCTTGTGGCCCCTCGGCACCGCCCGGCGCACGGTGACCCCGCCCGCCGCCGTGCCCTCCTCGAGATCGCCGGAGGCGACCACCACGTTGTCGGCGGCGTGCAGGAGCACGCCGAGCTCCTCGACGGACGGTGCCATGCTGATCAGCTCTCCCCGGTGGTGGTCGGCGCAGTGCTCGGGTCGGTCAGTCCCACGGAAGGAGCCGCCCGTCGTCGTCGAAGGCCATCGGGACGGGGTCGCCGCTGATCTCCAGGTCCGGGTCGGCCAGCACCGCGTCGCGCAGCGACTCCGACACGAGCAGGTGCTCGAGGTCGAGGGTGTTGCGCATGCGGACCAGCGTGACGGCGTCGAGATCGGGCCGCCCGCAGGTCCGGACGGCGGCGGCGATCGCGCTGCGGTCCGTCGCCATCGCCATCGGGATCTGGGCCCGTTGCGGGCCCCCGAGCCCCGAGGTCATCGCGTTGATGTAGACGCTGCGCAGGTCGATCTTCTCGAGGAGCCGGAACGGGACGAAGTCGGCGAGACCCAGCCCCACCGCGTTGCCGTGGGAGGCGTCGCTGACGTCCAGCACGGCGATGTTGACGATGCGCGGACGGTCGAACTCGGCGCTGCCTCGGATCATCATGCGCCCGATCACGTTGGTGTCCATGCCGGCGCCGGAGAAGTTCTTGCCCATCGCGTCGATGACGGCGACGTCGATGTCGTCGAACGGCAGGGTGGCCATCCGCCGCTTGGAGTCGGCGAGCAGCGCGGTCTCCGCGGGCCCGCCGATGTCGTGGGCCTCGACGAGTTCGATCCGGGCCGCCCGGTCGTGGGCGTTCTCGACGATCGCGAGCCCGCCGAGCACCTTCCCCGTCCCGACGATGCGGTGGGCGACCTGCGGGATCCACACCCCCAGGTCGGCGGGGCCGAACCGGTGGATGCCCTCGGCGCCCCGCTGCTTGCCGAGCCCGATCGCGATGATCTTGGCGAGCCCGCTCTCGACCTCGCCGCTGAAGTCGGTGTGGGCCTTGACGCGGTTGACCGCGAGGATGCCGTCCGCCTTCGCGGCGTGGGCGTCGAGGTGTACCGCCGGCCCGCCGGGCACCCCGTCCAGCTCGACGGTCTCCATCGTCGCGTGGATCGGCATGCCGAGTGACTCCTCGGTCATGCCCAGGTCGGCGAGCAGCTGCACCTGCCCCTCCGCGGTGGCGCCGCCGTGCGAGCCCATCGCGGGCACGACGAACGGCTCGGCGCCCAGGGCGCGCAGCCACGCCCCGGCCGCGCGCACCACGGTGGGCTTGTCGTGGATGCCGCGGCTCCCGGCCGTGATCGCCACGCTCATGCCGGGTGTCACCCGGGCCCGGAGCGGCTCGAGCGCCTGCGCGGTGGCCGCGGCGACGTCCTCGACCTTCATGGGGTCGAAGCGCTGCCGGACGGGCAGCAGCCGCGGGAACGGGACGTCGAAGCTGAGCTCCCGCACCGCCTCGAAGGGGCCGAGGTCCTTGCTCACCATGTCTGCGCTCACCGCGTGCTCCCCCTCATGCGCGGGCGGCGGCGCGGGCCCGCGCCATCGCCGCCCCGACCGTGACGGCCTCGACCAGGCTGTCGGCGCTCGCCCGCCCCGTGCCCGCGATGTCGAACGCCGTGCCGTGGTCCACGCTCGTCCGGACGATCGGCAGCCCGATCGTGGCGTTGACGCCCGTCTCGAAGCCGAGGACCTTCACCGCGATGTGGCCCTGGTCGTGGTACATCGCGATCGCCACGTCGAAGTCGCCGGCGACGGCCCTGCCGAACAGCGTGTCGGCGGGCCACGGCCCGGAGGCCGCGATCCCCTCGGCCTTCGCCTGCTCGATGGCGGGCGCGATGACCTGCGCCTCCTCGTCGCCGAACAGGCCGCCCTCCCCCGCGTGGGGGTTGAGGCCGGCGACGCCGACGGACGGCGCCTCGATGCCCATGTGGCGCAGGGCGCGGTCGGCGAGCCGGATCGTCGTGAGGACGCGCTCGGTCGTCACGCGCTCGAGCATCGCCCGGATGCCGACGTGGGTGGTCACGTGCACGACCCGCAGCTTCAGCGCGGTGAGCATCATCGCGAAGTCCCTGGTGCCGGTGAGCTCCGCGAGGATCTCGGTGTGTCCGGGGTAGGGGTGCCCGGCGAGCGCGATGGCCTCCTTGTTCAGGGGCGCGGTGACGATGCCGTCGATATCGCCCGCGAGGGCCAGGTCGACCGCCCGCTCGACGCCCTCGAACGCGATCTGCCCCGCCTCGGCGGAGAGCCTCCCGATGGGCACGGCGACATCGGACGGCACCGTGAGCACGTCGAGCGTGCCGGGCTCGAAGCGCGCCTCCGCCGGCGAGGACACCTCGCGGAGCGCGGGAGCGTCCGGCACCACCGCGGCGGCGGAGCGCAGCGCGGCCAGGCTGCCGATCGCGACGAGCCGGGCGACCTCCACCCGGGGGTCACGGGCCGCCGTGAGGACGATCTCGGGTCCGACGCCGGCCGGGTCGCCGACGGTCAGACCGAGCAGGGGTGTCATACGCATGCCTCCAGTCCCTCTGCGGCACGCCGCAGCGCGTCGCGCGCGCCGAAGCCGCCGGACTTCGTCACCACCGGCACCCGCCGGTCGCCCGTCACCAGCTCGCCCAGCGGCAGGCCCTCGGCCACCTCCGCGAGCAGGCGCACCTCGGTCGCGCCCACTGCCGTGGCCACGGCGAGCGCCGTGGCGCCGCCGGTGAGGACGAGCCCCACCGCGGGGACGGCCTCGAGCACGGCCGGCACAACCGCGGCCAGCTTCTCGGCGAGTGCCGCCGCTGCCGGGCTCTCGGGCTCGACCTCGCCGTCGGCCTCGCAGGTCAGCACGGCCCGGCGCCCCGCCTGCAGTGCGGCGATGGCGGCCTCGGCCGCGTACGGGCCTGCCACGACGAGCGCGGCTCCAGCCTCTCGCAGCGCCGCGACCTGCGCGCGCGTGACGGCGTGCGGCGTCCCGACGACGACCAGCACGCCGCTGACCCCGGTCCGCGGCCGGAGTGCCGGCCGGGGCGGATCCACGAGCACGGCCGCGAGGGCACGGGACAGCCCGCCCGACCCGACTGCCACGCAGCCGCCGTCGAGGATCCGCCGCGCGAGCGCGACGAGGTCGTCGTGGGTCTCGGCGTCGACGACGCGGGCTCCCGCCGGGAAGTGCTCCGCGATCCGCGCCACGGCCGTCTCGCCGTGGACGACGAGCGCGCCGCCGCGAACCGTGCGGCCCTGTGCGGGGAAGGCGGGAGTGGCCACGGCGCCTGCGCCTCCCCACGCGTCCAGCGCTCCGGAGACGTCCGCGTGCACCTGGCCTCGCAGCGTTGAGTCGATCTTGACGAAGAGGGTCTCGGGTGTCCAGTCCCGGACGCGGGCGACCGCGGCGCGCATGCGCTCGGCGGCCTCGGCGGCGGGCCGCCAGCGGTTGTCGGTGAGCAGCGCGAGCACCTCGACGCCGGGCGGAGCAGCAGGCGACAACGCGACCGAGACGGCGAGGCCGCGGGCCGCGAAGGGTGCGGCGGCGTCAGCCGCGCCGGTCAGGTCGTCGGCGATGACAGCCAAGCGGCGGACGGCGCCGGCGGAAGCCACTGCTACCGATGACCTCCGTCCGACGGGTGCAACCTGCCCGCCGAAACTAGGTGTGAGCGCTCTCCGGTGTCAACGGCCCTCCGCCACCGGCGGAGCGGACCGCTACCGAGGGGTGCCGGGGGTCGGTGTCGGGACGTCGCCGCGGTCGAGTTCCAGCGCCGAAGCGGCGTGCACGACGTGCTGATGCGTGAGTGCCTCCGCCCGGGCGGGGTCTCCGGCCTCGACGGCCTCGAGGATCTCCCGGTGTTCGGTGTGCTCGACCGAGCCGAACGGCCGAACGCCGCCCCGCCATACCTCGGCGACCTGCAGCGCGAGCGCGATGAGGTCCTGCATGCGGTCCAGTTGTCCCGTCACCAGGTCGTTGTCCGCATTGAGGTACAGCTCCCGATGGAAGCGCCGATTCGCCAGGTTGAAGCCGACCTGGTCGTCGACTGCCGCCGCGGCCTCGGCGTCCTCGAGCGCCCCGCGGGCGGCATGCCGGTTCCCCGGGCCGTTGCGCTCCGCAGCGCGGCCCACCGCCCAGGGCTCGAGCAGCAGGCGGAGCTCGTAGATCTTGCGGACCTCGTCGGCGGACAGCGACCGGACCACGGCCCCGAGGTTGCGCGACATCACGACCAACCCGGAGGAGGTCAGCCCGATCAACGCCTCGCGCACGGGTGTCTTCGACACCCCCAGCATCGTCGCGAGCTGGCGCTCGACGAGCGTCTGCCCCGGCCGTAGCCGCCCCGCCAGGATCGCGGCGCGCAGCGACTCCGCGACGAGGTCGGAGCGGGTGATCACCTGGCCCAGGCTCAGCGTGCCGTCACCACCTTGGGTCGCCGTCACCACGCCGCCCACCCTTCCCAGCCCACCGGACAACGTCCGGGCCAGGATACCGAGGTCACCCGGTGCTCAGGCTGCCAGTTCCAGCAGCCCTCGCACCGTGCTGTAACTCGCCCACAGACCCACCAGGCCCACCCCGCAGAGCAGCAGGTTCGTCCACCATCGGTTGGTGTACCCCGCGGCCATCCGACGCCGGTCGTTGGTCAGCATGATCGTGCCGATCATCAGCACCGGCGCGAGCAGGCCGGCCGTCGCGCTGCCGATGACCGTCATGGACAGCGCCTCGGGGAAGACCGGCAGCGCGAACACGACCGGAACCAGGACCATCACCCCGATCTGCACCCGCTTGAACAACGGGTCCGCCTTGGGCTCGGGGTACTGCGCCGCGCGCACCGTGGCCGATCGGTGCATCCCGCGGAAGAGGATCTGTGTGTAGCCCGAGGCGTAGGCGGAGAAGGAGCAGAACGCGACGAAGAACAGGCCGACCCAGAGCAGCCACGGCCCGATCGCGCCGATCGCCGTGCCCATCATCGCCGCCAGGTCCGGCAGCGTCTTCACGGTGCCACCCCGTGCATGCAACACCTGTGCGCCGACGATCCAGATCGACAGGTTGACGATGATGACGGCGACGACCCCGAGCAGGAGGTCGAGGTACGCGATTCGCATGAATCCCGGACCCGACCAGCCCTTGTTGCGAATGAACTCGGGGTACATCAGGTTACCGGCGGAACCGCCGACGACGCCGATGATCGCGGCAGCGACGAGCAACGTTCCGAACGGCCCCTGGTCGGGTGGCAGCCCGAACGCCAGTCCGCGCACCACCTCACCGGCATCCGGCCGGGACAGTGCCGCAGCCGTGACGAAGGTCAGGACGAGCACCCCGACCTTGACCCTGGCGATGATCTCGAGTGTCCGGTAGTGCTCGCGCCGCACGAGCATGACGGCGGTGATCGCGACGACGAGCACGGTCCACCCGAACACCCCCCAGCGCTGGCCGCCGAGACCGCCGGACAGATGGAAGAGGGCGGTTCCCGCGGTGACGGCCAGGAACGTCTGCAGGATGAAGCCGGACAGGAAGGCGAGCACCCCGATGGTCGCGGGAAGGTGCCGCCAGAGCGCGCCGAACCCCTCCAGCACGGACCGGTCCCCCACGACATTGCACAATGCATACCGCGCGATCGCCGCGGTGAAGAAGTAGCGGCAGATCAGGGCCAGCGCGAGCGCCCACATCAGCCCGTATCCGTAGTTGCCGCCCGAGACCGCGGAGCTGACCAGGTCCCCGGCTCCGAGCCAGGACATGGCCACCAGCAGCCCCGGCCCCAGGTTCCGAAGGTACTGGCCCACCGTGGTGGGGGCGACCGGCCCGATCGTTCCTCGTTGAACATCGGTCATCTGGCACTCCTCGATCATGTGGCCTCCGCGGAGGTCACAACTCGATGATCACGTACTCCTCGGTCGCCCGGACCGGGTACGTCTCGGCGGAGTACGGCCCCTTCTGCAGGCCCGCCGCCGCGAGTCTCTCCTCTTCCGCCAGCAGCTCCGCACCCGCGGCAATTCGCGCGTCATACCGCCGCACCCGCGTCTTCTGGGGGTCGAACCAGGACTGTCCCGTTCGGATGTCGAACTCCCACTGGTGCCACGGACAGCGGAGGAACTCCCCGCGCCGCAGGTACTCGTAGTGACCCGGCCCCTCGGATCGCACGAACCCCGAGCGCATCCCGGCGCACAGCGGGCCGCCGGCGTGGGGACAGGCGTTGCGGACGGCGAAGTATTCGCCGTCGAGGTTGAACACCCCGATCGAGCGGCCGTCGACCTCGACGATCTTGCTTCCGCCGGGCGGGATCTCCTCCGCGTTCGCGACGACGACGTGACGGTGCAGCGCGCTCATGCGCCGAGGGCGTAGTAGTCGAGCGCGTTCCCCCGCATGATCCTGGCCCGCATCTCGGCCGGGAGCTTGGTCTGGAACGCGCGTTGCGGATGATCGAAGTCCCAGTGCGGGTAGTCCGTGGAGAACATCAGGATGTGCTGCCCGATCTCCTCGATCAGCGCCAGCAGATCAGCGGGACGTTCGGGCTCCTCGATGGGCTGGGTGGTGATCCGGACCCGGTCGCGCAGGTACTCCGACGGGAGCCGTTGCAGGTCGGGCACCTCGACGCGCAGCCGGTGGTAGAGGGCGTCCAGGCGCCACATCAGCGGCGGGACCCAGGCGAACCCGCCCTCGATGAGCACGACCTTCAGCTCCGGGAACCGGTCGAACACCCCGTCCATGATCAGGCTCGTGACCTGCGCCTGGAACGCCACGGACATCGCGGTGTGGTCCTCGATGTAGAAGGAGGGCCAGCCCGCCGAGGTGATCGGCGCACCGGTCGTCGAGGCGAAGTGGATGCCCACCGGCAGGCCGCACTCCTGCGCTGCGTCGTAGATGGGCCAGTAACGGCGCTTGCCGAGCGGTGCCAGGGTGCGCGGGAACAACAACACCTGCACGAACCCGGAGTGGACCGCCGCGGCACGGCGGATCTCCTCGGCCGCCAGCTCCGGCGCCTCGAACGTGACCGTGATCGAGGCGCGCAGCCGGGCGTCGCGCTCGAGCCAGTGCTCGACCTGCCAGTCGTTCACCGCTCGCGCCAGTGCGGCGCCGTAGCCCTCGTTGCGCTGCTCGGCCGCCCGGTACAGGCAGTTGAGGATGGCGCGGTCGATGCCGTAGCGGTCGAGGAGTTGCTCACGCATGAAGTCCAGATCCGAGCCCGGCAGACCACCGCCCGGCGGCCACGCGTCGGTCCGTGACCCGCCGGCCGGACTGACCTTGGGGTAGACGTAGCCGGCCTCGTAGGGCGAGTACGTCCGCGGACCGACGTGGTCCATGTGCTCGAGCCAGCGAGCCGAGAGATAGGGGCGCAGGGCGGCGTCACTCGGGACGGTGTTGTGCACGTCGCAGTCGACGATGCCCGTGCCGGGCCCTTCGGTGCGCACCCCCGCCGATGTCGGGTTGGTCAGCAGGTCGGTCATACCGCAGCTCCCTGCAGGATCGTCGGGTACGTCGCCAGCCCGTTGTCCCGCAGCACCTGCCGGCGCTCGGCCGGGGACAGGAACTGCAGCAGCGACTGCTCGGGGTCGCGGTGGTGCCAGTGCGGGTGGTCGCCGGAGTAGAGCAGCATGTCCACCGAGCCGAGCTGGTCCAGGAACCTCGGCAGGTGGTCACGCGCCTGCTCCGTGGCGAGCGGCCCGTCGAACGGCGCGGTGCTCAGCCGCACGTGCCGGCGGATCACGACCGACGGGCGGTCGGCAACCCACGGGATCTCCCGGCGCAGACCCTTCCAGTTCTTGTCCAGGCGCCACATCAACGAGGGCAGCCAGGTCACCCCGCTCTCCAGCAGCACCACCTTCAGCGCCGGGAACCGGGAGAAGACGCCCTCGCAGACCAGGCTCGTGAGCTGTGACTGCATCGCCAGCGCCGCTCCGGCGTACTCCTCCAGGTAAGTCGAGGGCCACCCGACCGGCAGCGGCGGATTGCCGCCCGCCACCCCGGGGTGAACCCCGACGGGCAGGCCGGCCGCCGCCGCGGCCTCGTAGATCGGCCAGTGCGCTCGGTTGCCCAGCGGTACCTGCGAGTTGGCCAGCAGCAGGACCTGCACGAAGCCGCCGTGGCCGGCGAGCCGTTCGATCTCCTGTGCGGCGCGCTGCGGGTTCTGTGACGGAACCACGATCGAGGCGCGGTAACGAGGATCGGCGGCGAGCCACCGCTGCGCCTGCCAGTCGTTCAGGGCGGCCGCCATCGCGACCGCCCAGTCCTCGTTGTGGATCGGCTGCACCGCGTAGAGACAGTTCAGGATCGCGACGTCCACGCCCCGTTCGAGCACCTGGGCACGCACGAGCTCCGGGTCGGCTCCCGGAGCTCGTCCACTCGATCTGCTCTCGGGCGTGGCGGAAAGGGCGGCCCTGCCCGGGTAGAACGCCGGCGCGAGGCTGGTCACCCCGTGCTCCACGCAGTAGTCGCTCCACCGCTGCGGGAGGTACGGAAACAGCTCCGCAATGTCGTCGACCGCGTTGTGGACGTCGCAATCGATGGAGCCGAACCCGGCGGCGGGTGTCCCAGAACTCATGAGCCGCTCCTGCCTCATTGCCAGCGGTATCTTGGAATACCAGCATCTCAGGTGCTCGACCGTCAAGCGTCTCCTCGGGCTCGGCTCATGGCCGTCCGCGTATCGCTCCCATCACCAGGACCTCATGGACACCCGTCCGACCCGACCATATGTTTCGGATGGTCGCCTCACATGACGGCCGCCACACGAGGAGGTGCCATGGGATCACTGTGGATCGTCGGGCTGGTCCTGGTGCTCTACATGGGTGTGCTCGGGCTGATCAGTTGGTGGGCCCGGCGGTCCTCGAACAGCGCCGAGGGCTTCGCCACGGGCGGCCGGGCGTTCCCCGCGGTGCTCGTCGGATTCCTGCTGGCCTCGGAGTTCCTCGGCAGCACCGCGAGCGTCGGCACCGCCCAGTCCGCGCACGAGCACGGTATCTCCGCGGCCTGGAACGTCGTCTCGCTGGCGCTGGGCTTCGTGCTGTTCTCGGTGCTCCTGGCGCGGCGTTTCCGCGAGCTCGGCGAGAACACCATCTCCGGTGCGCTCGCGAGGACCTATGGCGAGCGGGTCCGCCTCGCCACCTCGTCGATCATGATCTGTGCGCTGCTGATCGTCGCCGTCTCGATCTACGCCAGCGGCGGCGCGATCCTGTCCGGGCTGCTCGGCATCGGCACCGCGCCGGCCATCGTGGTCACCGGCGTCCTCGCCGTGGCCTGGGTGAGCATCGGCGGGATGCGTTCTGTGGTCTACACCAACGTGCTCCACGCGAGCGTGAAGCTGATCGGCGTCGTGCTGCTGGCCGTCGTCGCCCTGCGCGCCGCCGGCGGACCGGGCCGGCTGCAGGCCGAGCTGCCCCCGCGGATGCTCGCGTGGGACGGGATCGGGTGGGCCCAGATCGGGGCGTGGCTGATCGCCGGTGTCGGCGCCATCTTCGCCACCCAGTACGTCGTCCAGGCGGTCACCACGACCGCCAACGGACGCTCCGCCCGACAGTCCGGGCTCTGGTCGGCGGCCGTGCTCATCCCGTTCGGGCTGTGCTCCGCGGTGATCGGGCTGTGCAGCGCCCTGGTGCACCCGGGCATCCGCTCCATCCAGGCCCTGCCCGCGTTCGTCCTCGAACTCAACCCGTGGGCCGCGGGACTGGTGGTGTGCGGACTGTCCGGCGCCATGTTCGGGACGATCGCGGCGCTGACCCTGGGGGCGTCCACCCTGCTGCTCAAGGACTTCCACCGCCCGTGGCGCGACCGCCGGGGCCACGGCGCGGAACCGGGCGACGACCTGCGCTTCCTGCGGCTCGCCACCGTGGTCACCGGGCTGCTGCCCATCGTGCTGGCCCTGTTCGCCTCGGACGTGCTGACCGTGTCGTTCCTGGCCAAGTCGCTGCGCGCGGCGCTGGCCGTCCTGGTGCTCCTGATGTTCTACGGGCCGCGGTTCGGGACCCGCGCCGGCGCGTTCTGGAGCATCATCGCCGCGCTGGTGGCGACCGTCGGCTGGTTCCTCGCCGGCGACCCGTTCGGCGTCGACAACGCCTACGTCGCGGTCGCGATGCCGCTGCTGGTCATGACCGCGACTCACGTGTGGAGCCGCCGGCCCGGCCGGATCCCCACCGTCGGGACCGGGGTCGCCGACGCCCCGCCGTCCCCCGACCACACCACCCGACCCCGGGAGGAGCCCGCCCGGTGACCGGCGACCTGCCCCCGGGGCCTCCCTGCGCGGATGGCTCGACCACCTGCAGCGCACCGGGGCCCTCGCCCACCCCGGGATCGCGCTGCGCCACGGCGTCGCCGGGATCGCCCAGCAGCGCCTCGACGGCACCAGCGCGACACTGTTCCCTACCCGGACGGCCACCCCGTGCCAGTCGTGTCGGGGCTGCTCGGCGGCCGCTCCTGGATAGCCGAGGCCCTCGGCGTCGAGTCGGCCGGCCTGCTCACCCGCTTCGAGTCGGCCACCCGCGAGCCGGTGCCGTGGAAGGAGATGGAGACTCCTGCGCCCTGCCAGCAGGCCGTCCACGCCGGCGAGGACGTCGACCGGACCGCGCGGTTGCCGATCCGGACCCAGATCGACCTGGACGCGGTCACCGTGCCCGCCGCGGTCGGCTGGGCGAACGCGCGGTCCGGCGCGGCTGAACCGGACGTTCAGTCCGGTTCCCGCGGCCGGAAGGGGCGCTCCACATCCGGCCCCTTCTGCAGGACGAGCGCCGTCGAGACCGGGACCTCGTGCCACAGACCCGGCAGGTCCGTCAGCGGCTGGGAGACGACCGCGCGGGAGTCCTCCGAGAAGTGCTTCCAGCGCTCGTCCTCCGGGTAGAGCAGGCGCAGCGCGTCGACCTCCGCGCTCACGAACAGGGTGTTGACCACGGGCCCGCTGGCGTAGCGCGCCGCGTACAACCGCTCGCCGTCGGCCACTCCGACCGTCATCTGCAGTGGGTTCTCGACGCCCGCGGCCCGCCCGAGGGACTCCACGAATCCGGCCATCCGTTCGAGTGCGGCGACCGGGTCTTGCTCGAGCCCGAACGTCAGTGCCAGGAAGAACATCACCTCGGAGTCCGTGCTGCCCTGGATGTGAGGAAAGAGGTCGGGGCGCACGGCGAGCACCAGGTCGCGGCGGAGGCGGCCGAAGTCGGCGATGTAACCGTTGTGGACGAAGATCCAGTTCCGGTATCGGAAGGGGTGGCAGTTGGTCTGCTGCACCGGGGTGCCGGTGGCCGCGCGCACGTGGGCCAGGAACAGGCCGGAACGGACCTCGCCGGCGATCTCGCGAAGGTTGGCGTCACCCCAGGCGGGCGACGCGCTGCGGAACAGCGCCGGCTCCGGGCCGAACCCGTACCAGCCGAGGCCGAAGCCGTCGCCGTTGGCCGTCGCCATGTCGGGCTGGGCGCGCCTGCTCTGCTCGATCAGGGAGTGCTCGGTGTCGTAGACCAGTTCCTTGGGCTCGATCGGCTTGCCGTAGTACCCCAGCCACCTGCACATGAGCTCCTCCTCGACCTCGGCCCCAGCCATCCTCGAGGCAGGCGGACGCCGCCGCTCCTTGCTCCGGGAGAGAACTGCCGTCCCTCCGACCGGCTGACGACGAGCCGGCCCTCCGGCGCGTCCCGGACAGGTACCCAGGGATTCCCGGACCACCCGCCCCGACCGACTCGACGCCGCCTTCGTGGCCGCCGCCCGATCCGCCCCCCGGCCCGGTCCCGCCGGCGGGAGCGCTCTCCCCGGAGGCCACCTCGACGAACTCGGTGCCGTTCGCCGCGTACGCCGCCCGGACCCCGTCCCGGACGTCGCGGTACGGCGCGATCGCCGAGACCAGGACGAGGACCCCGTTGCGCGCCGACAGCTCCGCGACCCACCCGATCCGCCGGATGTTGATCGCGCGGGGCCCGGACGAGGCGTCGGACGCCGAAGCTCCCGGGTGTTCGGCAGGGACGCTGTCGGCGGAGCGGTGGTGGGCAGGGCCGCGACGAGCTCCGCGGCCTGCCCCGCCATCACCCTGCCGAGCGCAGCGGCGGATACCGGGTCAGCGTGCTCCGGGTGAGGGCCAGCTCATGGGCGACCTCCGCGGAGATGAGCTCGGCGTGCAGGCCTAGCTCGTCGTCCTGCAGGGCCAGCGCACGATGACGACCGATCAGACCTTCGAGCGAGGTCAACAAGCGGTCTGCGGCAGCCGCCCGGTACCGGTCACGGGAGGGCGCAGGCAGGGACGACGACACGGGTGTGGACATGAGGATGGCTCCAGGAGGGAGGGGACGACGACGTCGGTGAGCGAGCGATGCTCAGCGACAGAACTCGTCGAACGCGTGACCCCTCCGGGACGGCCAGAAACGCTCCAGGGGCAAGCGGAGCGCGGCCATGGACCAATGGTGAACGCAGGACCCTCCGGATGGCAAGCCCGATCGGTCGCGGTGCCCGGCGGTCCGGAGACGGTGAGCCACGGCACTGTCCTCCTGTCATCTGCTCTGCAAGGATCGGCGGGATGTCCCAGGCCGCGATCTTGAAGGCACGCCGCCACGTCGACCTCCGTCGGCAGGCGAGCGCGATGTGTCGCCTGCCCGCGCACGTCTGACCCGAGAGTCTCCGCGGCCGCCGGTCGCGGCACGGGTCCGTGCGCCCCGCCCGGCAGCAGCCTCGACCTCGAGCGGCAGGACATCATGCGCGCACTCCCGACCCCCGTCGTCCCCCGGCTCGACGGCCCGTCCGGCGACGGACGGCGAACACCGACGGCGTCCGTCGTCCTGCGATCCATCCTGGACAACGGGCCGATCGCCCGCAGCACCGTCGCCCGCCTCACCGGCCTGAGTGCGGCGGCCGTGAGCAGGCAGTACGCCGATCTGGCGGAGCTCGGCCTGGTACGGGAGCGGCCGGCCCGCACGCCGCGTTCCTCGGTCGGGCGCCCCCACGTCCCGGTGGACATCGACACCCGCCGCCACCTGGTCTGCGGCGTGCACATCGCGCTGCTGCACTGCACGTACGTCCTCACCGACCTGCGCGGGCGCGTCCTCGCCGAGCAGCGGATCCCGCACCGCGACCCCGGACCGGAGGCGGTGCTCGCCGACATCGAAGCCACCATCGCGGCGTTCCTCGACGAACACGCGGGGAGCCGACGCCCGCTGGGGGTCGGCGTCGCCACGGGCGGCTGGGTCGACCCTGCACACGGCACCGTCGTGCGGCACACGCAGCTGGGCTGGTCGGACGTCGCGATCCGCGACGTCCTGGAGGCTCGGCTCGGCCTGCCGGTGCGGGTCGAGAGCCACTCCCGGGCCCTGGCGCGAGCGGAACAGCTGATCGGCGTCCACCGCGAGCGGGCGCGGAAGAGCCTCGTGCACCTGTTCGTCGGCAACGTCGTCGACGCCGCGCTGGCCACCGGCGGGGCCGTGCATCACGGCCCCCGCTCGGCCGCGGGGGACGTGGGACACCTTCCGGTCGGTTCCGGCTCCCTGCTGGGTCCGACCGTCTGCGGCTGTGGCAGGACGGGATGCGTGCAGGCGACGGTCGCGGACCGGGCGGTCGCCCGGCACGCCACGATGGCGGGGCTCCTCCCCAGGCCCGTCTTCGCGGACCTGCTCACCGCCCTCGAGACCGGCGACCGGGACGTGAGGATGCTGTTCCGGGACCGGGCCCGGCTCGTCGGGCGAGCTGTCGCCCTTCTGCTCGACGTGATCAACCCTGAGGTCCTCGTGGTCACCGAGGCCGGTGTCGTCCGGGATCCGGACCTGCTCGCCGAGCTGCGGGGCGAGGTGGCCGAGCGCTCGCACGTGTGCACGGATCCGGAACGGACGGTCGTGGCGAGCTCGTTCGGCAGCCGCGCGCTGGGCGTCGCGGCCGGGTCGATCATGCTCGACGCAACCTATGCGCGGCCGTTGGATCTGCGCCCGCAACCTGCGCGGACTTAATTACCGGAGTCGCAAAATTGACTTCCCCGATGTCTCCACACACGATGGTGTTCATGAGCAGCGCGCACCTGACCGGGGCATGTCGCCCGAGGTGCTGTATCTGCGGGTGACCGCAGGCCCGTTCCGGGTCCTTTGTCGCTCACCCCGCTCGTTGATCGGCGTTCGCATTCCGCGACGTTATTCCGTGCATTTCCGCTGAACCGTCCCGGCTCGATTCGCGTCGTCGCGTCGTCGGCCGGACGTTCCCGCCTGCCGCCGCACCCTGTCGAAAGGACCCGTCATGACCGTCGCACCCGAACGCACGACCGTCACCGTCCGCCCCGTCGCCGGTCACATCGGAGCCGACGTCTCCGAGGTCGACCTCGCCCGCCCCCTCGACGACGGGCAGGTCGCCGCGATCACCGCCGCTCTCCACCGGTACAAGGTGGTCTTCTTCCGCGGCCAGGAGCTGGATCACGCCGCGCAGATCCGGTTCGGGCGCCACTTCGGCGAGCTGACCTACGCCCACCCGCACGACGACGCCCCGCCGCAGGGCCACCCGGAGATCTTCACCGTGGATCCGGAGCGGTACGCCCAGCGCTACGGCAACGACACGGCGGCCACGTCGCGGCGGAAGTACAGCTACCTCGCCGGCTGGCACACCGACGTCACCGCGGCCGTGAACCCGCCCGCGGCGTCGATCCTGCGCGCCGACGTCGTTCCCGAGGTCGGCGGCGACACCACCTGGACCAACCTGGTCGCCGCCTACCAGGGCCTCTCCGCCCCCGTCCGCGCGTTCGTAGACGGGTTGCGGGCCGAGCACCGCTACGGCGGCGACCGCACGCCCACCGGGGAGGACGGGTACGCGCGGCGGGTCAACGACAACCTGCTCGTGGCCGTGCACCCGGTGGTCCGCGTCCACCCGGTCACCGGCGAGCGGGCCCTGTTCGTCAACCCTGGCTTCACCAGCCACATCGTCGACGTCGAGCCGCGGGAGAGCCGGGCGATCCTCGACCTGCTCTACGCCGAGCTGACCCGCCCCGAATACACCGTCCGGTTCCGCTGGGAACCCGGCAGCGTGGCGGTCTGGGACAACCGCGCGACGGCGCACCTCGCGCCGGCCGATCTGGACCACCTGGACGTCCGGCGCACGCTGCATCGCGTCACCGTCATCGGGGAGCGGCCCGTCGGGCCCGACGGACGGGAGTCCGAGCTCGTCGCCGGCAGGCCCTTCACCGCGGACCACGCCGTCGTCGTCGACTGACGCGCCTTCCCCGACCCGACGAGAGACGAACACGTGACCCCCTCCCACCAGAACCGCCACCGGCCACACGGCTCCCGGCGACCTCGCACGCCGGGAGCGCTCGCCGCGGCGGCCCTCGGCGCGCTTCTCCTGCTCACCGCGTGCGGCGGCGCGCCCGACGCCGACGGCCTGACCGCGGACGCGCCGCTACCGACCGCCGTATCGGCCGGCACCACGCTGGTGATCGCCGACCAGTCCGAGGCCCAGCAGGTGGCGCTGAAGGCCTCGGGTGAGCTGTCGAAGCTCCCGTTCACGGCCGAGTTCGCGAACTTCACCGGCGGGCCGGCGATCCTCGAGGCCTTCCGGGCCGGGGCGGCGGACATCGCGAGCGTCGGCGACACCCCGCCGATCCAGGCGCTCGTCGCCGGCGAGGACGTACCGATCGTCCTGGCCAAGCAGAACGACCCGGCCGGCACCCAGCTCGCCGTCGCGCCCGGCAAGGCGATCCGGAAGCTGGCGGACCTCCGCGGGGCGAAGATCGCCTACGCGGAGGGGACGGCCCAACAGGTCATCGTGCTGCGGGCGCTGGCGAAGGCCGGTCTGTCCACGAAGGACGTCGAGCTCGTCCGGCTGCAGCTCGGCGACTTCAACGACGCGGTGCGCACCGGCCAGGTCGACGTGGCGCCGCTGAACGAACCCCGACTCACCCGGTTCCTCGCCGAGGCCGGGCCGCGCGGCGGCGGCGTGATCGACCCGGCCGAGACGGCGGGCACCTCGTCCGGGCTGAACTATCTGTACGCGCGGCGCGAAGCGCTGCAGGATCCGGCGAAGGCGGCGGCGATCCGGGCCTACGTCGACCACTACATCCGCAGCCAGCAGTGGATCAACGACCATCCGGAGGACTGGGTCCAGCAGTACTACGTCGCCAACCAGGGCATCGGCGCGGCGGACGGGAAGCGGATCGTCGACTCGCTCGGGCCGAGCACCTTCCCCCACCTCGACGCGGCCCTGGTGCAACGCCAGCAGGACACGATCGACGTGATCGACCGGGCCGGGGAGCTGCCGAAACGGGTACGGGCGAGCGACGGCTTCGACCTGCGTTTCGAACAGGTGGCCGCCGAGACCGCATCGGCGGTCGGAGCCGGCCGCGAGCGGACGGGCGCCTGAGATGACCGAGCTCTCCCTGACCCGGCCCCGGGAACACGCGAGGTCCGTGCCGGAGGCCGGGACCCGGCTCGCGCCGCGCCCCCGGCGCGGGCGAAGACTCGGCCCGGGCCGGGCGGTCCCCGGCGCCCTGCTGGTCGGACCGGTGCTGCTGCTGATCGCCTGGATCCTCGGCTCCGGAACGGGTCTGCTGGACCCGAACACACTGTCCCCGCCGTGGACCGTCGTGACGACGTTCGGCGACCTCGTGGCGGACGGCAGGCTGCAGAGCAACCTGCTCACCTCCGTCCGACGTGCCGGCATCGCCCTCGTGATCGGGATCGGGCTGGGCGTCGTGCTGGCGCTCGTGTCCGGGCTGAGCCGGACCGGCGAGGCGTTGATCGACGGACCCGTGCAGATCAAACGGGCGATCCCGACGCTGGCGCTGATCCCGCTGGCCATCATCTGGTTCGGCATCGGCGAAGATATGAAGATCATTGTGATCGCGGCGAGCGTCTTCGTCCCCGTCTACATCAACACCCACGCAGCCCTGAGCGGCGTCGACGGCCGGTACGTCGAGCTGGCGGAGACCGTCGGCCTGTCCCGCCGGGCCTTCGTGCGCAGGGTCGCGCTGCCCGGTGCACTGCCCGGGTTCTTCACCGGCCTCCGGCTGGCGGTGACGATCTCCTGGCTCGCGCTGGTCGTCGTCGAACAGGTCAACGCGACCAGTGGCATCGGCTACTTGATGACACAGGCCCGCAACTACGGCCAGACCGAGGTCATCGTCGTCGGACTCGTCGTCTACGCGGTCTTCGGGCTGGTCGGGGACACGGTCGTGCGCCAGATCGAGAGGAGGGCGCTGTCGTGGCGACGCACCCTGGGCAGCTAGCCGATCCCCCGCTCGCCGACACCGCGGTCCGGGTCCGTGACCTCACCCGGGGCTTCGGCGGCCGGGCCGTGCTCGACGGCGTCGACCTCGACATCGCACCGGGCGAGTTCGTGGCGCTGCTCGGCCGCAGCGGTTCCGGCAAGACCACGCTGCTCCGCGCACTGGCCGAACTCGACGGCGGGGTCCCCGGTTCCGGGGAGCTGCGGGTGCCCGCCGAGCGGGCGGTCGTGTTCCAGGACTCGCGGCTGCTCCCCTGGGCCCGGGTGCTCGACAACGTCCTGCTCGGGCTCGACGGCGCCGACGCCCGGGAACGCGGCCGGGCGGCGCTGGCCGAGGTCGGCCTCGAGGGACGGCACCGCTCCTGGCCGTACGAGCTCTCCGGGGGCGAACAGCAACGGGTCGCGCTCGCACGCTCCCTCGTCCGCGAGCCGGCGCTACTGCTGGCCGACGAACCCTTCGGCGCGCTCGACGCCCTCACCCGCATCCGGATGCACACCCTGCTGCTCGAACTGTGCGTGCGGCACCGCCCCGCCGTCCTGCTCGTCACCCACGACGTCGACGAGGCCGTGCAGCTCGCGGACCGGGTTCTCGTCCTGGACCACGGCCGCATCCTCACCGACCGCGCGATCACCGCCGAGCGACCACGCGACCACCACGATCCCGCGCTCGCGGCACACCGCGACCGCCTGCTGACCGCACTGGGAGTGCACCGATGACCGAGAACCGGCGACAGCTGAGCCTCAACGCCTTCGTCTACCCCGCCGGGCACCACGAGGCCGCCTGGCGCCACCCGGCCAGCGCCCCGGAGCGGATCTACGACGTCACCTACTACCAGGAGATCGCCCGCACGGCCGAGGCCGCCGCACTGGACGCGGTGTTCTTCGCCGACGGCCCGGCTCTGCAGGGCGACGTCGCCCACAACGCGGTCGGGCGGCTCGAGCCGATCACCCTGCTCACGGCCATGGCCACCGCCACGGAGCGCCTCGGCCTCATCGCGACGGCGTCGACCACCTACTACGAGCCCTACAACCTGGCCCGGTTGTTCGGCTCGCTCGACCACATCTCCGGCGGGCGCGCGGGCTGGAACGTCGTGACCACCGGCAACGACTCCGCAGCGGCGAACTTCGGCCTGGACGCCCATCCGGACCACGCCGAGCGCTACGCGCGGGCCCAGGAGTTCGTCGACGCCGTCACCGCGCTCTGGGACTCCTGGGAGGACGATGCGATCGTCCTGGACCGCGAGGCCGGCGTCTACGCCGACACGTCCAAGATCCACGAGATCGGGCACACCGGCCGGCACATCCGCGTCCGCGGCCCGTTCAACCAGCCACGCCCACCCCAGGGCCATCCGGTGCTCGTACAGGCCGGGGCCTCGAACGAGGGGCGGGCCTTCGCGGGACGCAACGCCGAGGCGATCTTCACGGCACACCAGCGGCTCGCGGACGCCCAGGCCTTCTACGCCGACGTCAAGTCCGGGGCCGCCGGGTTCGGCCGCCGGCCCGAGCACGTCAAGGTGCTGCCCGGGATCAGCCCGTTCATCGCGGGCACCGAGACCGCGGCCCGGGACCTCGAACGGCAGTTCAACGAGCTGACGGTGCCGGCATACGGGTTGCTGCAGCTCGAGCTGATGACCGGGAGCTCGCTCGGTCATCTCGACCTCGACGCTCCCGTCCCCGCCTCGTTGTTCACCGGTGCCGGGGACGTGATCGACAACCACCGGAGCCGGTTGCAGGTGGTGGCCGGGATCGTCGAGCGGGAACGGCCGACCGTCCGCGGGCTGCTGCACCGCCTCGCCGGGGCCCGCGGGCACCGGGTGTTCGCCGGGACGCCGGAGCAGGTGGCGGACACGCTCGAGGAGTGGTTCACCGGCGGTGCCGCGGACGGTTTCAACGTGATGCCGCCGTACTACCCAGGCGGGCTGGAGGTGTTCACCGCCGAGGTCGTGCCGATCCTGCGCGCGCGGGGACTGTTCCGAGAGGGCTACACCGGCCGAACGCTGCGCGAGCACCTGGGGCTCCCTCGACCGGAGAGCCGGTTCGCCCGGCGGGACGCGCTCATCGGGGCGTGAGCGTGGTCCGGCCCGGCGATGCACCGGGCCGGATCACGACCCCACGGGGCGGCCACCACCCGCTGGACCCCACACCTGGTCACGGGCTGGTCGGCCGACCTGCTGGCACGGACCCCGGCCGCTGAGCAGACTGGTCGCCGTGCACACCGGCGTCCCGGCCGTCGCCTCGTCCTTCGTTCCTCGCGTACTGCCACCTCCTGCGCGACGACCTGGCCGCGGCGCTGCAGGCGGCCGACGCCGCCCTGCCTGCCCTGAACCGGCTCGGGCACCAGCAGTTGCGGGCGTGGGA
>NZ_JAODNI010000094.1 GCF_025465255.1 Pseudonocardia sp.
CGGTCGACGCGCGCGGCCTCGGCGGCGGCGCGCGCGGCGCGGCGCTCGGCCGAGACGGCCCGGTCGACGGAGTCGGGTCGATGCGCGGACGCCTGGTCCTGGTCTCGGCGTGCGTCGCCGGAGACGGAGGCGTCCGTGGTGGAGGGGCCGGGCGCGTTACCCCTCCGGTCGCGATGATCGGAGGGTGCGCTCCGGCCCCTGGACCCGCGACGGCGCGAAGGCCGCCGGCGGGTCCGGTCGCCGCCCTGGGGGGTGCCGTCGCTCCGGGGGGTGGGAGCGCTCGGCAGGGCGGCGGGTCCGGATGCGGGAACGTGCCGCTCCCCGGTGGCGTCCGTCACGGGACGCGCGGGGTCACGGTCGGGGCGCGCCTGGGCGCGGGCCGGTGTGGAGGACATCGTTCCTGCAGTCTGCCTGATGGCGTCGGTGCTCGACGTCAGGCCGAGCGGAGGACGGGAGTGATCTCGTCCGCGGTGGGGGTGTCGGCTGCCGGGTGCTCGACGAGTGCGAGCACGCGGTTGGCGAGGAACCGTGCGGTGCGCACGGTGCTGCCACCACGCGTCACCTCGCTGACCTCGACGACGCCGCGGCCGTGCGCGACGTCCACGCGACGTCCGGCGCGGGTGGCCCCGACCTCGTAGGTCTTTGTGGTGCCGCTGCCGGCGTCGATCACGATCTCGACGCGGTCGCCCTTCATGGATCCTGCTTCCGAAGCTGGGAGGAGTGGAGATGTCCGAACCGGGCGCCGGTCGCCTCTCGGCGCGTGGCCGCTCGCAGCGGCGAAGGGGTGAGACCCGGGGACACGGATCGCCCTGCGCGGACACTCCTTACAACCATACCCACGGGGGGTTTGTTCCCCGGGGAGGTAGGAGTCCGAGGCGGGCGCCGGTCGCCTCTCGGCGCGTGGCCGCTCGTAGCGGCGAAGGGGTGAGACCCGGGGACACGGATCGCCCGCCTCGGACAGTTGTTCCAACCCCACCCACCCGGGGCTTGTTCCCCGGAGAGGGAGGTAGGTGTCCGAGCCGAGTGCTGGTCGCCTCGCGGCGAACGGCACACCTAGGCTCCAGCCGAACTGGTATTCCATGGCGGCGCTTATCTATTGCGGCCCGGGGACACAGGTCACCCGACCCGGACATCATGCTCCAACGGCCGGGGTGCCGAGATGATTCCCGGATCCCGGGGGTGTCTCGGGTCACGCGCCGAGGCTCCGCTCGCGTTCCGGTGCCGCCGCTCGCGTCCGACCGCGCGCGGAACCGCCGGACCTGCAGCGGAGGCGTCAGAGCGCCTCGAGCACCCGGTCGTTGAACGGGGCCCAGCCGTCGTGCGCCCAGGTGTCGAAGTCCCGGTCCGTCAGCACGACGCAGGCCGCCCGGGCGTCGGGATCCACCCACAGGAACGTCCCGGACTGGCCGAAGTGCCCGTAGGTCCGCGGCGAGTTCCGCGTGCCCGTCCAGTGCGGGGACTTGCCGTCCTTGATCTCGAAGCCGAGGCCCCAGTCCGACGGGCGCTGCCGGCCGTAGCCGGGGACGACGCCGTCGAGCCCGGGGAAGGCGACCGTGGTCGCCTCCGCCATCGTCGACTCCGCGACCAGCGTCGGTGCCTGGAGCTCCGCGGCGAAGCGGGACATGTCCGCGGCGGTGGAGTAGGCGCCGGACCCGGGCGGGCCGGGCAGCCGCGTGGCGGTGAGGCCGAGCGGATCGAGCACGGCCTCCTGCAGGTAGTCCGCGAAGGCGATCCCGGTGGCCTTGGCGAGGACCTCGCCGAGCACCGCGAAGCCCTCGTTGGAGTAGATCCGCCGGCGCTCCGGCCGCGACACGACCTGCGGGGAGTTGAAGTCGAGGCCGGACGTGTGGGCCATCAGGTGCCGGACCGTCGACCCCTCGGGGCCCGCGGGCCGGTCCCACTCGAGCGCGCCCTCCTCCACCGCGATGAGCACGGCGTAGGCGCTGAGCAGCTTGGTCACCGACGCGAGCCGGAACTCGCGGTCCTGCTCGCCCGCGGCCGCGAGGATTCTGCCGTCCGCGGCGACGACGGCCGCCGCGACGTGCGGCACGGGCCAGTCGAGCACCGTGCCGACGGCGCGGGCGAGATCGGGGTGCGCGGCGTCCATACCGGGAATACTCGCACCGATGGCGATGATCCGGATCGGTACGTCGGGGTGGCGGTACCCACCGTGGCGCGGGACGTTCTACCCCGAGGGCCTCGTCCAGCGGCGCGAGCTCGAACATCTTTCCCGCGCGGTGTCGTCGATCGAGATCAACGGCTCGTTCTACTCGCTGCAGCGGCCGGAGAGCTACCGCTCCTGGGCCGCGGAGACGCCGGAGGACTTCCTGTTCGCGGTGAAGGGGCCGCGGTTCGTCACGCACATGAAGCAGCTCCGCGACGTCCGGACGCCGGTGGCGAACTTCTTGGCCAGCGGCGTGCTCGCCCTGGGGGAGAAGCTCGGTCCGATCCTCTGGCAGCTCCCGCCGCGGATGCGGTTCGACCCCGAGCGGCTCGACACGTTCCTCTCCCTGCTGCCGCACACGACCTCGGCCGCCGCGGAGCTGGCCCAGGAGCACGACGAGCGCCTCGAGGGCCGCGCGCACCTCACGACCGCCGCGGACCGGCCGCTGCGGCACGCCCTCGAGGTCCGGCACGAGAGCTTCCGGGAGCCCGCGTTCACCGCGCTGCTGCGCAAGCACGACGTCGCCCTAGTCGTCGCGGACACGGCGGGGAAGTGGCCCTTCCTCGACGACGTCACGTCCGATCTCGTCTACGTCCGGCTGCACGGCGACGAGGAGCTCTACGTCAGTGGCTACTCGCCCGAGGCGCTCGATCGCTGGGCGGAGCGGATCCGCGGCTGGGCCGCCGACGGGCGGGACGTCGTCGTCTACTTCGACAACGACGTCAAGGTGCACGCCCCTTACGACGCGATCTCCCTGGCCGAACGGTTGTGAGCGGAAAGCGTCGCCGGAACAACGCTGTCCGCGCACGGGCGGTGCAGCGCGTGCGCGAGGAGCATCCGGCGGCCCAGCACCATCCCCGCCGCCGCCGCCAGCATGACCCCGGCCGAGACGAGCCAGGCCGTGGTGAACGAGAAGTGGGTGGCCAGGAACCCGAAGCCGACGGGGCCGAGGCAGCTCCCGCCGTACACCCCGACCTGCACGATCGCGGTCGCGGCGGCGGGCGCCGACGGGTTGAGCCGCACCACCGCGAACTGCAGCAGCCCCGGCCACGCCCAGCCGAGCCCGAAGCCGAGGATCGTGCCGAGGATCAGCGCCACCGGGCCCGGGACGGCGAGCAGGGCGAGGCCGCCCGCCCCGAGCAGCAGGCTCCCCGCGACCACCGCGACGTGCCCGCCGGAGCGCCGGTCCGCGAGCCAGCCGTGCAGCATCCGCATGACCAGCCCGACGACGCTGCCGAGGGTGAGGACCAGGCCGGCCAGCCCCACGGCGATCCCGCGGTCGACGGCCGCGGCGACGAGGAAGATGCCCAGCCCGGTCGCGCACGCGGCGGCCAGCCCGCCCGCGACGCCGATGACCGAGAGTGCCGCGGTCGCCCGGTTCTCGGGGTTCGTGGCGTCCCTCGGTGTCGCCCGTCCGCCGCGCGGCGCGGCGACCAGTGCGCACAGCGCGAGCCCGGCGCCGATCACGTAGGCCCAGCGCCAGCCCAGCGTCAGGGCGACGGCCGGGACCGCGACGCCGGCGAGCAGCGTGGCCAGCGGCACGGACGACTGCTTGACGCCGAACGAGAGCCCGAGCCGCCCGGCCGGCATCGAGCGCGCCAGCGTGAGGTTCGACGAGAGCTGGCCCATGACGTTGCACCAGGCCCCGCAGAGCAGGATCGCGATCAGCGAGCCGTAGGACCGCGCGGCGACGGAGCACAGCAGCATGAAGAACGCTGCGCCGACGACGGCGATCCGGCTCGTCGTCCCGGAGCCGAGCCGCTCCACGATCCGCCCGACCGGCAGCGACACGAGCGCGCTGACCCCGAAGTAGAGCGCCACCACGAGGCCCAGGCCGGCCGGGTCGAAGTCCAGCTCGCGGGAGATCTGGACGCTCAGCGCGCCGGTCAGGAACACGGGCAGCACCGTCGACGTCGTGACGACGACCGCGCCCGCGCCGACCCGGAACGCGCTCTGCGGCGGGGTGAGGGGCTCGGTCGCGACGCTCATGGTTCGCTACGCTAACCGAAATGTCCGGCTCTCGGCCGGACGTGTGTCCTACCCCTTGATGCGGGCCCCGCCCTCGCCCCACTCCTTCTCGCGCAGCTCGAACTTCTGGATCTTGCCCGTGGAGGTCTTGGGCAGCTCCTCCACGATCTCGACGGCCTTGGGCGCCTTGTACCGCGCGATCTTCGACTTGACGTGATCGATGAGCGTCGCCTCGTCCGCGCTCTCCCCCGGGGAGAGCACCACGAACGCCTTCGGCCGTTCGCCGTACTGCTCGTCCGGCACCCCGACGACGGCCGCCTCGAGCACGGCCGGGTGCGACACGATGGCCTGTTCGACCTCGATCGTGGAGATGTTCTCGCCGCCGGAGATGACGACGTCCTTGGCGCGGTCCCGCAGCTCGACGAAACCGTCCGGGTACATGACGCCGAGGTCCCCGGAGTGGAACCAGCCGCCCTCGAACGCCTTCTCCGTGCCGGCCGGGTCACTGTAGTAGCCGGTCATGACGTTGTTGCCGCGCATGACGATCTCGCCCATGGTCGTGCCGTCCGCAGGCACGTCGACCATGTCCTTGTCGACGACGCGCAGCCGCTCGGCCTGCAGCATCCCGACGCCCTGGCGCGCCTGCAGCGATGCCCGCTCCTCGGGCTCGAGGGAGTCCCATCCCCGCTGGTACTGGTTCACCGAGTACGGCCCGTAGGTCTCGGTGAGGCCGTACACGTGCACGATCCGGAAGCCCATCTGCTCCATCTGCAGGATGGTGGTCGGGCTCGGCGGTGCGCCCGCGGTGGTGATGACGAGCTGGTAGTCCAGCGTCTTCGCCTCGGGCGCCCGCATGATCGTGGTGACGACGGTCGGGGCGCCGTTGAGGTGCGTCACCCGATGCTCGTCGATCAGGGACCAGATGACGTCCCCGCGGACCTCGCGCAGGCAGACGTGCGTGCCGCCGATGGCGGTGATCGCCCACGGGGTGCACCAGCCGTTGCAGTGGAACATGGGCAGCGTCCAGAGGTAGACGCTGTCCGGGGTGTGCGTGGAGTGCACGATCTCGCCGAACGAGTTCAGGTACGCGCCGCGGTGGCTGTACTGCACGCCCTTCGGCTGCCCGGTGGTGCCGGAGGTGTAGTTGATCGAGATCGTCGACTCCTCGTCGTCGACCTCCCACTGCAGGGGCTCGTCCGACCCGCGGGCGAGCAGGTCGTCGTAGCGGACGCCGCTGCCGATCCCGTCCCCGGGCGCGGCCGGGTCCACGACGGTGATGATCTCGTCGACGGTCTTCAGCTCACCGGCGACTGGCGCGACCCTCGGGTGCAGGGCGGAGTCGACGACGAACAGCGTCGCGCCGGAGTGGTCCAGGATCTGCTGCACCTCGGGTGCCGAGAGCCGGGTGTTGATCGCGACCAGCACCGCACCGGCGAGCGGCACGGCGAAGTGCGCGACGAGCATCTCCGGGACGTTCGGCAGCATGTACGCCACCCGGTCCCCGGGCTTCACCCCGGACCCGCGCAGGGCGTGCGCGAGGCGCGTGACCTCGGCGGCGAACTCCGCGTAGGTGTGCCGGCGCTCGCCGTAGACGATGGCGGTCTTGTCCGGGTAGACGTCCGCCGAGCGCCGCAGGAAGCTCAGCGGCGTCAGCGGGGTGATCCAGACCGGCGTACCCGTCCCGGCCCCGTCCCGTTCGATCTCCGTCTCGGTCACCGACGACCTCCCTCACGTGCGCGTGAAGGAGATCCTCGCGGGTGGACCCGGTCGGAGCAACGGGGGGCGGCGCTCAGGTCTCCTGGAGGCTGATCGCGGCCTTGGGGCAGGACCGCACGGCCTCCTCGATCTTCGGCCGCAACGACTCGGGCGGCGTCTCGTCGAGGATGTAGAGGTAGTCGTCGTCGCGCACCTCGAACACCTCGGGGGCGATGCCCATGCAGACGGCGTTGCTCTCGCATAGGTCGAAATCCACCACAACCTTCATGGAGGTCATGGTGCACCCACGGCGAGGGTCGTGGGTGACTGAGGACACCCTGAATCGGCGTGAGGCTCGCCATGCCCGACGGCGCTCGCGGCGTCGGCGTCCTGCGCGCCTCCGTCTCGCGGTCCCGTCGGGGGCACGGCCCTGGTCGGCGCACAGTCGGCCGCGGTGGCCCGGACGGGCTCGGGGGAGGGGCGGACGACGGCCCGCACCGCGGGCGGGGTCGTGTTCGGGGCGGCGGAGGCGGCCCGGACGAGCGCGGCGGCCCGGGCGAGGTCGCGGTGCGGCAGCGTCTCGCAGGCGCGGCCGTTGCCGTCCCGGTCGAGCTGGGCGGCGCGTTCGACGTCCGGGGACGGGGCGGTCAGGGCGGCGGTCAGCGCGGTCTGGGCATCCTCCTGGTAGGCGAACGCGGTGCAGGTGCGGTCCTCGAGGGCCAGCGCGGTGCCGACCAGTCCGAGGATCATGGCCAGGCTGAAGGCGGCCGACACTGCGGCCAGCCGCCGATGGCGGGGGCGGTGCATGGGAGGCGGGGGTCCTCTCGTGCGGGTGGGGCGCCGCGCGGGGGAGCGATTTCGGCGTCCTTCGCTCATCGGGCTCCTCATCCCGCTGTTACCGGAGACCTGCACCGCCGGCGAATGTTGGGGCGAACGCCGCGTGGCGTACGCCCGGGGAGAGCAGAGCTTCCCGGCGTCCGGACGTCGGCGTGGTCAGGACCGGGTGAGCCGGGCGTACACCACGACGTTGTCCCGGTACTGCCCGCTGCCCCGGTCGAAGTCGCCGCCGCAGGTGATGAGCCGTAGCTCGGCGCCGTCGGTGTCGCCGTAGACCTGCTCGGTGGGGAACGCGGACTTGTCGTACCGGTCGACGCTGTACGCCGTGAAGAGCGCGGACGTCCCGTCGCGCCGGCGCACGGTGACCTCGTCCCCTTCGGCGACGTCGTGCAGCCGGGTGACCGGACATTCGTTACCGACGGTGCGGCGGTACGACGAGTGGCCTGTCCGGGCGCACCGCCGGCGCCGGATGCGATCCCGGCGCCGGCGCGGCCGGCTACTCCTTGCGCAGGACGGGGCGCAGCGTGTCGAGCACCGAGGCGTCGTCGATGGTCGAGGGCACGGACTCGTCCGTCCCGTCGGCGATCCCGCGCATCGTCTTGCGGAGGATCTTCCCGGAGCGGGTCTTGGGCAGCCCGTCGACGATCGCGACGTCCTTGAGCGAGGCGACCGCACCGACCTGGTCCCGGACCATCGCCACGAGCTCCCCGCGCAGCTTCTCCTCGTAGCCCTCCGCGGAGGTGTCGACCCCGGCCTTGAGCACGACGAACCCGCGCGGGATCTGGCCCTTCATCTGGTCCGTGACACCGATGACCGCGCACTCGGCGACGTCCGGGTGGGAGGCGAGGACCTCCTCCATCCCACCCGTGGACAGCCGGTGCCCGGCGACGTTGATGACGTCGTCCGTGCGGCCCATCACGAACACGTAGCCGTCCTCGTCGAGGTGCCCGCCGTCCCCGGTGAGGTAGTAGCCCTCGAACGCGGACATGTAGGACTTGAGGAACCGCTCGTCGTCGTTCCACAGCGTCGGGAAGGCCCCCGGCGGCAGCGGCAGCTTCGCCACGATCGCCCCGTCCGTGCCGGCCGGGACCGGCTTGCCGTCGCCGTCGAGGACCTGGATGTCCCAGCCGGGCAACGGGCGCGTCGGCGACCCCGGCTTGACCGGGAGCAGCTCGATCCCGGCCGGGTTCGCCACGATCGGCCACCCCGTCTCGGTCTGCCACCAGTGGTCGATCACCGGGATGTCCAGCAGCTTCGAGGCCCACCGGTAGGTCTCCGGGTCCAGGCGCTCCCCGGCGAGGAAGAGGTACTTCAGCCCCGACAGGTCGTACTTCTTCGCGAACTCACCGTCGGGGTCCTCCTTCTTCAGCGCCCGGAACGCCGTCGGCGCGGTGAACATCGACCGCACCCCGTACTCGCTCATGACCCGCCAGAACTGGCCCGCGTCCGGCGTGCCGACCGGCTTGCCCTCGTAGAGCACGGTCGTCGCTCCGGCGAGCAGGGGCGCGTAGACGATGTAGGAGTGCCCGACCACCCAGCCGACGTCGGAGGCGGTGAAGATCGTCTGACCGGGGCCGACGTCGTAGACGTTCGGCATCGACCAGGCCAGCGCGACCGCGTAGCCGCCGGAGTCCCGGACCACGCCCTTCGGCTTCCCTGTCGTCCCTGAGGTGTAGAGGACGTAGAGCGGATCGGTCGCCTTCACCGGCACCGGATCCGCCGGCGCCGCCTCCGCCACCGCGGACGCCCAGTCCACGTCGTCCTCGCCCATCGCGGCCTCGGCCTGCGGGCGCTGCAGGATCACCCGCTTCGCGGGCTTGTGCGCCGCGAGCTCGATCGCCTTGTCCAGCAACGGCTTGTACTCGATGACCCGCTTGCCCTCGATCCCGCACGACGCGGACACGATCACCGTGGGCTGCGCGTCGTCGATCCGGACCGCGAGCTCCTTCGCGGCGAACCCGCCGAACACCACCGAGTGCACCGCGCCCAACCGCGCGCAGGCCAGCATCGCGATCGCCGCCTCGGGGACCATCGGCATGTAGACGACCACCCGGTCGCCCTTGGTCACCCCGAGATCGCGCAGCACCCCGGCGAACGCCGCGACCTCGTCGCGGAGCTGCGCATAGGTGTAGGTGCGCTTGGTGTCGGTGACCGGGGAGTCGTAGACCAGCGCGGTCCCGTCCCCGTTCCCGGCCTCGACGTGGCGGTCCAGCGCGTTGTACGCGACGTTCAGCTCACCGTCCGGGAACCACCGGTAGAACGGCGGGTTCGAATCGTCCAGCGCCTGCGTCGGCGGCGTCGCCCAGTCGACCGCCCCGGCCGCATCCAGCCAGAACGCCTCCCGGTCCTCCACGCTCGACCGGAAGATCTCCTCGTACGAGCCCACGTGCGGCCTCCCTCGCCATGACGTCCCTGTCGCGGTGCGAGCCTAGTGCGGAGGTCCGGCAGGCGAGGGCCGAACTGGTCGTCCGGCCAGGTCCGCCGCTCGTCCGGTGTGACCGGCCACTCGCCGACAGCACGGAGAGTGGTTGATGCTCTACGTAACGTCATCACTCGTCCGGCCGACAGACCGAGCGGGTCGGGCGCTCGTTCGATCTTGCAGAGCGTGTGTGTGACACCCACACGAGCGGACTTCGCCCCTCGGTGGTGTCGCGGACCGGCGAGAGGGGTTCGGGTGAACGGGGCAGCACGGGTGCGCACGGTGGTGCGCCGACCCTTCGCGGCCGTCGGGACGCTCGTCGGGCGGTCCTACGGCTCGCTGAACTCGCTCCGCGCCACCGCCGTCGCGATGGCGACGTCGCTGCTGACCGTGGTGACGGCGATCGTCGCGATCGGGGTCCTGGGTGGTTCCGCGTCCGCGCAGACGGCGTCGGCCCGCCCCGCCGATCCCTGCGGACCGGCCTGGGTGACGGCCTGGCAGACCAGCCCGCAGCCGGGGGTCGCCGGCGCGCTGCTCGCCGGCCGCACCCTGCGGATGATCGCGACGCCGCAGGTCACGGGCTCCGAGATGCGGGTCCGGCTCTCGAACCGCTACGGCCGCAGCCCGCTCGTCGTCTCCGCGGTGTCCGCGGCGGGCGTCGACTCCGGCGCGGCCCTCGCGCCCGGGACGTCGCGGCCGGTGTACTTCGGCGGCAGCCAGGGCGTGACCATCCCGCCCGGCGAGGAGGTGGCCAGCGACCCGGTGCCGTTCGTCGCCGAGGCCGGCCGTCCGCTGGCGGTCAGCATGTTCCTGCCGTCGGCGGCGGACCGTGTGGCGACCCATCCGGTCGCGATGCGGACGTCGTACGTCTCGGAGCCCGGGTCCGGGATCGGCGCGGTCGACGCCACGGACGGCTCCGCGTTCACCACGTCCGTCGCGTCGTGGTTCGTGCTCTCCGGGGTCGACGTGCTCGCCCCGCGGGCGGAGAACGCCGTCGTGCTGGTGGGGGACTCGATCACCGACGGCGTGGGCAGCGACCTGGACCGGGACGACCGGTGGCCGGACGCGCTGTCCGAGCGGCTGGTCGACGCGGGCGGGCTGCGGATGTCCGTGATCAACGCCGGGATCTCCGCGAACCAGCTGCTCGGCGGCACCCCGTCGCAGGTCGGGGACACGCCGGCGGCCCGGTTCGACCGGGACGTCCTCGGTGCCGCGGGAGTCAGGGACGTCGTCCTGCACATCGGCACGAACGACCTGGCCGCGGGCCGGAGCGCGGACGAGGTCATCACCGGTCTCGTCGACTTCGGCGCCCGGGCCCGCGGGGCCGGGCTGCGGGTCTTCCTGACGACCATCACGCCGTCCACGACGAGCACGCACGGCACTCCGCAGGCCGTGGCCGCCCGCGAGGCCGTCAACGCGTGGATCCGCGCACAGGGCCCCGCGCACGCGGACGGGGTCTTCGACTTCGCCGCGGCCGTCGCCGACCCGGCACACCCGGCCCGGCTGCGGCCCGCCTACGACTCCGGCGACGGCCTGCACCTCTCGCCCGCGGGATACCGGGCGATGGCCGCGGCGGTGCGTACGGAAGGACTCACCGGGAGCCCGTGCCTCGCGGACACGGACCCGGCGAGGATCACGGTCTCCGGCGGACGCTAGCGCCGTCTGCGGAACCGGAGCGGGGAGCGCCGCTGCTCCTCGGCCGCGCTGAGCGGCAGCGGGCCCGTCGGCGTGTCCTCCTGCTCGAGCCGCTCGGTGACCCAGTCGACGACGAGCGCGGCCGGAGAGGTGCCGCGCTCCTCGGCGACGTGGCGCAGCTGCTCGATGCGCAGGGCGGGCAGCCGGATCTGGAAGACCTGCGCCGTCCCGAACCGGCCGGTCAGCTCGCTCGCGCCCGGCTCCGCGGAGGGGGCCAGGGCGGCGAGGTAGGAGTCCAGCTCGGGATCGTGCGGTTCGAGATCCGCGGGCGGCTCGGGCGCCGGCGCGGCCCGATCGCGGCCGAGCGGAGCGCCGTGCCGCGAAGGACGTCGTTCCCGGAAGGGAGACATGGCCGCAGTCTACGGGCGCCCGTAGGCGCTCAGACGAGCGTGTAGCCGGCCTCGACGACGGCGGCCTCGATCTCGTCCCGGCCGAGCTCGCGGTCCGCGGTGATCGTGACCGCGCCGGACTCCAGCTCGACGTCGACGCTCCGGACGCCGGCGACCTCGCCGACCTCCTCCTGCACCGAGGCGGTGCAGTGTCCGCAGGTCATGCCCGAGACGGTGACGGTGGTGCGGAAAGGGGTCTCGACGCTCATGGGGAGCCTTTCTGGTCGGGGTGGTTCGTTCAGGAACGGACGAGGCGCGCGATGGCGGCCGACGCCTCCTGGATCTTCGCCTCGCCGCCGTCGCTGTCGTTCCGCGCCGCGTCGACGACGCAGCTGGACATGTGCTCGGAGAGCAGCTCGAGGGCGAAGGACTGCAGGGCTCGCGTGGCCGCGGAGACCTGCGTCAGGACGTCGATGCAGTAGACGTCGTCGGTCACCATGCGTTGCAGGCCGCGCACCTGCCCCTCGATCCGGCGCAGCCGCCGGAGGTGGGCCTCGCGATCGGGGGTGTAGCCGGGCATCGGTCCTCCGTGGTGGGTCGCTCCAAGCCCGACGATACCCCAAGGGGGTACAGCGGGTGGAGGCCGCGGACCGAGCGACACGTGCCCGAACGGTGACGCAACGTTTTCGCCCTCACCCGGGAAGGGGCATGCATCCGGGGCAGTGGATCGGTAACGTTCCGGTGACGGCCACGGGGGTGGCTGCACGGTGTGGCGATCTTCGACGCGCGGCGTCCACAGACGGTGGACGGCGTGCCGGTCCGTCCTGCCCGCGGCCCCGGCTGTGGTCCGGCGACCTGACGGGGAGGCGTGGTTGAGCAGCATCGACAGCGTGCAGAGGAACGGCGTGCAGGCAGGGTTGGACGATCGGGGGGTTCCTGGCTCCATTCCGACGCCGCGGTCCGCGGCCGACGCCTACCGGGTCTCCGACGAGGACGTGCACCGCGCGCGGCTGGTGGTCGCCGAGAACTCCGAGGGTGGCGAGGATCTTCGGCAACTTCTCGACATGCTGGGGCTGATCTCGGCGAACCCGGACCAGCTGCCACCCGTCAGCCGCTGACCGCCGCCGGCGCCACTCCGGCCCGTCCGGCAGGGGTGCCGCAGGTCACAGCGGGCCCGAACGGGCTCCGAGCCGCCGAAACCGCCGGTGCGGACACCTCGTACCGACCGTTCCGGGGCCTCCCATCAGCGATGATGTCGTTAAGGGAGGGGCGATTTGGGTGGCCGTAGGGGTGTGTCTTATGCTTTCGTAGCTCCCAACGGACAGCCGTTGGAGGTCATGGAAGAGCAACGGTTGACACCGGGGTTCAACCAGCCCCCATCGTCTAGCGGCCTAGGACTCCGCCCTTTCAAGGCGGCAGCGCGGGTTCGAATCCCGTTGGGGGTACGGTTACACAGCTCCACAGCTCCACAGCAAGGCCCAGTGGCGCAGTTGGTTAGCGCGACGCCCTGTCACGGCGAAGGTCGCGGGTTCGAGTCCCGTCTGGGTCGCTCCACTCTCCGGGTTCCGGCGTCATGCCGGTCCGCCGGGCCAGGTAGCTCAGTTGGTACGAGCGTCCGCCTGAAAAGCGGAAGGTCGGCGGTTCGACCCCGCCCCTGGCCACAGCCTCTCACCAGCCGAAACACCTGCGCTGGTCTCCTTCATTTCCCCTCGCTGTAGCAACTGCTGTAGCAGTGGGTCATCCCAACCGCTCCTGTAGCAGTCCGAGTGCCTCCCGCTTGTCCTTCAGCGAGACGTGCGCGTAGATGCCGAGCGTCACACTCATGTCTGCGTGCCCCACGATCTCCTGAACGATGTGCGGCGGGACCCCGAGACCGAGCAACAGCGTCACGCAGCTGTGCCGCAGGTCGTGGAACCGGGTTCCCTCGGCACCGATCTTCGTCCGGAGCGGGTACCAGCTCCGCCGCAGGTTGTCCGGCTCCAGCGGGGTACCGATGGTGCTGGTGAACACGAGGCCGGTGTCGTGCCAGGCGAAGCCGGCGGCCAGGCGCTCGCGATGCTGTGCGGCCCGGTGTTGTCTGAGCGCGTCCGAGGCCGCCTTGATCAGCGGGACCGTGCGGGCGGAGTTGTCCGTCTTGGGCGGCAGGAATCGG
>NZ_JAODNI010000100.1 GCF_025465255.1 Pseudonocardia sp.
GAGCGCCGGGGGTGCGGTGGGCTGGCGCGTCAGGTTCATCAGCCCGCTGCGTGCCCAGTAGGCCGTGACGTCGAAGCCGGGCTTGTCCGCGTCCGGTCCCGTCTCGCCGAAGCCGGTGACGTCGGCGAAGATCAGACGCGGGTTGAGCTGCGCCAGGCTCTCGTACTCCAGGCCCAGCCTGGCCCGGGTCGGCGGCGGGAAGTTGGTCACCAGCACGTCGGCCCACCGCACCAGCCGTTCGAGCACCGCCCGGGCGTCGGGCGATTTCAGGTTCAGCTCGATGCTGCGCTTGTTGCGGTTGTCGAGCTGCCAGGTGTAGTTGATGCCTTCGACCTGTGGGTTGGGGGGAACATGGCTTAAGGCGCGGTAGCTGTCCCCGACGCCCGGCGGTTCCACCTTGACCACGTCGGCGCCGAAGTCACCGAGCACGGTGGTTGCGGCGGGTCCGGCGATGAAGCTTGCGAGGTCGACGACGTGTAGTCCGTCCAGCAGGGGCGTGTTCTCCATGACGGGTTCCTTCTCAGCTGGGTGTTCGAGGTCCTCGCTCGGGGCGACGGCCGGGGCCGCCTGCCGGGAGCAAGCACCGCCGACATGGCGGTGTGGTCCTTGTCCCGCTGCCCGGGTCGCCCGGTGGGCCTCCACGCAGCGGTAGGTGCGGTGCCCGGCCGGCCCTAGTGACGAGGCGCAGCGGGGGGCATGAAGGCGTTGTGACCGGTGATGTCGCGGCCGACGATCAGCGCCTGCACCACGTCGGTGCCCTCGTAGGTGTCGATGGCCTCCATGTCGGCCAGGTGCCTGGCCACGTGGTAGTCGAGCACGATGCCGTTGCCGCCGAGCAGGTCGCGGGCGTCGGCGAGGATGGCCCGTGCGCGCTCGCAGTTGTGCATCTTGGCCAGTGCCACCTCGGGCATCGTCACCTTGCGCTCGTCCATGAGCTGGCTGAGCCGCAGCTGCATGCACAGCATGTTGGTGATGTCTGCCAGCATCCGCGCCAACCGGTACTGGACGAGCTGGAAGCTCGCCAGGGGGACACCGAACTGGTGGCGCTGCTGGGAGTAGGCCAGCGCGGTCTCGTAGCCGGCGACGGCGGCGCCGATCGCCTCCCAGGCCACGCAGAAGCGCGAGGCCAGCAGCACCTCCTCGGTGTCCCGGAAGGTGTGTGAGTTCTCCAGTCGGTTCTCCGCCGGCACCCGGACGTCGGTGAGTGAGATCTGCGCGTTCTGCACGCAGCGCAGCGCCGTCTTGCCCGCGATGAACTGGGGATCGAATCCAGGCATGCCCTTCTCCACCACGTACCCGCCGACGTGCCCGTCCTCGCCCCGCGCCCAGATGATCGTGTAGTCGGAGAAGGTCGCGTTGCCGATCCAGCGCTTGTGGCCGTTGAGCACGTAGGACCCGCCGTCCTGGCGCGCGGTCGTCTCGAGCATGACCACATCCGTTCCGTGAGCGGGTTCGGTCAGGCCGAAGGCGCCGATCTTCTCCAGGCGCGCCATCGGCGGCAGGAACCGCTGCTTCTGCTCCTCCGAGCCCAGCAGCGCGATCGACATCATGGCCAGCGCCGAGTGCACGCCGGCGAACGTGGAGATGCTCAGGTCACCGCGCGCCAGCTCCATGATGACCAGCCCCGCGGTCACGTTGCTCATCCCCGGGCTGCCGTAACCCGGGATCTGGAAACCCGCGATGCCGAGCTCCGCCAGCTTGGGAACCAGCTCGTGCGGGAACTCCGCACGCTCCCAGTAGGGGTTGATGATCGGCAGGACCTCCCGGTCCATGAACTCGCGCACCCGCCGGCGCAGCGCCCGCTGCTCGTCGGTCAGCAGTTCGTCCAGCCGGTAGTAGTCCGTGTGCTCGGGTCCGCCCAGCACGGGCGGCTCGACGACCGGTTTCCCATTCGCAGCCGCGGTAGCCGCAGTGGTCGAGCCCGGCACCGAGTCGGTGGCCGTCCGCTTCATCGCATTCATCCTCGACACTCCTCTCCCATGCTCTTCTTGGTCGTTGTGGTGCGGATTTCTCGTGTCGCCAGGACGCGCCTAAGGGAGGGCGCCACCGCCCGTCGCCGGGCCTGCCGGGCCCGCCCGCCGGATGGAGATCGTGAGGCTCGGCGGGTGCCGGGGTGCCGGGGTGCCGACCCCTCGCCGGCACCCGGGTGGCGTCCTGCTGCGCGGTCGTGGCTTGACACAGGACGGTATGAGGGCCGATACCGGTAGCCACTGTGCCGCGGGTACAGACTTCTGGACCGGTTGGTGTTCGCCGCACAACGGGAACGACGCGGCGGCGCCCCACTCATCCGCCCGATCGCGGCAGGTGCGGGAGCGGGTCGGCGCCGCGCATCGCGCACAACTCGGCCGCAGGAACCGCCGGCGGAGGCGCTTCCCGGGGCCGGGCTGCCGGGCGCGATCGGCCCGTTGGGGGATGGGCTGCGCAGGTGCATGGCCTCGAGTTCTTCGGACGCGGCCTTGTAGATCGCCACGGCGTCGATCGCCCGGACGGTGTCGGTCTTCCGCGACCGCTCCAGCTCCTCGGTGATCCGGGCCGTGAAGGTCCGGTCCGGATGCTGGAGTCCGAGCACGTTCGGCTGGACCGGGCCGATCGTCATGTCTCGTGCCTTCCGTCGGCATGCGGTCCTCTTGGGCCGTGCGGCGGCGCCGACGGCGGACCAGCCGGATGCCTAGTCTGATCACACCTGTCACGGGGTGCATCACCCGTGACAGGTGAGAGCCGTCGCTGGTGCGCCGGTCGGCCGGCGGCGGTACGTGTCGATCATCAGCTGGCCGTGTCGAATCGGGTCGTTTCTGACACAGCTCTGCGGAACTGATCTTGCGCGGCGTTCCCGCAGGTCACCGGTTCTCAGAAACGCGTTCCACTTTCAGCGTGTCGCGCCGGCCCGGCTGGGTGGGTTTCGCTACGTTCCCGGGGCTGTGGGCACGCTGCTCGGGTACGCCCGGGTCTCCACGCTGGAGCAGAACGCCGCGCTGCAGCAGGACGCGCTGGCGGCGGCCGGATGCTGGCAGCCCGATGGGCCGACCTGGCCACCCTCGCCGCCGCAGCAGGCACGCGGTTGTGGCTGGTCACGCATGGCCCCGGAGCCACACCAGGACATCAAGCCACCCTCGTAGCGGCCGCCGGTGACCGTCGGCCGGTGGCTCGGCCGTGGCGCGCCGGGTTGGTTGAGCTACCCCCGGCCGGGGGCACCGTCGCCGGCGCCGTCGCGGGTGGTGATGGGTTCCCGGCGGTGCCCGACGTGGAGTTTCCGCAGTTCCGGGCGGCCGCCCGCCGGCTGCTTGCCGCGCCCGCGTTCGCCCGCGTCGACCACGACACCTTCGGTCTGGCTCGGGCCCAGGCCGACGATCTGCGCCACGAGCACACGCCCCATCTTGCGCCGCCGCCTCCCTCGGCGGGTCGCGAGGCCAGTCAGCGGCTCGCGGTCAGGCGGTGAGCGAGGGGGCCGACCGTCCCAGCACCCGCCGCATCGACCGCGTCAGCCCATGCGCTCGGCCAGGGACACGATTATCCCCTCCGGGCCCCGCACGTAGGCCATGCGCCAGATGCGCTCGTACTGGCCGATGCCGCCGACCAGCCCGTATCCGTCCGCGGCCAACCGGTCGACGGTGGCCTGGAGGTCGTCGACCTCGAAGGCCACGTTGCGCAGCCCCAGCTCGTTGGCCATCGCGGCCGGTGACCCCGGCTCGTGGTCGGGCCGGACGAAGCTCGACAGCTCCAGCCGGGTACCTCCGTCGGGCGGTCGCAGCATGACGATCTCGGTACGGGAGTCGGGGATTCCGATGACCGTGTTCAGGAACTCGCCTTCCACGACCATCCGCCCCTCGACCTCGAGACCGAGCCCGACGAAGAACGCCG
>NZ_JAODNI010000138.1 GCF_025465255.1 Pseudonocardia sp.
CTGCCGTCGGGCGGGGGCGCCGGCGCCCGGGTGGCCGGCGGCGTGCCCGGCCGTGCGGACCCGGACGGCGTCGACGAGCGCGGCATCTACCGCCGCTCGGACGCGGAGCGGCCGCCGGCCCGCACCGTCGAGCCCGAGCTCGTCGACGGGGTCCCGGTCTACCGGATCTACCGCCCGCGCTCCTCCGCGAACGGGGCGGGACCGAACCGGCCCGGTTGGAGCGGCAGTGCCGATTAGGTCCCCGCGCGGGCGGTCGGCGGCCTACCGGTCCGTCTGGTCGTGGCCCCTGCGTTCCCCGCTGCGGCTCGCCGTGACCGCCGTCGTCGTCCTCGGCCTGGTGATCGGGGTCAGCGCGCTCGCGACGTCGCTGCGCGGGCGGGCACCGGACCCGGTCGTCACCGGGCGGTCCGGTTCCCCGGTCGGCGTCGGGGCCGGGACGTCCCGGGGCTCGGCGTCCGCGGAGCCGACCGCGCTGCCGCCCGTCGCCCCGCTGACCCCGACGACCCTGCCGCTCTCCGCCGCCCCGGCGCAGGCCCTGTCCGTCGCGGCGGACTGGTCCCGGAACTGGGCGACGCATCCGGAGGGGATGACGTCCGAGCAGTGGGTGGCCGGCCTGCGCCCGTACACGACGGACGAGTACATCGGCACCCTGACCGGCGTCGACCCACGCAACATCCCGGCGAGCCGGGTGACCGGTGAGCCGAAGGCCGTGCAGGTCTCGCCCCGCTCGGTCCGGGTCGACGTCCCGACGGACGCGTTGACGCTGCGCGTGCTCGTCGTGCAGACCGAGAGCGGTGGCTGGCAGGTCGCCGGCTACGACAAGGCATGAGGCCCGTCGACGCGCTTCCTCCAGTGGAGGCGGCGTGAACACGAGAGCGTTGCGCCCGCTGCGGCTCCTCCTGCCCCTCGTGGCGATCGGGGCCGCGCTGGTGATGTTCCTGGCCATCGGGTTCGTGGTGTTCGCGCCCAACTCGGGCATCGGGACACCGTCGGGCCCGCGGACCTGCGACGCCGGGATCGGCCCGCTCAGCTCGGCCCGCCAGGCCGGCAGCACGATCGAGACGCTCAGCGACGAGCAGAAGCGGAACGCGGCGACGATCATCGCCGTCGGCAAGGAGATGGGTCTCCCGTCGCGGGCGTGGCTGGTGGCTCTGGCGACGGCCATGCAGGAGTCCACCCTGCGCAACATCGACTACGGCGACCGTGACTCGCGCGGCCTGTTCCAGCAGCGTCCCTCGCAGGGCTGGGGCTCGCCGGCGGAGGTCACGGACCCGCAGTACAGCGCGCGGAAGTTCTACGACGCCCTGCAGGGCAGCGGGAACTGGGAGGCCAAGCCGGTCACCAAGGCGGCCCAGGACGTCCAGCGTTCAGCCTTCCCGAACGCCTACGCCAAGTGGGAGGGCCTCGCCGCCCAGCTGGTCGGGACCATCGCCGACGTGCCGGACCCGTCGGGCTGCGGCTCCGGTTCGGCGAGCCTGCCCGTCGGCGTCGCGAGGACGGCGATCGACGCGGCGCTGAAGGAAGTCGGCAAGCCGTACGTCTGGGGCGCGGAGGGCCCCGACACCTACGACTGCTCCGGGCTGATGCAGTGGGCCTACAACCTCGCCGGGATCAACCTGCCCCGCGTCTCCCGGGACCAGTTCAGGGCCGGTGGCCACGTCCCCGTCCGCGAGGCCCAGCCCGGCGACCTGATGTTCTACGCGACGGACCGTTCGGACCCGACGACGATCCACCACGTCTTCCTCTACATGGGCGACGGCCAGATGGTCGAGGCGCCGTACAGCGGGCAGAACGTCCGGGTGCAGAAGGTGTCGTGGGACTATCGGGAACTGGTACCGCTGGCCACCCGCCCCGGCACCGCCCCCAACACCGCCTGACCTCGATCTCGGAGGGTTCCCGCCCCGATGGCCCGCACGGACCCGCGCCAACCCCTCCCGCGCACCCCGGCCTCCACGACCCCGCTCGCGGACTACCTGGACCGCCCCGCCCCCGGCGCCGGCCCGGACTATCTCGTCGTCCCGCGCTCGCTCGCCGAATCCATGCCGCTGCGCTGGCAGCAGGTGTTCGCCGGGATGCTGGCGGACCTGCACGACGCCTACGGGCATCTGCGCTGGCCGGACTACCGGGTCGTCCCGAGCCGCTGGGAGCTGCTCACCGACCTCGACGAGGAGCAACTCGCCGCCGCGGGCTACATCGCGGACCTGGACGCCGCGGGCGAGCTCGAGTACCGGGACGCCTCGAGCACACCGGTCCCGGACCCGCGGCAGCACCGGGTGCTCGCACCCGTCGAGGATCCGCTGCCCGCGCCCTCCGAAGGCCGGGTCGAGCCCCGGCCGGCCGCTCCCCTGTAGCCCTGTGGCCCTCCGTAACACTCTCTAGCCCTGTCTAGCGTCATCCCGAGACTCTCCGATACCCCGCGAGTCGGCATCTGACGCCGTGCGAGTCGCTGTCTGGGACCGGGCGAGTCGCGAGGGAGGACCGGGCGAGTCGTCGACGCGCGGGGCGCGCCGGAACGCGACTCGCCCGGCCTCAGAACGCGACTCGCGGGGTTCGGGCGCGGAGCGGGTCGTCGTACCTGCCTGTGAGTTGTTCGTGGGCGGGTAGGGAAGTTGAGCCGGGCGGGAACAAGTCTCCGGACCCGCTCGTTGAGCCGGGTGAGCAAGTTGAGCGGATCCGGCTCAAGGCCCGATTGACCCTATGGCAGGATCGCGGCGAGACTTGAGTCCGGCAAGCTCAATCAGACCTGTCAGTACAGCAACACGGAGGCAACCACCATGGCTCGTGCGGTCGGTATCGACCTCGGGACCACCAACTCCGTCGTCGCCGTCCTCGAGGGCGGCGAGCCGACGGTGATCGCGAACTCCGAGGGCGCCCGAACCACGCCCTCGGTCGTCGCATTCGCCCGCAACGGTGAGGTTCTGGTCGGCCAGTCGGCCAAGAACCAGGCCGTCACCAACGTCGACAGGACGATCCGTTCGGTCAAGCGCCACATCGGCACGGACTGGTCGACGGGTGACGTCGACGGCAAGAAGTACTCCTCGCAGGAGATCAGCGCGCGCGTGCTGCAGAAGCTCAAGCGCGACGCCGAGGCGTACCTGGGTGAGGACATCACCGACGCGGTGATCACGGTCCCCGCCTACTTCGAGGACGCGCAGCGACAGGCCACCAAGGAGGCCGGCCAGATCGCGGGCCTGAACGTGCTCCGCATCGTCAACGAGCCCACCGCGGCCGCGCTGGCGTACGGCCTGGACAAGGGTGAGAAGGAGCAGACGATCCTCGTCTTCGACCTCGGTGGCGGCACGTTCGACGTGTCCCTGCTCGAGATCGGCGAGGGCGTCGTCGAGGTCAAGGCGACCAACGGCGACAACCACCTCGGTGGTGACGACTGGGACGAGCGGATCATCACGTGGCTCGTCGACAAGTTCAAGAACTCCCAGGGCATCGACCTGACCAGGGACAAGATGGCCCTGCAGCGTCTGCGTGAGGCGGCGGAGAAGGCGAAGATCGAGCTGTCCAGCTCGTCGAGCGCCACGATCAACCTGCCGTACATCACGGTGGACGCGGACAAGAACCCGCTGTTCCTGGACGAGACGCTCTCCCGCGCCGAGTTCCAGCGGATCACCTCCGACCTGCTGGACCGCACCCGCGCGCCGTTCAACCAGGTGATCAAGGACGCCGGCATCTCCGTCGGCCAGATCGACCACGTGGTGCTCGTCGGTGGTTCCACCCGCATGCCGGCCGTCACCGAGCTCGTCAAGGAGCTGACCGGTGGCAAGGAGCCCAACAAGGGCGTGAACCCGGACGAGGTCGTCGCCGTCGGTGCCGCGCTGCAGGCCGGTGTGCTCCGCGGTGAGGTCAAGGACGTCCTGCTGCTCGACGTCACCCCGCTGTCCCTCGGCATCGAGACCAAGGGCGGCATCATGACCAAGCTGATCGAGCGCAACACCACGATCCCGACCAAGCGCTCGGAGATCTTCACCACCGCGGACGACAGACAGTCGGCCGTGACGATCCGGGTATTCAAGGGCGAGCGCCCGATGGCCGCCGACAACAAGATGCTGGGCCAGTTCGACCTGTTCGGCATTCCGCCGGCGACGCGCTGCGTGCCGCAGATCGAGGTCACCTTCGACATCGACGCAATCGGCATCGTCAACGTCCAGGCGCTCGACAAGGCGACCAA
>NZ_JAODNI010000151.1 GCF_025465255.1 Pseudonocardia sp.
CCGGCCGCGGCGGCGAACGCGGCGGCCACCGTGCTCCGCCGCGCCGGGCCCCGCTCGCCCGGCGCGGGCACGGACAGGCCGCGGACCGCCGGGAACACCAGCCCCACGGCCAGCAGGACCAGCGGCAGCAACCCGAGGAACACCCAGTGCCAGGACAGGTGCTCGGTCACCAGCCCCGAGACCGGCGGCCCGATCAGCGACGGCAGCACCCACGCGGACGAGACCAGGCCGAACACCGCCGGCCGCGCCCGTTCGGAGTAGACGAGCGCGATCAGCACGTAGACCGCGACTCCCTGGGCGCCCGCACCGAAGCCCTGCAGCACCCGGCCGACGAGGAGCTGGGCCATGGTCCCGGCAGTGCCGCCGACGAGCAGCCCCAGCCCGAACAGGGCCGGGGCGAGGAGCAGCACGGCGCGCGGGCCCCGGGCGTCGCACCAGCGGCCGCCCAGGACCGTCCCGACCACCATCGGCGCGATGAACGCCACGAACGGCCACGAGTAGGAGGCCACGGACGCGAGGTCCGCGACGATCGCGGGCATCGCGGTGCCGACCCCCATGGCCTCGAACGCGATCAGGCTGATGAGCAGCAGGATCCCGACGGTGACGGCGCGCCGGGACGGTCCGAAGAGCTCGTCGCGGACCGGGGGAGCGCTCGTCGTCATGGGGCAAGCCTGCGCCCTCGACCGGACTTCAGGTCAAGTCCCTTCCGGTCGGATCACCGGCCGACCCGGTCCAGCAGCGCGCGGGTGAACTCGGCGGTCCCGGCCGTCCCGCCCATGTCGCGGGTCCGGACGCCGCCCTCGGCGAGCGAGCCCCGCACCGCATCGAGGACCTCGGCGGCGGCGTCGGCGTGACCCAGGTGGTCGAGCATCATCGAGGCCGACCAGATGGCGCCCAGCGGGTTCGCCAGGTCCTTCCCGGCGATGTCCGGGGCGGACCCGTGCACGGGCTCGAACATCGACGGGTGATCCCTCTCCGGGTTCAGGTTGCCGGACGGGGCGATGCCGATGCTCCCGGCGACCGCGGCGGCCAGGTCGGACAGGATGTCGCCGAACAGGTTCGAGGCCACGATGACGTCGAAGCGTGAGGGGTTCAGCACGAGCTTCGCGGCGAGCGCGTCGATGTGCTCGGACACGAGTTCGATCCCCGGATGCCTCGCCGCGCGCTCGGCCACGACCTCGTCCCAGAACGGCATGGTGTGCACGATGCCGTTGGACTTCGTCGCCGACGTGACGTGCTTGCGCCGGCCCTCGGCCAGCTCGAACGCATAGTCCGCGATCCGGGTGACGCCGGTGCGGGTGAAGACGGCCTCCTGGACGGCGAGCTCGCCCGGCAGGCCGCGGTTCATCCGGCCGCCGATCTCGGAGTACTCGCCCTCCGAGTTCTCCCGGACGACGACGAAGTCCACCTCGCCGGGCCTCGCGCCGGACAGCGGCGACGGCACGCCGTCGAGCACGGCGATCGGGCGGAGGTTGACGTACTGGGCGAACGCCCGGCGGATCGGGATCAGCAGGCCCCACAGCGACACGTGGTCCGGGACGCCGGGCCAGCCGACGGCGCCGAGCAGGATCGCGTCGTGCCCGGCGATCTGCTCGAGGCCGTCCGCGGGCATCATCGCGCCCTCGTGCGCGTAGCGCTTGCAGGACCAGTCGAAGGAGTCGTAGCGGAACTCGATCCCGTGGCGCTTCCCGACGGCGTCGAGCACCGCGGTGGCCGGCGGCAGGACCTCCTGGCCGATGCCGTCTCCGGGGATCAGGGCGATGCGGTGGACCGTGGTCATGGCCTCAGGGTCGCAGCTGCGCCGGAGGCGCGGTCCCGGGGGAGCACGACCACGCCGACGACGATCACGACCGCCGCGAGCGGGACGACGACCAAACCGAGGCGCAGGGACGTGGCGTCCGCGACCAGGCCGACGATCGGCGGCGAGAGCAGGAAGCCGAGGCGCAGCAGCCAGCTGACGATCGTCAGGCCGGTGCCGCGGGGGAGGCCCGGCAGTTCGTCCGCGGCGTGCATGGCGGCCGGGATCAGCGTGGCGACGCCCAGCCCGGAGAGCCCGAAGCCGACGATGGTGCCGGGGATGGTCGGGAACGCGAGCGCCAGGCCCATGCCCACCAGCACGATGATCCCGCCCGACCGCGCGACGGCGCGCTGGCCGAACCGGTCCACCAGTCGGTCCCCGAGCAGCCGCCCGACGAACTCCAGCCCCTGCAGCGCCACGAACCCGAGCCCGGCGACGGCCGCGCCGGCGCCCAGCCCGCTCAGGTAGATCGCGCCCCAGGAGGCGCCCGCGTCCTCCACCAGCGCCCCACACGAGGCGATGACGCCGAGCACCCCGAGGACGAGCAGCGTGCGCCGGGCGGCCCGGGAGCGGAGCGCGAGCACCGGCCGCGCCACCTCGTCCGCGGGCTCGCGCTCGGCGTCCTCCGGCCCGGGCAGCAGGAACCGGAACGCCGCGAGCGCGACGATCACGAAGAGCACCGCGGACCCCCCGAGGTGCCACGGCAGCGGCAGCCCGAGCCCGGCCGCGGCCGAACCCATCGCCCCGCCGAGCACCGCCCCGATCGACCAGACGGCGTGGAACGAGTTCAGGATCGAGCGGCCGTACCGCCGCTGCACCCGCAGGGCGTGCGCGTTCTGCCCGACGTCGACGACCGCGTCCGCCGCTCCGGCCACGAACATGGCCGACGCCAGCAGGACCCAGCTCGGCGCGAGCCCCGCGAGGAAGATCCCGATCGCGACGACCACCATCCCGAAGCACGCCACCCGGGACGAGCCGTACCGCCGGACCAGCGTCGAGGCCGTCAGACCGGCGAGCAGCGCGCCGAGCGGGAACGCCGCGACCGCGGTGCCGAGCTCGGCGTTGGAGAGCCCGAGCGCGTCCTTGATCTGCGGGTACCGGGGGAGCAGGTTGGCGAAGACGGCTCCGTTGGTCCCGAACACCAGGGCGACGGCGACGCGGGCGCGCCGGTTGACCGCGCGGTCCGAGGGGGCTTCCGCCACGGGTTTCTGCGACGTCACCGAGCCACCCTGCCACACGTGCTCCGGACGGACGCGCCGTCACCACGGACGGCCCCGCCGCACCCTCACGCCGCCTGTGCCCGGGCGCGCGGCCCGGCGAGAGCCCGACCGCACCGGCGAGGGCCGTGGCCCGGTCACCGGCCGGCCCGTCGTGGCGCCAGGCGACGATCCCGTCCGGCCGGACGAGGACGGCGGACCCCGCACCGAGCCGATAGGCCGCCCGCAGCCGGCCGGGCGGGTCGGCGAAGGCGGGGACGGCGACGGGGAGCCCGGGCACGGCGGCGCGCCAGCGACGCCCAGCGCCTCGCACAGCGCCTCCGGGGACCCGGCCCGCTCCGCGTGGGCGTCACCGGCGACCAGGCCGAGCCGGGCGGCCCCGAGTTCGAGGGCCTCGGCGGCCCGCCCGACCAGCGTGAGCACGGAGACCCGCTCGCGGAGGACCTCGTTCCCGAGCCGGCTGTCCCCCGCCGCGTCGGCCGCCCGAGTGAGGCGCTTCTCCGCACTGCGCAGGGCTCCCCGGGCCGCGTCCCGGCGGGCAGGTCGAGCAGTGTCCGCGCGGCCCGTTCGGGCCGACCGGCCTCGATCGACAGGACCGCGGCCCGGGGCTCGTCCGCCGGGTCGCCACGGGCGACGAGGGCGTCCGCGGCACGTCTCCCTCGGGAACCTCGGCGACGGGCCCGAGCAGCGGCCAGTCGAGCTCGGGGCCCAGGACCGCGGCGGCGTCGAGCACGGCGCGGTCGGTGCCGTCGAGCTCGGCGAGGCGCCCCCCGACCAGCGACGCGAGCGTGCGCGGCACGGTCAGCTCCGGTGCCGCGAGCATCTCCTCCGCCACGAACGGCAGGCCCTCGGAGCGGATTGCGAGCGCCCGGGCATCCGGGTCGCCGGCCCGGCAGGCGGCGGCGAGCGCGGCGACGTCCTCCGGGCCGAGGCGGCGCAGGGCCAGCGACCGGACGCCGTCCGCCGCGCGCAGCCGGTCCGCCACGGTACCGGGGCGCACGGACACCGTGACGAGCACGGGCGCGTCGGCGGCGGACCCGGCCAGGTATTCGACGACGGCGAGGGTGTCCTCGCCGGCCCGGTGCAGGCCCTCCAGGCGCAGCAGGCAGCCGGTGCCCTCGGCGGCGAGCGCGCGCAGCATCCGCAGGACACCCTCGCCGAGCACGACGGCCTGGTCCGGGGCGGCCGTGTCGCGGGGCGCCGGATGCCGCGGGAACGCCAGCTGCTCGAGGACCGGGCGGTACGGCCGCACCGCCGCCGACGTGGTGACGGCCGGGGAGTCCAGCCGGCCGATCAGGGCGCGGTGACGGCCCGGTAGGTGCCGCCCCCGGGGACCGCCCGCCGGGTCAGCCACCACGAACCCGGCGTCGGCCGCCGCCGCGACACCCTCGGCCAGCAGCCGGGACTTGCCGATGCCGGCCTCGCCCGTCACGAGCAGGAGTCCGTTGCGCGCCGCGGACACCAGCCTGCGGACCTCTGCGAGCTCGGCGCGCCGGCCGACCACCACGGGGCTGCGCAGGACGGGCTCCACCCGCAAGGACACCCGGCGCCCGGTACCCGGGGAAGGAGCCGGACAGAGCAGGGCGTTCAGCCGCGCGCCGGGGTCACCGGCCCTGGAACGCGTCCAGCGCGACCGCCATCGACGCCGCGACCCGGAAGTCCAGCCGAGGGTCCGGCACGGTGATCGTGTAGCGATCCCGGACGCTGCGCTGCCGCTCGCTCGTCAGCACCGTGGCGCCGTTCGCGTCCACGAAGTCGAAGTGGAACAGGAACGGCACCGGGATGTCCCCGACGATCGGGAGCACGTCCCACACCCGGCGCAGCACCGCGATCCCGGCGCGGCGCTCCTGCCCGACGGCCTCGATCCCGGGCGCCGACAGGTGCCAGCCACGTGGAGCGGAGCAGCTCTTCGCGAAGTCCTTGCGGAACATGCCCAGGGGGTTGCCGGACTCGTCGAACACGTCGTTCTCGGCGCGCACGTCGAGGCGCTGGCGGGCCTTGAAGGAGAACACGGCCGGGCTCTTCGCCTCGTCCGCGTAGAACGTCACCTGCTCCTTGAACGTCATCCGCTTCTGCTGCGCGAAGGCGAGGAGCCCACCCTCGGTGCCGTCCGGGGCCAGGGCCCGGATCTCGTAGCGGTTCACCATCATCGTGATCCGCTGGCGGACGGCGAACCGGGGCACGTACATCGGTGCGGGTGTCGTCACGCGGGTCAGTCCGGCAGTTCCGGAGCGCCGTGGACGCGTACCGGAGGGCAGGATGGGGCGGTGACTCCGAACCCCGAAGCCGTGGTCCGCGTCGATCGTGACGGTGGCGTCGCCACCGTGACCCTGGACCGTCCGGACGCCCTCAACGCGATCACCCGCGACATGCTCCTGCAGCTCGGCGGCGCGCTCGAGGAGCTGGCCGCGGACGAGTCGGTGCAGGTCGTGGTGCTGACGGGCGCGGGCCGGGCGTTCAGCGCCGGCGTCGACCTGAAGGCGCTGGGGGACCGCGACCTGACCGACGGCGCCGTCGGCGACCACCTCGACGCGCCCGCGCGTGCCGCGATCACCACGCTGACCACGATGCCGAAGGTCGTGATCGCCAAGGTCAACGGCTTCTGCTTCACCGGCGCCCTGGAGCTCGCGCTCGCCTGCGACCTGGTGGTGGCCGCGGAGGAGGCGAAGCTCGGGGACACTCACGCGAAGTTCGGCCTCCGCCCGACGTGGGGGATGAGCCAGCGGCTGATCCGCCTGGCCGGGGTGGCCCGGGCCCGGCGGCTCTCCTACACGGCGGCGACGTTCACCGGGGCGCAGGCCGCCGAGTGGGGGATCGCCGCCCAGGCCGTGCCCCTGGCCGAGCTCGACGAGACGGTCCGCGCCCTCGCGGACACGATCCGCTCCCACAGCGCCGGCTCGCTCGCCGCCTACAAGGACCTCTACCGCGAGGCCCTCGACGGCGGGCTCACCGACGGCCTCGCGTACGAGGAAGCCACCCGGTACCCGATCGAGGACACGGAGAATCGGGTCGCGGGTTTCCGGTGAGCCCCCGCGCGGGAACGACGACGGCCCCCGAGCCGGAGCTCGGGGGCCGTGTCGGAGAACCGTGACTAGTCCAGGTAGTCGCGGAGCACCTGGGACCGGGACGGGTGGCGCAGCTTCGACATCGTCTTGGACTCGATCTGCCGGATCCGCTCGCGGGTGACCCCGTAGACCTGGCCGATCTCGTCCAGCGTGCGCGGCTGGCCGTCGGTGAGGCCGAAGCGCAGCCGGACGACGCCCGCCTCGCGCTCGGACAGCGTGGCCAGCACGGACTGCAGCTGGTCCTGCAGCAGCGTGAAGGACACCGCGTCGACGGCCACCACGGCCTCGCTGTCCTCGATGAAGTCACCGAGCTGCGAGTCGCCCTCGTCGCCGATCGTCTGGTCCAGCGAGATGGGCTCCCGGGCGTACTGCTGGATCTCCAGCACCTTCTCCGGGGTGATGTCCATCTCCTTGGCGAGCTCCTCGGGCGTCGGCTCGCGGCCGAGGTCCTGGAGCAGCTCACGCTGGATGCGACCGAGCTTGTTGATGACCTCGACCATGTGCACCGGGATGCGGATGGTGCGGGCCTGGTCGGCCATCGCGCGGGTGATGGCCTGACGGATCCACCACGTCGCGTAGGTCGAGAACTTGTAGCCCTTGGTGTAGTCGAACTTCTCGACCGCACGGATCAGGCCCAGGTTGCCCTCCTGGATCAGGTCCAGGAACGCCATCCCGCGGCCGGTGTAGCGCTTGGCCAGCGAGACCACGAGGCGGAGGTTGGCCTCCAGCAGGTGGTTCTTGGCGCGCTCGCCGTCGCGGACGATCCAGCGCAGGTCCCGGCGCAGCTGCGGGGAGACCTTCTCCGAGGCCTCGAGCGCTCGGCGGATGCGCTCGGCGGCGTAGAGGCCGGCCTCGATCCGCTTGGCGAGCTCGACCTCCTCCTCCGCGTTGAGCAGCGCGACCTTGCCGATCTGCTTCAGGTACGCGCGGACCGAGTCCGCGGACGCGGTGAGTTCGGCGTCCTTGCGCGCCTGGCGCAGGGCCTCCGACTCCTCCTCGTCCCAGACGAACTCGTTCGACTTCTGCTGCGACGAGCGCGTGGTCGGGGCACGACGGTTCGCGCCGGTGTTGGTCTCCGGCTCGTCGTCGTCCTCGTCGTCGTCCTCGTCGGCCGCCGCGGCGCCGGGGGTGTCCGAGGTGTCGTCCTCGATGTCGAGTTCGACGTCGACCTCTTCGAGTTCGCCGTCCTCCGGTGAGAGCTCGCCCTCGTCGAGATCGACGGCGTCGTCGCCCTCGCCGGCCTTCTTCCTGGTCGCCGGGCCCTTGGGCCCGGCCTTCGCACCGGCCTTGGCTCCCGCGCGAGGCCGGGTCGCGGTGCCGGCCTTCTTCGTGGCCGTACCCGTGGTGCGGGTACGGCGTGCGGGTGCGGGACTCGGATCAGCAGGATCGCTGACGGTCGAGTCGTTGCGGGTTGCGGAGTCTGCGGCTGCCACCTAGGCCCTCTCGCTGCGTACGCTTGCGGTTCGCCGGAGTGCGGGGAACCCCGGCTCGGTCCGGCTGGCTTCGAGAATTGTCTCCTGACCCCGCCGCGCCGTTCGCCGTCGTGACAACGCGTCGACGTGCGTCCCGGGGGTGGGGTACGAGACCATTGTAACTGCGTGTGGGGCGGGCGTTCGCACCTCGCTTCCCCTACTCGCCCGAAGGGGCTCGTCCCCGACCTTCCGGAGGGGCCCGCGGAGATCGGGAAGCACCCGCCGACACCCCCGTCACGCTGGGGCCGAATCGATTCCGGGGCCGTCCGGTGTGGTCGGATGGACCCATGTCCGAGCAGATTTCCGACACGCCCGCCGAGCTTGCCGAACTGCGGCGTGTCGCCGAACTCGTCGCCTCCGAGGCCGCGGCCCGGCTGCGCACCCTCCCCGCGCCCCGGTCGACCGGCGCGGACCCGGGCGCGGTGTCCACGAAGAGCTCGCCCACGGACGTCGTGACCGCCGCGGACAAGGCCCTCGAGGAGCTGGTGCGCGGCCGGCTCGGAGAGCTGCGCCCGGGGGAGCCGGTCTTCGGCGAGGAGGAGGCGGGCGACGCTGCCGCGGCCCGCTGGGTGGTCGACCCGATCGACGGCACGGTGAACTACCTCTACGGCCTGCCCTGGTACGCGGTGTCCGTCGCGGCCGTCCGGGACGGGGTGTCGCTGGCCGGCGCCGTCGTCGAGCCCGCGTCCGGTCGCGTATGGACGGCGGCGCGGGGTGCCGGCGCCACGCTCGACGGCAGGGCGCTGCGGGTGAACGAGGAGACGGACCTGTCCCAGTCGCTCGTCGGCACGGGGTTCGGCTACGCCGCCGAGCGCCGGGCCCGGCAGGCCCGGCTCGTCGCGGGGATGCTGCCGCGGGTCCGCGACGTGCGGCGCAACGGCGCGGCGTCCCTGGACCTCTGCGGGGTGGCCGCGGGATGGCTCGACGGTTACCTCGAGCACGGGCTGGGCTGGTGGGACTGGGCCGCGGCGGCGCTGATCGCCACCGAGGCCGGCGCTGTGGTGCGGCATCCCGCGCCGCCCACGTTCGAGGCGGGGCCGGACGACGGGCTCGGCCCCGACGCCACGCTCGTCGCCGTCCCGGGGATCGCCCGCGACCTCGGCGCACTCGCCCGGGAGCTCGGCGCCGCGGAGATCTGACCCCCGGATCTCAGCAGCCGATCTCGACAGCCGGATCTCAGCAGGAGGCCTCGCGGGCGGTCGCCAGGTCGTCAGGGTCCACCGCGGGCCCCGCCGGCCGGCCGTCCGCGGTCGCGCCGGCGGGGTTCGCCAGCTGGTCCAGGACGTTCTTGGTGGCGCGTCCCGGGTTGACGTCGGTGAACCCGGTGCCGACGGCGACGTCCACGCTGTCGTCCGCGCGGTCGTCCCGGACGAGCTCGGTGCACGGCATGAGCAGCGACAGCGTCACCGCCGCCCCCTGGCCCGCCTGACCGAAGCGCAGCTGGCCGCGGCACTCGAGGTCGCCGTCCGGGAAGAACGGGTCGTTGTCCGGCGGTGCGGCCTCGGTGACGCCGAGGTCCCCGAGCTGCGCGGCGACCAGGTTCGCCTGGCCGCGCTGGCCGCCCGCGTTGAGCACGGTGACCCGTACCGCGCCGGCCGCGACGGGCGCGACGTCCGCGAGCGCGTCCGCGTCCAGCACGGTGCCGACGCTGCGGCCGTCCGCGGGGGAGTTGCAGGCGGCGAGGCCGGTGGAGGTCGCCGAGTTGACCAGCACGACCGTCCAGGTGGCGACCGCGAGTACGCCGAGCACGGAGACGGTGGCGATTACGGGGCGCGTGCGGCGGCGCCGGTAGGGACGCAGGCCGCCCATCAGCCGATCCCGCCGGACACCGCGAGCCCGTCCACCCCGTGGTCCAGCACGTGGTGCCCGAGGGTGACCAGCGGACGCACCGCGTCCTCGATGCCCTTCGCCATCTCCGCCGGCACGGCTCCGGCGCGTACCCGCGCGAGGATCCCGGCCAGCACCACGGCCAGCTTGAACGCCCCGAACGCGACGTACCAGCCGAGGGGGGCCAGATCCAGGCCGGACTGCCGCCCGTACGCCACCGCGATCTCGGCCCGGGTGGGGAAGCCGGGGAGCCGGGTGGGGCTCGGCAGGTGCTGTGCCTCACGCCAGACCGGGTCCTCGTCGGCCTGGTACCAGTAGACGAGCATCAGCCCCAGGTCCGCCAGCGGATCCCCGAGCGTCGACATCTCCCAGTCCAGGACGGCGGTGATCCGGCCGGGATTTGACCGGTCGAACAGGCAGTTGTCGATCCGGTAGTCCCCGTGGACGATCGTGTGCCGCTGCGCCTCGGGGACCGCGCCGCCGAGCCGCTCGGCCAGCCTGCTCAGCTCCTTCTCGGTGGCCTCGTCGGTGCCGGAGACCCCGTCCGCGCGGGCGGCCTCCCACTGCTTGCCCCAGCGGCGCACCTGGCGGGCCATGAAGCCCTCCGGGCGTCCGAAGTCCGCCAGGCCCACCCGGGCCGGGTCCACGGCGTGCAGGGCCACCAGGACGTCCACCAGGGCCTGTCCGGCGCGTGCCCGGTCCGCCTCGGTGTCCGCCCAGCCGGCCGGGAGATCGCCGAGCGGGACGACGCCGTCGACCATCTCCATCACGAAACAGGGCGCGTCCACCGGCGGGCCGCCCTCGGACGCCGCCAGGACGGCGGGCACCGGGACGTCCGTGTCGCCGAGGGCGGCGATGACGCGCTGCTCGCGGCCCATGTCGTGCGCCGTCGCGGCGACCGCGCCGACCGGCGGCCGGCGCAGCACCACGTCCCCGGCCGGGCTCGAGACGCGATAGGTGAGGTTGGACCGGCCGGCGCCGATGGAGTGCAGCGTCGAGCCGCGCCACCGCTCGTCGTCCAGCCGGTCGGCGAGCCACGCACCCACGGCGGCGGGGTCCGCGCCGGGCGTGGCGGAGGGGGCCCCTGCCGTGTCGTCAGGGAGGTCGGGCGTGGAACCGGTCGTCACGTCGGGCACCTTAACGGCCCGACGTGACGACGGCCGGGAAGATCCTGGCCGACCGGGGTGTTCGGGCGGTGGGACGGGTCACCCGACACGGTCTTGACTGCTGGGTTATCCTCTCGCCCCCGGGGGGAAGTCCGATCGTCCTCAGGGGCACGCGCCGGCAGTACGGCGGAGCGGGCCCCGGGTGGGTCCTGCCCGGCGGGTGTGAAGGGTGAGACCGGCGTCACCACGGCGCCGGGCACAAAGCCCGTAGCTGCGACGTTGTGCAGCCGCACGACCGCATCAACTAGCGAGTGTTCGAGTACTTGGGGTGGGAAAGATGGCGACCGACTACGACGCACCGCGGCGGAACGACAGCGACGACATGGCTGAGGACTCGCTCGACGAGCTCAAGGCCCGTCGGAACGAGTCGCAGTCGTCCGCGGTCGACGTCGACGAGACCGACACGGCGGAGAGCTTCGAGCTCCCCGGCGCGGACCTGTCCGGCGAGGAGCTGACGGTCAAGGTGCTCCCGAAGCAGGCGGACGAGTTCACCTGCGGCAGCTGCTTCCTGGTGCACCACCGGAGCCGGCTGGCGGAGACCCGCGGCAACATGTTCATCTGCCGGGACTGCGCGGCCTGACCCGGGGCCGCCCGATCCGGGCGGCCTGATCCGGGTACGGCCGCCCGGCCCCGGTGGGTCCGGGGGAACTCGAACGACGTCCCGCTCGGCCTCAGGCCGGCGGGACGCCTGCGTGTCGGGCCCACCCGGCCCGTCAGCTGCCGGGGCGGCGGTCCAGGGCCGCGACCAGCTCCTCCGGACGACGGCTGCTCACGATCCAGTACGGCACCGGGTTCGCCGGGTCCGTGACCTCGATCCGCACGACCGGGCCGACCCAGGACCGGTGGACCACGTGGGCCGTGGGGTCCAGCTCCGGGCCCAGGGCCTGCTGCTTGCGGTCCTTGGGCACGATCTGCACGCGACCGACGTCCGCCCGGCGGAGGTGCTCGTCCCCGGCGGTCAGCTCGGTCCCGGTGACCTGTACCCGGGCGGCGCCGAGCCGCCACACCACGAGCAGCGACAGCGGGATCAGGACGACGTAGCCGATCCAGGACCGCACGCCGGGATAGCCCATGTGGATCTCGGCTCCGAGCAGGACGGCGATGCCGACGCCGAACAGATACCACCAGAACGGCACGGACAACCGTTCGTCGAACCGGGAACGGCCGGACGTCGCAGGACCGGCGGACGACGGGTGTTCACTCACGCAGTCGAGGGTAGCGTCGTTCGTTGTGCCCGGCCCCGTCGATGCTCCCCCGCACGAGCCGTTGGTCGCACCGGTTGTCGATGTGCTGCTGACCAGGCTCGATCAGGACGTGCCCGTGCCCGCCTACGCCCGCGAGGGCGACGCCGGTGCGGACCTCGTCACAACCTCCGACGTCCTGCTCGCTCCCGGTGAGCGTGTGGTCGTCGGCACAGGCGTCGCGATCGCGCTGCCACTCGGTTACGCGGGGTTCGTCCACCCACGTTCGGGGCTGGCCGCCCGCGCAGGGCTGTCGGTGGTGAACACCCCCGGCACGATCGACGCCGGCTACCGCGGCGAGATCCGCGTCTGCCTGATCAACCACGACCCGCGCGCCGAGCTGCGGCTCCGCCGGGGTGACCGGATCGCCCAGCTGGTGATCCAGAAGGTGGAGCGGGCCCGGTTCGTCGAGGTCGCCGAGCTGCCGGGCTCCGAGCGCGGTGCCGGCGGCTACGGCTCCACCGGAGGGCACGACCGGCTCGTGCCCGGCGAGGGGAGCGGCCCGCGGTGAGCGTCCGCTACGGAGACGACGTGGTGGCCCCGGGGCTCCCGGAGGACACCGAGGGCGGCGTCGACGGGTACGGGGCCGAGGAGGTCGAGTACGAGGGCCCGCCGTTCGGGCCCTACGACGCCGAGTACCTCGACCCGGAGATGACCGACGTGGCCCGGATGGACTTCGGCGCCGTGCAGGTGCCGGTCCCGATGACCGGCACGGTCAACCTGGAACAGGCCGCCAAGGGCAAGCTGCAGGCCGTCCACGTGACGATGCCCGGCGGCCGGCTGTCCGTGAGCGCGCTCGCCGCGCCCCGCTCGTCGGGCCTGTGGAGCCAGCTGGCCTCGGAGATCGAGCAGTCGCTGCGCGACGGCGGCGCCCAGGTGCGCTCGTTCCAGGGTGAGTGGGGCCGGGAGCTGCACGCCCGCACGGACGGCGCCCGGTCGGTGTTCGTCGGTGTCGACGGCGAGCGCTGGATGCTCTACGGCGTGGCCACCGGCCCGGCCGAGCACGCCGTCGCGCTCGACGACGAGCTGCGCCGGATGCTGCGCGCCACCGTCGTCGTGCGGGGGCGGCAGCCGTACCCCCCGCGCACGGTGCTGCCCCTGTCCACGCCCGAGTCCCTGGACCCCGCCTCGCAGCGGCCGACGGACGCCCGGCCCAAGCGGGCGACGATGACCCTGCGGACCAAGCCGGCCGAGCCGGACATGGCGGACGCCCCGGCCGCGAACGAGACGACCGCCGTGTCGCCCGTCGAGGGCACCGGCGGCCGGGCCGCGGTGAACGGACGCCCGCAGCGACGTCCCGCCCTCTCCCCGGCCGCCCAGCAGCTCAGACCCGGCTGGCAGTCCCAGCCCGCCCGGCAGTCCCCGCCCGTCCAGCAGTCCCAGGGCGCTCAGGAGTCCCGAACCGCCCAGCAGCACCGGGACGTTCAGCGGTCCGGGAGTCCTCAGCAGCCCCGTCCGGGCGCCGGCGCGCCCCAGCCGGGCCCTGTCCAGCCGGCTCGTGGGCAGCCGGGTCGTGGGCAGCGCCCCGCCCCGG
>NZ_JAODNI010000177.1 GCF_025465255.1 Pseudonocardia sp.
CCTCCTTCAGGAGGTGACGCCGGCCGGCGGTGGCCGTACAGGCGTCGTTGCACCAGCGTCTTGCACCATGCAATGTCATGGGCTACGTTCGGTCGCTGTCCCGAAGTGACGCGGGATGGCCACCTTCGCCCGTCGGATCCGTCCACTCGAGGACGTATTCGACCCAGATTTCCGACGATCAGCGGTCCGCCGGATGGCCCTGCTCTCGCCTTGCCGTCTCGTCCCGCAGGTGAATGATGCATTGACACGGTGCAATTGCACAAGGGGAAGCGATGAGTTCCAGTCAGGGTCCGACGATGTCGCGACGGCGCCTGGGGAGTGAGTTGCGCCGGTTTCGTGAGGAAGCCGGCATGACCCTGGAGCAGGCGGGCAGCGCCCTTGAATGCTCCGTATCGAAAATCTCACGGCTGGAAACGGGAAAGGGTCTTCCGAAGCAGCGTGATGTCCGTGACCTCGTCCGGCTCTACGGTAAGGAAGCCGAGCAGGGCCTGGAGCGCCTACTGAGGTGGGCTCGCGACGGTGCGCGGTCGGGCTGGTGGCAGGAGTACACGCCCCTCTTGACGGCTGAACCGTTCGTCTTCGACGGTGTCGACCGATATGTGGCTCTCGAGTCCGACGCCTCGACGATCCGATGCTTCGACATGTCGGCGTTCCATGGCCTCCTGCAGCAGGCCGACTACGCAAGGATGATCTTGAATGAGGTCCTTCCGGTACATTCGAAGTCGGAGATCGACAGGTTGCTGGAGTTCCGCATGCGGCGACAGGAGGTGCTGAGTCGCAACGAAGCTCCACTTCGGGTCGAGTCGGTGATCGACCAATGCGTGATCGATCGCATGATGGGCACGGACTCAAGAACTGCGAGGAAGCAGTTGGCTCACGTCGTCGAGTTGGCCGGATTGTCAAATATTTCGATCCAGATTTTGCCCTACTCTAGTGGATTCGTGCGAGCGTGCCAGGGGTCGTTTCTCGTGCTTGAGTTCGCCGAAAGTCTCGACCAGGATGTTGTCTTCGTGGAGAATCAGGCGGGTACCTCCTACTTGGAGGGCGACTTCGGGGTCGGGACATTCCGAACTATCTTCGAGGGTGCTCGGTCGAAGGCGATCGGCGCACTGGAGTCTCGCGACCTATTAGTGAGCGCCTTGGCGCGTCTCAGCTGATCAGACCGACGTAGGGTGGGGCGGACCGCCTCGAAGCTGTGTCCGCGCGACCGGATGTGTGGCGCAGGCGACGCGTCCGTTCGTCTACTGTGGTGCGCCGTTCGCCGATACCGCAGACGCCATCGAGGGATTCTGCGGCGTGTCTCGGTAACCAAACGGCCCCCCTCGCCCTAATCACACCGAGCGAGGTCAGAACCTCTGACCGCGGACAGGTGCGGAGGAATGGGTGAAGGATAGCCTGGGAGCGGCGTTTCGGCGCAGTTCCAGCTGCTCAGTCGGAACGTGTGTCGAGGTTGCCCGTTCAGTGCGAGACGTAATTCTCGTTCGGGATTCCAAGGACACGACAAGGGCGCCGTTGAGTTTCACGAAAGGCGAGTGGATTGCCTTTGTGGAAGGCGTGAAAAATGGTGAGTTCGACCTCTAGCGGGACTAAGTCGTCGCTCAGGCTCCCCCGTAGGGCTTATGAGCCGCATCTCGGCGTCTGCGTGGAGTGACGCGCTGGTTTCTCCACGGCATCCTCGTGCATGATGGGTGCAGAGAGGTGAGGCGTAGCGTGGGCAACTGATGGCGGAAAGTTCTTCCGTAGGAGCAGCTTCTGTTCGCTCGGTGGCGGCGTCGAGGTGGCCGAGGGCCCTCGAGGGGAGTTCTCCGTTAGATCCACTCGGAATACGGCGGTTGAACTGCGTCCCACTCGGCAGGAGTGGGCGGACTTCGTGGCCGGAGTGAAGGCAGGGGAGTTCGACATGGCAGACGAAGATCGCTAGCTCAGCTGTCCGGCCGCCACGTCACGTGCCGGCCGGGCCGCACGCGGGCGAGGTACACCAGGTCGGCGCCGGTTACGCCTCCGGTGAGCGACTTGCGGTGGCTCGAGCTGCCTGTGCCGCAACCCTGGCTTCAGGGGCTACCAGTCGGTAGATCTCGCCCATACCGTCGGCGGTCCTACTGACGCACTCCCACTCGGGGCGCTGCAGTCAGGCAACAATGGTCCGAGCAGGGGCTGCCGGCCTCATTCCGGCCGAGTGGCGCGCATTCCTTCTCGGGATAAGGGCGACGAGTTCGACCTGCAGGTCCTCCGGCCCCCCGGCGATCATGGCCGTTCGGTCGTCCCGCTCGGCTGATCATGGGCATGAGGTCGTGGTTCGAAACCCTGACGCAACCTTCTGCCCGTGATCGACGGCAGCGCGAAGCGCGCCCAATTATCGATGCGGAGGTTCCGGCTGGCCGCGGTCACGCGGAGTTGTCGGAAGAGCGCGCCATGAGGCTCCACGGCGCCTCGACCGAGGGTGTCGGTTACGCCCCGGTGTGCGACTTGAGGTGGATTTGAGCTGCCTGTGCCTCAACTGTGACTTCAAGGCCTACCGATCGGTAGATCTCGCCGATACCGTCTGCGATCACCCTGACGCACTCCCGACGATCTCGAGGTGCCCGCAATGCCCACCACCAGACGCCTGGCCGCTGTCATCGCGGCCGGCGCCCTAGTCGTCTCCCTCGCCGCGTGCGCGAACTCCGAGCGTGACGGCGGCGCCGCCGGCTCCGCAGGAGCCACCGGCGGGACGATGGTCTTCGGCGCCGCGGGCGCCCCGAAGAACTTCGACCCGATCTTCAACGACGACGGCGAGAGCTTCCGTCCGATCCGGCAGATGTACGACACGTTGATCACGTACAAGCCGGGCACCACCGAGCTCGCGCCCGGTCTGGCGACCGAGTGGTCGTCCTCCCCGGACGGCAAGGTGTGGACGTTCAAGATCCGGCAGAACGTCAAGTTCAGCGACGGCACGGCGCTCGACGCCGCGGCGGTGTGCGCGAACTTCGACCGCTGGTTCAACATGAGCGGCGCCGCGGCGCAGAGCCAGATGATCTACTACGGCGACGTCTTCGAGGGCTTCAAGACCAATGCCGGTGACGCCACGGGCGAGCCGGTCTACAACAACTGCGCCGCGCAGGACGCGGGTACCGCGGTGATGACCCTCAACAAGTACAAGGGTGCCTTCCCCGCGGCGTTCGGCCTCACCGCATTCTCGATCTCGAGCCCGACGGCGCTGAAGCAGTACGACGCGGACAACGTCTCCCAGAGCGGCGACTCGTTCAGCTACCCGGCTTACGCGACGGACCACCCGACGGGCACCGGCGCGTTCAAGTTCGCGAGCTTCGACAAGGCCGCCGGCACCATCACCCTCGTCCGCAACGACGACTACTGGGGCGAGAAGGCCAAGCTCGACAAGCTGATCTTCCGGGTCATCCCGGACGAGAACGCGCGCAAGCAGGAGCTGGCAGCCGGCACGATCGACGGCTACGACCTGCCCTCCCCGGCGGACTACGCGACGTTGAAGGAGGGCGGGAACCAGGTTCTCATCCGCCAGCCGTTCAACGTGCTCTACATGGGCATCAACACCAAGAACAACCCGGCGCTCAAGGACATCCGGGTCCGGCAGGCACTCGCCTACGCGATCAACCGCGACGCCCTGGTGAAGAACAAGCTGCCCGAGGGCGCCGAGGTGGCCAAGGAGTTCATGCCCAGCACGGTCGCGGGCTACGCGGGCGACGTGCAGGAGTACCCGTACGACCCGGCGAAGGCCAAGCAGCTGCTCGCCGAGGCCGGCGCGTCGAACCTGACGCTGAACTTCTACTATCCGACCGAGGTCTCCCGGCCGTACATGCCGAACCCGACGGACCTGTTCTCGGTGATCGCCGAGGACCTGAAGCAGGCCGGCATCACGATCAACCCGGTGCCGCGGCCGTGGAACGGCGGCTTCAAGGACGACGTCCAGAAGGCCGGCAAGCACGACCTGCACCTGCTCGGCTGGACCGGCGACTACAACGACGCCGGCAACTTCGTCGGCACGTTCTTCGGCCGTGAGAAGGCGGAGTTCGGCGCGGAGGACCCGGCCATGTACGCGGCCCTCGCCGCGGCCGATGCCCAGCCGGACCCCGCGGCCCACGCCGCGGCGTACGAGCAGGTCAACCGGGACATCATGGCCAAGTATCTGCCGGCCATCCCGATCAGCAGCTCGCCGCCGGCGATCGTGGTGCGGGCCAACATCCAGGGCCTGGTTCCCTCGCCCCTGACCGACGAGCGGTTCTACTCGGTCAGCAAGAGCTGACGAACCGACGACGGGTGGTGCCGGCTCCTCGGGGGGCCGGCACCGCCGGTCGTCGTCGACCTACGCTCCTGCTCGGGAGAGAGATCAATGCTGCGCTTCATCGTGCGGCGGCTCCTCCAGGTCGTGCCCACCCTCTTCGTGCTCTCCGTCCTGCTCTTCGCCTGGCTGCGCCTGCTGCCCGGCGGACCTGCGGCGGCGCTGCTCGGGGACAAGGCCACGCCGGAGAAGATCGCCGAGCTCAACCGGGTACTCGGCCTCGACCAGCCGATCCCGCTCCAGTACCTGCGCTACCTCGGCCGCTCGCTCACCGGCGACTTCGGCAACTCGCTGATCAGCGGTGACCCCGTGATCTCCGAGATCGGTCGTGCCCTGCCGGCGACGCTGGAGCTCTCCGTCGCCGCCCTGCTCCTCGCGGTCGTGCTCGGCATCCCGCTGGGCTACGTCGCCGCGCGCTACCGCGGCCGCCCGCTGGACACGACGACGGTGATCGGGACCCTCGTCGGCGTCGCGGTCCCCGTGTTCTTCCTCGGCTTCCTGCTCAAGCAGTGGTTCGCCGTCGACCTCGGCTGGTTCCCGCCCTCGGGCCGTCAGTCCGTCTCCATCGATGCCACGAAGGTCACAGGGCTGGCCGTCCTCGACGGGCTGCTGACCCGCGAGTTCGACGCCAGCTGGGACGCCCTCGTCCACCTGGTCCTGCCGGCGATCGCGCTGGCGACGATCCCGCTCGCGGTGATCACCCGGATCACCCGCGCCTCGGTCCTCGACGTCCTGGGCTCGGACTTCGTCCGGACGGCCAACTCCAAGGGCCTCGCCCCCGGGACGGTCCGCAGCCGGCACGTCCTGCGCAACGCGCTGCTCCCCGTCTCGACGACGATCGGCCTGCAGACCGGCCTGCTGCTCGGCGGCGCCGTGCTCACTGAGAAGGTGTTCGTCTGGGGCGGTCTCGGCACCCTCATCGCGGACGGCATCACGCGCCGCGACTACCCGCGCCTGCAGGCGATCGTGCTGCTCGGTGCGGCCGTGTACGTGCTGGTGAACCTGCTCGTCGACCTCTCGTACGCGCTCATCGACCCCCGGGTGAGGTTGCGCTGATGGTCACCACCTGGGCCAACCGCCGGCGCACCCGGATCGACGACCTCGCCACCGGGCGCAGCCTCGGCGCGGACGCGCTCGTGCGGCTGCGGCGCAACCCCGTCGCGATCGTCGGCGCGGTGATCATCGCGCTGTTCATCCTGGTCTCGATCTTCGCGCCGTGGATCGCGCCGCACGACGCGTCGCAGGCCTTCCCCGAACTGCAGGAGGGGCTGCGGCCCGACGTCATCCCGGGCGCGCAGCCCGGCTTCCCGCTGGGCAGCGACCAGAACGGCCGAGACTTCTTCTCCCGGATGATCCTGGCGTCCCGGCAGACCCTGCTCGTCGGCGTGTTCGCCACGGTGATCGGGCTGATCTTCGGGGTCCTGATCGGGGTGCTGGCCGGCGCCTTCGGCGGCTGGGTCGACACCCTGCTCATGCGCTTCACGGACGTCCTGCTGTCCATCCCGTCGCTGCTGCTCGCGATCTCGATCGCGGCGCTGGCCGCCAGACCCAGCCAGACGACGGTGATCATCGCCGTGGCGATCGTCGGCGTGCCGATCTTCGCCCGGCTGCTGCGCGGCTCGATGCTCGCCCAGCGCGACAGCGACCACGTGACGGCCGCGACCGCGCTCGGCGTCAAGCGCCGCGCGATCGTGCTGCGGCACATGGTGCCCAACGCGATCGGGCCGGTGATCGTGCAGGCCACCCTGACCCTGGCCACCGCCATCCTCGACGCCGCCGCGCTGTCCTTCCTCGGGCTCGGCGACGGCGACCCGGCCCGTGCCGAATGGGGGCTCATGCTCGCCAACGCCCAGGCCTACCTCGACGTCCGCCCGGCGCTCGCGTTCTACCCGGCGATCGCGATCATCCTGGTCGCGCTCGGGTTCACGCTGCTCGGCGAGGCGTTGCGCGAGGCGCTCGACCCGAAGGGGCGTCGCTGATGACCACACCGTTGCTGGAGGTCGAGGACCTCGGCGTCGCGTTCACCCGCAAGGGCGAGCCGGACTCCGTCGCCGTCGACGGCGTGAGCTTCGACGTGCAGCCCGGCGAGGTCGTCGGGCTGGTGGGGGAGTCCGGCTGCGGCAAGTCCGTCACCTCCCTCGCGATCATGCGACTGCTGCCCGAGCGGGGCGTGCGGGTGTCCGGGTCGGCGCGGATGGAGGGCACGGACCTGCTGACGCTGTCGGACTCGGCCATGCGCGAGAAGCGCGGCCGGGACCTGAGCATGGTCTTCCAGGACCCGCTGTCGTCGCTCAACCCGGTGATCGAGATCGGGTTGCAGGTGACCGAGGTGCTCAAGCGGCACCGCGGGATGAAGTCCGACGCCGCCCGCCGGGAGGCCGCCGAGCTGCTCGAACGCGTCGGCATCCCGGACCCGCGGCGCCGGCTGGACTCCTACCCGCACCAGATGTCCGGCGGCATGCGGCAGCGCGTCATGATCGCGATCGCCCTGGCCTGCCGGCCCCGGCTGCTGATCGCCGACGAGCCGACGACCGCGCTCGACGTCACGATCCAGGCGCAGATCCTGGAGCTGCTCAAGGAACTGGTGGCGGACAGCGGGACCGCACTCGTCATGATCACGCACGACCTCGGCGTCGTCGCGGGGCTCTGCGACCGGGTCAACGTGCTCTACGGCGGCCGGATCGTGGAGCGCGCGGAGCGGCACCGGCTGTTCGCGAAACCGCGGCACCCGTACACGTACGGACTGCTCGGCTCGATCCCGCGGCTCGACGCCCCACCCGGTGAGGACCTGAACGCCATCCGCGGTTCGGTCAACGACAACCTGCCCTGGGCGAGCGCCTGCGCGTTCGCGCCCCGGTGCCCTCGGGCGCTGGAGAAGTGCACCGAGATCACCCCGGCCCCCGAACTCGTCGGCGGCCGGTTCCTGCGGTGCCACAACCCCGTTCCGGCGGAGGCCTGATGACCGAGAACCTGCTGGAGGTGGACGACCTCGCCGTCCACTTCCCGATCACCCGCGGCGTGGTGCTGAACAAGACCGTCGGGCACGTCTACGCGGTCGACGGCGTCTCGCTGACGATCCGGCGCGGCGAGACGTACGGCCTGGTCGGGGAGTCCGGCTGCGGCAAGTCGACGCTGGGCCGGGCGATCCTGCGGCTCACGGACCTGACCCGGGGGGCCGTCCGGTTCGACGGTCAGGACGTCGCCGGGCTGAAGGGGGAGGAGCTGCGCAGGGCGCGGCGCCGCTTCCAGATGGTGTTCCAGGACCCGATGTCCAGCCTGGACCCGCGGCAGTCCGTCGAGTCCCTGCTCATCGAGGGCATGAAGGCGCACGGGCTCAGCAAGGGACCCGAGGCGGACCACGCGCGGCTGCGCGAGCTCGTCGACGCCGTCGGACTGCCGGCGGGAGCGCTGCGGCGCTACCCGCACGAGTTCTCCGGCGGGCAGCGCCAGCGGATCGGGATCGCGCGGGCGCTGTGCGTGGAGCCGGACCTGATCGTCGCGGACGAGCCGGTGTCCGCGCTCGACGTGTCCGTGCAGGCCCAGGTGCTCAACCTGCTGTCCCGGCTGCAGCGCGAGCTCGGGCTGACGTACCTGGTCATCGCGCACGACCTCGCCGTCGTAAGGCACGTGAGCGACCGGGTCGGTGTCATGTACCTGGGCGGGATCGTGGAGGAGGCGCCGGCGACGGACCTCTACGCGGACCCGCAGCACCCGTACACGCGGGCGCTGCTGTCCGCGGTCCCGGTGCCGGACCCGGAGCTGGAGGATCGCCGCGAGCGGATCCTGCTCACCGGGGACCTGCCATCACCGGCCGCGCCGCCCGCCGGGTGTCGCTTCCACACGCGGTGCCCGTGGCGGCAGCCGGAGCGCTGCGACACCGAACGCCCGGAGCTGCGGCAGCTCGACGGCGCGGTCGAGGGGCATCGGGTCGCCTGCCACTACGCGGAGGCCATCCGGGAGGGCCGGCTGGCCCGGCACACCGTCGAGCCGCAGTCGTTCGAGGTGGACGGCCCGTCGAGTGCGCCGCCGGAGCACGCGGCGTCGGTCAACGAGATCCTCGGGATGTAGCCCGTCGGGGACGGGGTCAGGCGGCCCTCTCGGCGGCCACGACCTCGTCCTCGGCCGGCTCGGCTTCGGGCGCGACGCCGCAGGCCCGGGTGATCCGGCGCTTGGCCAGCAGCCCGACGACCAGGGCCGCCGGGAGCGCGATCGCGATCCCGACCCACGGGTTCCCGGCCAACGCGCCGCCCAGGTAGCCGAGGCCGAGATAGACCGCCGACCAGAGGGTCGCGCCGATCGTCGAGGCGAGCAGCACGCCGCGCACCCGCATACCGAGCGCGCCGCACAGGATCGTCGACGCGACGACGCCGAACGGCACGAAGTAGGACGGGGCGATCACCATCGGTCCGACGGCGACGAGCCGGGACTCGATCCACGACACCGCCCTGGCCCCGGCAGGCCGCCGGGTGAGGCGGCGCAGCAGCCGGGGCCCGGCGAGGCGGCCGAGGAAGTACTTGGCCATGTCGCTGACCAGCGAACCCGCGGCCGCGGCCGCGACGGCCAACGGGAGGAAGAGGGCTCCGGTCCCGGCGAACGAGCCCGCGGCCAGCAGCACGGGCTCCGCGGGCGCGAACGGGATGGCGGACCACCCCAGCAGGAACAGGTAGGCGGCGAGCGGGGCCACGGGTAACGGCACGATCACGACGGTACCGATCGGGTGTGTCGTGAGCGTGACGTGGTCCGCCGGGACGGGGGTCACCCGTCCGGGGTGGACAGCCCGGACCCCGCACGCCGTCCCCCCGACGAGCATCATTGGTGCAGCTCATCGGGGGTCGTGCGCGTGGAACCTCGCTAGAGCGAGGTTTCCCGCGCACAGGTCGTCAGCGCATGGCGCGGTTCACGGCCGAGACGACGGCCTTGAGGGTCGCGGAGACGATCGAGGAGTCGATCCCGACGCCCCAGAGGACGGTGTCCTCCACGGCGCACTCGACGTAGGCCGCTGCGCGGGCGTCGTCGCCGCCGCCCATCGCGTGCTCCTGGTAGTCGAGCACGCGTACGTCGAAGCCGATGCCGGCCAGGGCGTCCACGAACGCGGCGAGCGGGCCGTTGCCACTGCCGCGGATCTCGTGCAGGTCGGACTCCACGCGCACGGTCGCGACGATCTCGTCCCGGCCCTCGCCGTCGCTGGTCAGCCGGTGCCGGATCAGCCGCAGCGGCGTCTCCCGCTGCAGGTACTCGGTCTCGAAGACGTCCCGCATCTCCTTGGGGGACACCTCGCCGCCCTCGGTGTCCGTGACCTCCTGGACGACCTTCGAGAACTCCATCTGCAGCCGACGCGGCATGTCCAGCTGGTGCTCGGTCTTCATGATGTAGGCGACGCCGCCCTTGCCGGACTGCGAGTTCACCCGAATCACGGCCTCGTAGGTGCGGCCGATGTCCTTGGGGTCCACGGGCAGGTACGGGACCTCCCACGGCATCTCGTCCACCTCGACGCCGGCCTCGACCGCGTCGGCCTTCATGGCGTCGAAGCCCTTGTTGATCGCGTCCTGTTGGCTGCCGGAGAACGCGGTGTAGACCAGGTCGCCGCCCCACGGGTGGCGCTCGCCGACGGGCAGCTGGTTGCAGTACTCGACGGTACGGCGGATCTCGTCGATGTCCGAGAAGTCGATCTGCGGGTCGACGCCCTGGGTGAACAGGTTCATCCCCAGGGTCACCAGATCGACGTTGCCGGTGCGCTCGCCGTTGCCGAACAGGCAGCCCTCGATGCGGTCCGCGCCGGCCTGGTAGCCCAGCTCGGCGGCGGCGACGCCGGTGCCCCGGTCGTTGTGCGGGTGCAGGCTCAGCAGGATGCCGTCCCGGCGCGCCAGGTTGCGGTGCATCCACTCGATGGAGTCCGCGTAGACGTTCGGGGTGGCCATCTCGACGGTCGCCGGCAGGTTGACGATCATCGGGTGCGCGGCGGTGGGCTGCCAGATCTCGCTGACGGCGTTGCAGACCTCGACGGCGTACTGCAGCTCGGTGCCGGTGTAGGACTCCGGGGAGTACTCGAAGCGCCAGTCCGTGCCCGGGAACTTCTCGCTGAACCGCAGGACGTTCTCGGCGCCGTCGGTCGCGATCTTGGCGATGCCGGGGCGGTCCGAGCGGAAGACCACGCGGCGCTGCAGGATCGACGTCGAGTTGTACAGGTGGACGATCGCGCGGGGCGCGCCCTCGCAGGCCTGGAAGGTGCGCTCGATCAGCTCGGGCCGCGCCTGGGTCAGCACCTGGATGCTGACGTCGTCCGGGATGGCGCCCTGCTCGATGATCTCGCGGACGAAGTCGAAGTCCGTCTGGCTCGCGGCCGGGAAGCCGACCTCGATCTCCTTGTAGCCCATCCGGACCAGCAGGTCGAACATCCGGCGCTTGCGGGTCGGGCTCATCGGGTCGATCAGCGCCTGGTTGCCGTCCCGCAGGTCGACCGCGCACCACAGGGGCGCCTTGGTGATGCGGACGTCCGGCCAGGTGCGGTCGGGCAGGGATACCGGCTCGACGAGCTCGTGGAACGGCTTGTACCGGCCGAACGGCATGTCCGAGCCCCGCTGGGTGTTCCACGCCGCCTGGTCGGCAGGAGCGGGCCTGGACGGCGTGCGCAGCTTGCTGGTGTGCGAGACGGTGTAGGCGTCCGGGGTCGTGCTCACGGAAGTGGTGCTCCTTCGGGGTTCGAACCGGTTGACGACCGGCGAACACGCCGAAACCCGCGACGAGGGGCCGGTCGGTCAGACCCCGCCGCGGCAACGAAGAAGCAGGCGCGCCACGATCCGAGACTAACCCCACCACCCCGTCCGGAGGCAACCCGGGGGCGGGGTCGAGTGACCGGGGCGACGCGACACACCCGATCGGGGTAACGGCGGGTACGTCCTCGGGGCCGGTGTTCGTGACAGGATGACTGTCGCGATCCGGGGAGGACACATGGCTGTGGGAACCACGGTGCGGAGGGGTGCGGGACTGCTCGCCTCCGTGTTGAGACTGATCGGCACGCTCATCGCCGCGGTGTTGGTGATCCACATCGCGCTGACACTGCTGGACGCGAATCCCGCCAACTTCCTGACGCAGTTCTTCGCCGACGCGGCGGACTACTTCAACCTCGGCCTGGGGAATCTCTTCCTCCCCGAGGAGCCCAAGCTGGCGGTCACCCTGAACTACGGGACCGCCGCGATCATCTGGATGATCATCACGGCGGTCGTCGTCCGCCTGGTCCGCCGCATCGGCTGAGCCTGCTCTCGTCCCCCACGCGCGTCATGGAGCCATGACGCGCTCTTCCGGGCTTCCAGATCGCGTCATGGAGCCAGAACGCGCTTCAGGCGGCTTAGTGCGCGTGGTCGTGGACCTGCTCCGCGGCGGTGTCGTGCACGTGCGTGTGCTCGTGCGTCTCGCCGTCGTGGGCGTGGCTGTGGGCGTGCTCGGTGTGGCTGTGGTCGTGCTCGACGTGCGCGTGGGTGTGCGTGGCGTCGGCGTGGCTGTGCTCGTGGGTGTGGACATCGCTCATGGGGTCGACGCTAGGGCCTCCGACGGCGTCGCGGAACGGTTCCCGCACTGACGCCGCGACATTCCTGTTGCCCCCTCCCGGCAACCGCCAGGAACACGTCTTCGCACCTCAAGGGCTAGATCGCGTACGGCCAGCCGGTCAGCGCGTAGGCCCCGAACCACGCCGAGGCCACGACGGCCGCGACGAGGACGGACGTCGTCGTCCCCGGTCGGCGGCGGGCCAGCCCCAGCGCCATCGGCAGCAGCAGCGTGAACGCCGGTAGCAGCAGCCGGATCTTGGAGTTCATGAGCCCGTTGCTGCCCACGTCCATCACCAGGACGACGGCCGCGTAGGCCAGCAGCGGCCACGGGAGCCTCATTCGGACGCCGACGACCAGCAGCACCAGCCCGCCGAGCAGCACCCCGAGCGTCGCGACCTCCAGCACGGACCGTCCGCTCGCCAGGATCTCGCGGGCGAACGACACCGTGGCCGCGCCGCCGTCGAAGTGCGACCCCCAACCGCGCTCCTGCAGGTCGAACCAGCCCGTCACCGAGCCCGTGCAGGTGCCGACCCAGCCGAGGTAGCCGAGCAGGCCGAGCGGGGCGAGCAGGCCGCCCACCCAGGGCCGCCAGCCGTCCCGGCGGGCGAGCGCCGCGAGCAGCGCCGCTCCCCCGACCGCGACGACGAGGCCGGCGGCCGTGGGCCGGACCAGCCCGGCGACCGCGGTGAGCAGCCCGGCGAGCAGCCACTGCCTGCGCAGCAGCGCGACGAGCGCCCAGGCCGCGACCGCGCAGAACAGCGCCTCGGAGTAGGTCATGGAGAAGACGACCGCCATCGGCGTCGCCGAGAACAGCGTCACCAGGACCAGCCCCACGCGCCGGGACCCGCCCGGCACGAGCTCCCCCAGCCGGGCGACGCCGTGGGCCGCCACCGCGCCGGCGAGCGTCGCGGCGAGCAGTCCGGCCTGGACCAGGGGCAACCCGGTGAGGAAGCGGACCGCGGTGACCGTGGCCGGGTAGCCGGGGAAGAACGCGAGCGGGGTCTCGGCGGAGCGCTCTCCGTAGGCGTCGGCCAGGCCCGCCGGCACGCCGTCGTAGCCGCCGCCCTGGGCGATGCCGAGGAACCACTGGCCGTCCCAGCTGCTCAGCTCGTCACTCAGCTGGACGTGCCGGGTCGTCGCGAGGATCGCGAGCACCGCGAGGCCCACCAGGCGGGCACCGAGGAAGATCGCCGCCGGGGCGACCGCCCAGCCGACGCGACGCCACGGGACGGGTCGTCGCCGTGGCGCGCCGTCGGAATCCCGGGTGAACGGCACCACATTCGTGGGAGGCTCGAGGAACACGGTTCTTCAGTCGCCCCCATCGGCATCTCGGCATCTCGGCTGCTCGGTAAACGTGACGGCGACCTCTGTGGCATCGGTCATTGAGGTTAACGGCGCAGCTCGCGGCCGGTAGTCTCGACTCCCGACCGATGCCCGGGGGACCAACCGAATCCCCGTGCGGGAAAGTGCGAAGGCGCCGAGACAGGTGCCGGAGAAGGAGGTCGGGGTGGCCCTCGTCGTGCAGAAGTACGGCGGATCCTCGGTGGAGAGCGCGGACCGGATCAAGAAGGTCGCCGAGCGGATCGTCCGGACCCGCAAAGAGGGTCACGACGTCGTGGTCGTCGTCTCCGCCATGGGAGACACGACCGACGAGCTGACCGACCTCGCCCAGCAGGTCTCGCCCGCGCCGCCCGCGCGAGAGATGGACATGCTGCTGACCGCGGGGGAGCGCATCTCGAACGCGCTCGTCGCGATGGCGATCCACTCGCTCGGCGCCGAGGCCCGCTCGTTCACCGGTTCCCAGGCCGGCATGCTCACCACCTCGAAGCACGGCGACGCGCGGATCGTGGAGGTGAACCCCTACCGGCTGCGCGAGGCGCTGGCCGAGGGGCACATCGTGCTCGTCGCCGGGTTCCAGGGGATGAGCGAGGACTCGAAGGACATCACCACGCTCGGCCGGGGTGGCTCGGACACGACGGCCGTCGCGCTCGCCGCGGCGCTCGAGGCGGACGTCTGCGAGATCTACACCGACGTGGACGGCATCTTCAGCGCGGATCCGCGCATCGTGCCGAAGGCCCAGCACCTGGACACGGTGACCTACGAGGAGATGCTCGAGATGGCGGCGTGCGGCGCGAAGGTGCTGCACCTGCGTGCCGTCGAGTACGCCCGCCGCTACAACGTCCCGCTGCGCGTCCGCAGCTCGTACAACGACAAGCCGGGCACGCTAGTCTCCGGCTCGATCGAGGAGATTCCGTTGGAGAACCCCATCATCACGGGGGTCGCGCACGACCGGTCCGAAGGCAAGATCACCGTCACCGGCGTGCCGGACACCCCCGGCATGGCGGCCCGGATCTTCCGCACGGTCGCCGACGCCGAGATCAACATCGACATGGTCCTGCAGAACATCTCGACGTCCAAGGTCGGCCGCACGGACATCACCTTCACCCTTCCCCGCTCGGACGGCCCCACTGCCGTCGCCGCGCTGGAGAAGGCCAAGGACCAGGTCGGGTTCGAGCAGCTGATCTACGACAACGAGGTCGGCAAGGTCTCGCTCGTCGGCGCCGGCATGCGCAACCACCCGGGCGTCACCGCGACGTTCTGCGAGGCGCTCTCGGACGCCGGGATCAACATCGAGACCATGAACACCTCAGAGATCCGGATCTCGGTGATCTGCCGCTCGGACCAGCTGGACGACGCGGTGCGCGCGCTGCACGAGGCGTTCGAGCTCGGCAGCGAGGAAGAGGCCGTCGTGGCGGCCGGGACGGGGCGATAGACCGTGAGCGAGCGTGCGAGCGAACCATTGGCACAGCGCCTGCGCGAAGCGCCGAGCTCGCGAAGCGAGGGATTGCGATGAGTGGACCCGTTCTGGCGATCGTCGGCGCGACCGGCGCCGTCGGCACCACCATGATCGAGATCATCGACGCCCGCGAGTCCGTGCCGTGGAGCGAGGTGCGGCTGGTCGCCTCCGCCCGCTCCGCCGGCAAGGTGCTCAAGGTCCGCGGCGAGGACGTCACCGTCCGGCTGCTCGAGCCCGAGGTGTTCGACGGGGTCGACATCGCGCTCTTCGACGTCCCGGACGAGATCAGCGCCGAGTGGGCGCCGATCGCCGCGTCCCGGGGCACCGTGGTCGTGGACAACTCCGGCGCGTTCCGGATGGACCCGGACGTCCCGCTGGTGGTGCCGGAGGTCAACGCCGACGCCGCCGCGAACCGGCCCAAGGGGATCGTCGCGAACCCCAACTGCACCACGCTGTCGATGATGGCCGCGATGGGCGCGCTGCACCGCGAGTTCGGGCTCGAGTCCCTGGTCGTGGCCTCGTACCAGGCCGCGTCCGGCGCCGGGCAGCCCGGCATCGACCGGTTGCAGGCCGAGCTGTCCGCCGTCGCGGGCAAGGACGTCGGCAAGCGTGCCGGGGACGTCGCGGAGGCGCTGTCGGAGGCCGGGCTGGGCACGGACTCGCCCTTCCCGGCGCCGCTCGCGCTGAACGTCGTGCCCTGGGCGGGCTCGCTCAAGGACGACGGCTGGTCGTCCGAGGAGCTCAAGGTGCGCAACGAGTCGCGCAAGATCCTGGGCATCCCGGACCTGAAGGTCTCCGCGACCTGCGTCCGGGTCCCGGTGGTCACCACGCACGCGCTCTCGGTCCACGCCACGTTCGGCCGCGAGGTCACGGTCGAGGCCGCGCACAAGGTGCTGGCCGCGCAGCCGACGATCGTCCTGCAGGACGATCCGGCCGCCGGCGAGTGGCCGACGCCGGCCGGAACGGTCGGCGGGGACCCGACGGCGGTCGGGCGGGTCCGGCAGGCGCTGGACTTCCCGAACACGCTCGACCTGTTCCTCTGCGGGGACAACCTGCGCAAGGGCGCCGCGCTCAACACCTACGAGATCGCGGAGACGATCGCGGACCAGATGTGACCGGGATCGACCGGGTGGCTCGGTGACGACCGGGTGACATCGCTCGCAGACGGGCCGTCGGGACTCCCGGCGGCCCGTTCCGCGTGGTTGGTTAGGTGTCGTGAGCAACGAGGAACTCCTGCGCCGGTACGAGGCCGGCGGCGGACACCTGGCTGCGGCGCGCGCCGACGGCCTGGCCGTGCCGCCGTCGCTGCGCACCGCCGTAGTGACCTGCATGGACTCCCGCATCGACGTCTTCGCCCTCTTCGGCATGAAGATCGGTGAGGTGCACGTCCTGCGCAACGCGGGCGGCGTCGTCACCGACGACGTGATCCGCTCGCTGACGATCAGCCAGCGCAAGCTGGACACCCGGGACGTGCTTCTCGTGCAGCACAGCGGATGTGGCCTCGCGACCTTCACCGACGAGGACTTCTCCGAGGCGCTCGCCGAGGAGACCGGGATGCGCCCGCCGTGGCGCACGCACGCGTTCCGGGACCCGAAGACGAGCGTCCGCCGGGACATCGCCCAGCTGCGCCACGACCCGTTCCTGCACCCCGACACCCGGGTCCGGGGCTTCGTGCTGGACATCGAGTCGTTCGCGCTGGACGAGGTGTTCGTCGGGGACGGGACGGACGAGGTCAAGGAACCCGCAGCGTCGTGAGGATCGGGCGGTGGTCGCTCCCGTCGACCTGCCGCACCTCGAACGACTCGGACACGATCCCCGTCGTCGCGAGCACGTGGTCGATCTGCGGGCCGATCCACTCCGGCGCCCAGGACGGCCACGTCCCGAGCAGTCCCTCGCCCCGCTGGGCGGCGGCGTCCCCGCAGCCCTGGGCGTCCTCGCGCAGCGGGGAGTGGTCGTAGGTGGCGTTGAAGTCCCCGGCGACGATCGTCGGGGGGCTCCCGCTGCACCAGTCCCGCAGGTGTGCGAGGTCCTCGGTCCACAGCCGCGTCGCACCCGGGGTGGGGGCGACCGCGTGGAAGCCGATGAAGCGCAGGGAGCCGAGCGCGCCGCCCGTCACCTCCATGTTGGTGAAGGCCTCGCCCCGGATGCCGCGCTTGATCGTCACGTCCCCCATGCGCTCGGAGACCGCGACGGTGACCCCGGCGACGTCGCCCTGGCGGGGGCCGACGGAGGCCTGGACCCGGTAGCCGAGGGGCGCGATCAGCGAGCCCAGCCGGGTGGCGAACCGCTGGCCCGCCTCCGGCATCGCCACCAGGTCCGGCTGCTCCTCGGCGATCAGCGCGGTCAGCTGCTCCAGGTCCGCGGAGCCCTCGAAGACATTGAAGGAGAGGACCTTCAGTGCGGTCCCGGTGGCCGGCACCGGTTCGGCGGTGGTGCGCGGCACCACCATCGCGACGCCGACGCCCAGGACGACGAGCAGCGCCGTCGGGATCGGCCAGGTCCAGCGCAGCTGCAGCGCGACCAGGGCGAGCACGACGATCACCACGGCCAGCGCGACGAGGAGCGCGGGCCGGAACGAGACGAGCTGGGCGAACGGGCTGAAGCGGTCCAGACCCACGAGGTCCGGGAGGATCGCGAGGGCGGTCGCGGAGGCCAGGACCACTGCGAAGACGAAGCGCCCGGCACCCGGACGCGGGCGGGTGGGAGGGGGCGCGGGGGAGGGGGGTTGCGACGGGGCGGTCATCGCGATCCAGTGTGCCCTATGCGGGATAGTAGATGTCACGGTCCGCGCCGCCACGGGTGACGACGAGGGCTGCGATCCCCGCCACGCCGACGCCCGTCGCGCCCACGAGCAGCAGGGCCGCCGCGGGCGACAGGGCGTCCACCGCCAGCCCGGTCAGCGGGGTCGCGAGCGCGGCCCCGAGGGTGATGGCGGAGCCGAGCAGCCCGGTGACCAGGCCGCGGACCCGCTCGGGCGCCGGCTCGGTGACGGCGGCGGTGCTCGCCGCCAGGGACGGGGCGCGGACAGCCCGGCCGGGACGAGCAGCAGGGCGGCGGCCGTGCATGAGCGCGGGCTTCGTGCCGTGCGGTTCTGGCCGGATGACGCAGAGCACCTCGCTGAGCGAATCATGGCCGCGCTCACTGAGGCGGCCGAGCAGGAACCGGAGGCGGAGAAGCGCGGCCGGCTGCGCCGTGCGGCAAGCAGCGTCGGCGAAGTGGGCCGCGACGTGTTCGCGGAGGTGCTCGCATCGGCAGGCCACGCCC
>NZ_JAODNI010000188.1 GCF_025465255.1 Pseudonocardia sp.
AGCAGCGGCACGTCCGGCGCGCCGGTGTCCGGCGCGCCGGTGTCCGGGGCGCCGACCGGAACCCGGGAGACCTGGCCGTCGGCGGGGACGGCGACGGACCGGCTCGGCCGGGGCCCGGCGGTGGGCCCGGTCGTCGCGGTGTCCTGCACGGCCGACGGCTCCGGGCTCCGCGTCTCCCGCGCGGAGACCGGCACGGAGGTCGGGGCGGGATACGCCGACACCGTCGGGGGGACGGGCTGCTCGGCCGCCACGGCCTGGCCCGGGCCGAGGAGGACCAGCGCCCCCGCCGTCGCGATCCCGCCGAGGAGTCGGCCCGCCGGTCCTGCGTACCTGGATGTCATGTCGTTCCCGTTCCGTCGCCACCGATGTCGCCGGTGTGACGCGACGGGGCGCACCCCGCGTTGCAGGGGGAGCTGTGTCGACGGACACGGCGCTCCGGCTGCCGGAGCAGTGTCACGTTGACAGGCCGCGCCGTCCCCACGATCCTGGATGCTGCACATCGCCGGGTCCGAGAGGCGCTGCAGCGGATCTTCGTCCGCCACGCTCGGTTCCCAGGCCGTCCGACTTGAAGGGCGCCTCCCTCGAACGACGAGAGGAGGCACCCGTGTCACCTTCCACTTCCACCTCCGACGGACCCGGCGTGCCGTGTGCACGTCGGATCCGGTACTTCAGCCGAGGAGGCTTCTCCACCCCATGACCGCCACTCCCGACACCGTCACCGACCCGACCGGCAAGCTGCAGGTCCGCAACGGGATCGACTTCGCCGTCGCCGACCTGGGGCTGCACGAGTTCGGCCGCAAGGAGATCCGGCTCGCCGAGCACGAGATGCCCGGCCTGATGGAGCTGCGCCGCGAGTACGCGGACGCGCGCCCGCTGCACGGCGCCCGGGTCGCCGGTTCGCTGCACATGACCGTGCAGACCGCGGTCCTGATCGAGACCCTGGTGTCGCTCGGCGCGGACGTCCGCTGGGTGTCCTGCAACATCTTCTCCACCCAGGACCACGCGGCCGCGGCGATCGTCGTGGGCCCGAACGGGACCCCCGAGGAGCCCAAGGGCGTCCCGGTGTTCGCCTGGAAGGGCGAGACGCTCGACGAGTACTGGTGGGCCACCGAGCGGCTGTTCGACTTCACCGACGAGAACGGCGAGCTCGTCGGCCCGAACATGATCCTGGACGACGGCGGGGACGCGACCCTGCTCGTCCACAAGGGCGTCGAGTTCGAGAAGACCGGCGTCGTCCCGAGCGTCGAGGACGACGACCTCACGGTCTCCGACGAGTACCGGATCATCCTCGACACGCTGCGCCGCTCGCTGGCCGGCCACCCGCAGAAGTGGACCACGGTCGCGTCGGACATCCGCGGCGTCACCGAGGAGACCACCACCGGCGTGCACCGGCTCTACCAGCTGGCCGAGCAGGGCCTGCTGCTGTTCCCGGCGATCAACGTCAACGACTCGGTCACCAAGAGCAAGTTCGACAACAAGTACGGCATCCGGCACTCGCTGATCGACGGCATCAACCGCGCGACGGACGTGCTGATCGGCGGCAAGGTCGCGGTCGTCGCGGGCTACGGCGACGTGGGCAAGGGCTCGGCCGAGGCGCTGCAGGGCCAGGGCGCGCGCGTCATCGTCGCCGAGGTCGACCCGATCTGTGCCCTGCAGGCGCTGCTCGAGGGCTTCCAGGTCGCGCGCATCGAGGACGTGATCGACAAGGCCGACCTCGTCATCACGACGACCGGCAACAAGGACATCATCAGCACCGACCTGATGCAGAAGATGAAGCACCAGGCGATCCTCGGCAACGTCGGCCACTTCGACAACGAGATCGACATGGCCGGCCTGGGCCGCATCCCCGGCATCAACCGGGTCAACATCAAGCCTCAGGTCGACGAGTGGGTGTTCCCGGACGGGCACACGGTCATCGTGCTCTCCGAGGGCCGGCTGATGAACCTCGGCAACGCGACCGGCCACCCGTCGTTCGTGATGAGCAACAGCTTCTCCAACCAGGTGATCGCGCAGGTCGAGCTGTTCACCAAGCACGAGGAGTACAACAAGGACGTCTACCGGCTGCCGAAGCACCTGGACGAGAAGGTCGCGAAGATCCACGTCGAGGCGCTCGGCGGGGAGCTGACCAAGCTCACCAAGGAGCAGGCGGAGTACATCGGGGTGGACGTCGAGGGCCCGTTCAAGCCCGAGCACTACCGCTACTGATCCCTCGGATCCCCGGGGCGGGTGATGGTCGCGAGAGCGGCCGCCACCCGCTCTTTCCGTATTAGGCTCGGCTGTGTGACCGTCGCGCCGCAGCCCCTCGGATCCAGCGGCGACGGCTGGGCCTTCTGCGCGCTGGGGCACAAGCACTGGGGCGTCTACGGGGCCGCGGGACTGTTGGTCCGCCACCACGCCCCGGACGGCCGCGAGTTCGTCCTGCTCCAGCACCGCGCGTTGTGGAGCCACCACGGCGGCACCTGGGGGATCCCGGGCGGCGCCCGACACTCGGAGGAGACGCCGGAGGTCGCCGCCCGCCGCGAGGTCGCCGAGGAGTCGTACCTGGACACCGCCCCGATGCACGTGACCGGCCGTTTCGTCGACGACCACGGCGGCTGGAGCTACACCACCGTCGTGGTCCGGGTGGACGAGGCACCGCCGGTGGCCATCCGCGGCAGCGAGAGCGTCGAGTTCGCGTGGTTCCCGGCGGACCTGATCGGCACCGACGAGGGCCCGCTGCTGCACCCCGGTTTCGCGGACACCTGGGCGCGGGTCCGCGACATCGGCTGACCGGCTACCGTCGCCCCCCGTGGGCCGGTTGATCGTGATCGAGGGACTCGACGGCGCGGGCAAGGCGACGCTGACGGCGTCGCTCGTCGCCGCGCTGCAGGCGCGTGGCGCCCGGGTGGACACGCTCGCCTTCCCCCGCTATGGCGCCGACGTGCACGCGGAGCTCGCCCGCGACGCCCTCTACGGCCGGCTCGGGGATCTCGGCGCCTCGGTGCACGGGATGGCCGTGCTCTTCGCCCTGGACCGGCGGGACGCCGCTTCCGACCTGCGGAAACAGCTCGCCGAGCACGATGTCGTCCTCGTGGACCGCTACGTCGCCTCGAACGCCGCGTACAACGCGGCCCGCCTGCACCAGGACGTCGACGGCGAGGTGGTCGGCTGGGTGCGCGAGCTGGAGATCGAGCGCTTCGGGATCCCCGTCCCGGACCACCAGCTGCTGCTCGGGGTGCCGCGCGAGGTCGCCGCGGAGCGGGCCCGCCGGCGCGCGGGCACGGACCCGGGCCGGGAGCGGGACGCCTACGAGTCCGACGACGCGCTGCAGGAACGCACCGACGCCGTCTACCGTGCGCTCGCGGCGGCGTCCTGGCTCAGCCCGTGGACGGTGCTGGACGGGACCAGGGACGCGGATCCGGCGGCGCTGGCCGCTCGGCTCGCGAGGTAGACGATCTCCGCCGCACGAGGTGTCCGAGCCGGACGGGTGTGCCTGCAGAACGGGACGGAGCGGTCGAGACGGCAGGCCCGGGACGGACCGTCGGTGGCGAATGGGATGCTGCGCACATGAAGTCGCGCGTTCTGGTGGTCGACGACGACCCGGCCCTGGCCGAGATGCTGACCATCGTCCTGCGGGGAGAGGGCTTCGACACGGCCGTCGTCGGGGACGGCACCCGTGCGCTGCCGGCCGTGCGGGACATGCGCCCGGACGTCGTGCTGCTCGACCTGATGCTCCCCGGCATGAACGGTATCGACGTGTGCCGGGCGATCCGGGCCGAGTCCGGCGTCCCGATCATCATGCTCACCGCGAAGAGCGACACGGTCGACATCGTGCTGGGCCTGGAGTCCGGTGCGGACGACTACGTGGTCAAGCCGTTCAAGCCCAAGGAGCTCGTCGCGCGCATCCGGGCCCGGGTCCGGCGCACCGAGACCGAGCCGGCCGTGCAGCTCTCGATCGGCGACGTCACCATCGACGTGCCCGCCCACCAGGTCACCCGGGACGGCCGGCACATCGCGCTCACCCCGCTGGAGTTCGACCTGCTGGTCGCGCTGGCCCGCAAACCGCGCCAGGTGTTCACCCGCGAGGTCCTGCTCGAGCAGGTGTGGGGCTACCGGCACGCGGCGGACACCCGGCTGGTGAACGTGCACGTGCAGCGGCTGCGGTCGAAGGTCGAGAAGGACCCGGAGCACCCCGAGGTGGTGCTGACCGTGCGCGGCGTGGGTTACAAGGCCGGGCCCCCGTGATCCGGCCGGTGAGACCGCGGCGATGACGAGAGTCCTCGCCCTGCTGGCCCGCCTCCCGTTCGCTCCCGCCGTGGGGCGGGCGCTGGGGCGGGCCGCGGTGCTGTTCAGCGACGTCCGCGCGGCGTTCATGGCGGCCTGGCGCCGGTCGTTGCAGCTGCGCATCGTGGTCAGCACGCTCGCCCTGTCGACGGCGGTGGTACTGGTCCTCGGCCTCGTCCTGCAGACCCAGATCGCGGACCGGCTGCTGCAGGCCAAGTTCGACGCCGCGGTGGCCCAGGCCGAGTCCGCCCGCGCCGTCCTGGAGCGGGACCTGTCCGGCGTGGACCCGGACCGCGAGGGCGCCCAGGGCACGCTGAACAACGCGCTGGACCGGCTCAGCAACTTCGCGGCCGCGGACAGCGGCGGCACCCCGACCGCGGGGGAGTTCCGCGCCGTCCTCACCACGGGCACCGGCGCGGGCCCGGAGATCTCCACGGGGTCCCTCGCCGACGTCTCGTCCGAGCAGCGCCAGCTCGTCGCCACCGGGGCCCTGACCTCGAAGTACACGACGGTCGACGGCACCCCGAACCAGATCGTCGGGCAGCCGGTCCGCACCGCCGGCCGCGATCTGCAGCTCTACCTGCTCTTCCCGCTCGACGCCGAGCAACGCACGCTCGGGCTGGTGCAGAGCACGCTGATCGTCGGCGGGCTCGTGCTGATCCTGCTGCTCGTCGGCATCGCCAGCCTGGTCACCCGGCAGGTCGTCCGACCGGTCAGGCAGGCCGCGGAGGTGGCCGAGCGCTTCGCCGAGGGTCATCTGGACGAACGCATGCCGGTACACGGGGACGACGAGGTGGCCCGGCTCGGCGAGTCCTACAACGAGATGGCCACCAGCATCCAGACGCAGATCAGCCAGCTCGAGGAGTTCGGTGCCCTGCAGCGCCGGTTCACCTCGGACGTCAGCCACGAGCTCCGCACCCCGCTCACCACGGTCCGGATGGCGGCGGACGTCCTCTACGCGTCCCGGGACGACCTCCTCCCGGCGCTGCGCCGCAGCTCGGAGCTACTGGTCACGGAGCTGGACCGGTTCGAGGCGCTGCTCGGGGACCTGCTGGAGATCAGCCGCCTGGACGCCGGGGTCGCCGAGCTGGGCGCCGAGCGGATGGACATGCAGCACGTGGTGTCGCGGGCGGTCGAGGCCGTGCGCGGGCTCGCCGAGGAGAGCGGGACCCCGCTGGTGCTGGACCTCCCGGCGGAGACCGACGCGGAGGTCGATCCGCGGCGGGTCGAGCGGATCGTCCGCAACCTCGTCGCGAACGCGATCGACCACGGCGAGGGACGCCCGGTCGAGGTGACCCTGCGGGGCGACGACCGCGCGGTCGCCGTCGTGGTGCGGGACCACGGCGTCGGGCTGCGGCCCGGCGAGGCCAACCTGGTGTTCAACCGGTTCTGGCGGGCGGAGCTGTCCCGGGCCCGGCGCAGCGGCGGCAGCGGCCTGGGCCTCTCGATCAGCCTGGAGGACGCACGGCTGCACGGCGGGTGGCTGCAGGCATGGGGCGAGACGGGCGAGGGCTCGGCGTTCCGGCTCACCCTTCCGCGCACCGTCGGCGACCTGCTGGAGAGCAGCCCGCTGGCCCTGCAGCCGGACGGGGACGCGGAGGTCCCGGTGCATCCCGCGTCCGTGCCGACCCCGCCGCTCGGCACGCCGCGGATCGACTGGCCCCCACCTGCGGGGCCCGGCGGGGACGACGCCGCCGACGGGGTGCGCACCGTCCCGGCCGAACCCGCCGTGCTGGACCAGGGGAGCGAGCGGTGAGGCCGCGTTCCCGGCTCGCCGCCGTGGTGTGCCTGGTGCTGGCGCTGCTCGTCGCCGCGGGCTGTGCCAGCGTGCCGGACGAGTCCACCGTGCAGGTCCTGCGCAAGGTCACCGACGGCGACGCCCCCGGGCTGCCTGCCGGCCCCGCGGCCGGCAGCAACCCCCTCGACCTCGTCCGTGGCTACGTCTACGCCTCCGGGAGCACCGTGGACCGGCACGGTGCGGCGCGGCGCTTCCTCACCCCGGCCGCGGCCGGCGCCTGGAACGACGGCGTCTCACTGACGATCCTCGACGAGCAGTTCGACACGGTCTACCCGCCCACCCCCACCTCGAAGGACCCGGACGTCGCCACCGTGCGGATCCGCGGCAGCAGGGTGGGCACGGTGACCGCCGCCGGCGCGTTCGAGCCGGCCGAGTCCCCCGTCGAGACGGACGTGACGGTGGTCCGGCAGGAAGGCCAGTGGCGGATCGACCGGCTGCCGGACGGCGTCGTCGTCCGGCTCTCGGACTTCCGGGCGAACACCCGCTCGCTGAAGGCCTACTTCGTCGACCCGGTGCGCCGGGTGACGGTCGCGGACCTGCGGTACCTGCCGGCCGTCCCGGCGCAGGCGCTGCCGTCGCGTGCGGTGGACATGCTGCTCGCCGGCCCGTCGGCGGCCCTGCAGGGCGCTGCCGAGAGCGCGATCCCGCGCGGGGCCCGGCTGCGCAGCAACGTCGGCGAGACGCCCGACGGCGCCGTCATCGTGGACTTCACGCAGCTCGGCGACCTGGACGAACAGACCCGGCGGCTGCTCGCCGCGCAGCTGGTGCTCACCCTCGCCGAGATCAACGTGCCCCGGGTGCGGCTGCTCGTCGACGGCGCCCCGCTGCTCGACGGGGGCGCGGACCTGACCCGGGAGAACGTCGTCGCGATGGTCGGCGAGGTGCAGCCGAGCGCGGACGTCGCGGGCTTCGTGGTCTCCGGCGGCCGGGTCCGGAACCTGACCGGACCGCAGGCCGGCGTCCCCCTCGCCGGGCAGGCGGGCAACGGCGCCTACGACGTCACGCAGGCCGCCGTGACCCCGGACGGCCGGCGGATCGCCGCGGTCGCCCGCGACGGGGACCGGCAGCGGCTGCTGCTCGGCCCCACCGACGGGGAGCTGCAGTCCGTGCAGCTCTCCGCCCCCACGCTGACCCGTCCCACCTGGACGCCCACCGGCGGCGAGGTGTGGACGGTGCTGGGGAACACCGTGGTCGCCCGGGTCGTCGTCGACGAGAACGGCAGCGTGCGGACCGGGCAGGTGAACACCGCGGACCTCGCGGCATCCGGGCCGATCCAGGACCTGCGGCTCTCCCGGGACGGGCTGCGGGTCGCGGCGGTCGTCGGCGGGCGGCTGGTCACGGCGGCGGTGGAGCGGACCTCGGACGGAGAGGTCGCGATCCGCAACGTCCGTCGGCTGCGCGCCAGCGACCTGGGTGACGTCGTGTCCGTCGACTGGCGGGCGGCGGAGTCACTGATCGTGGTCGGCACGCGGGCGGCCCGGCCCGTCTCCCTGGTGTCCTCGGACGGGCTGACGCTGCAGTTCGTGCCGTCGAGCAACCTCACGCCGCCGCTGCACGCGGTGGCCGCGGCGTCCAGCCGGGCGCTCCTGGTGGCGGACCAGGGCGGGGTCTGGAGCTACGACGGCGGCGAGCTGAACACCTGGCGCCAGGTCGTCGGCGGGGTGCCGGACGCCGTGCCGCTCTACCCGGGCTGACCGGCGCCGCCGGTGGGGAACCGGCCTGTGGACAACCGGGCCCGCCCGGAACGCGGAACCGCGCTGTCGTCGGGGCGGCGCGCGAGAGTGCTCGCATGACACGTTCCCTCGCCGCCGGCCTGCTCGATCTCGTCCTGCCCACCTCGTGCGGGGGCTGCGGGGAACCCGGGACACCGTGGTGCGAGCGCTGTGCCGCCCAGCTACCCGCGTCCTATCCGCTCCGCATCCCCGGATCGCCGCAGGTCCGCGCCGTGGGCCGGTACCGCGGGCCGCTGCGGGCCGCGCTGCTCGGCTACAAGGAACGCGGCCGGCGGGACCTCGGGCCGGCGCTCGCGGCGCTGCTTGCCGAGGCCGCCGCGGAGCTGCCGGGACCGCTCGTGCTCGTCCCCGCGCCGTCCCGTCCGGCCGCGGCGCGGGCCCGGGGCGGGGACCACGTCCTGCGGCTGTGCCGGGCGCTCGCCCGCGCGCCGCTGCAGACCGGGGCCGTCACCGTGGCGCCGGTGCTCCGAGCCGCACGAGGAACCCGGGACTCGGTCGGGCTGGACGCGGCGGGGCGGGCGGCGAACCTCGCGGGGAGCCTGCGGACGGTGGCCCGCAGGCCGCCGCCGGGAACCCCGGTGGTGCTCGTCGACGACGTCGTGACGACCGGGGCGACGCTGCGCGCGTGCACCGCGGAACTCACCCGTTCGGCCCTACGGATCACGGCGGCGCTGGTGCTCTGCGACGCCACGGGCGGCGCGGCCGGGATCGTTGCCGTTTCGTGACAACCCATCCAAAATACCTGGTCCAGGGCGTGCGGGGAACCTCGTTCGGCGAATTCCTCCAACCTGATGTCACTCACCGCTCGGGCCTGTTGCCGAACCGTGATGCGCACTACCGTCCCTCCAATCAGTTACCCACGCCACAACGGAGGGGAAACGCCGATCGACCGTTCCGGAGCCGCGGGAACCGATCCGACAGCCCCCGCGACGTCCGGGACTGCGACCCGACGCCGATGAGCACGGAGAGCGAGGGAAGTCGAGTGGAGATCGTTGTCACCGGCCGGAACGTGGAGGTCCCGGAGCATTTCCGGATCCATGTCGAGGAGAAGATCGGCCGCCTGGAGCGTTACGATCACAAGATCGTCGGTATGGAGGTCGAACTCTTCCACGAGCCGAACCGCCGGCAGAGCAAGAACTGCCAGCGGGTGGAGATCACGGGCAGAGGATGCGGGCCGGTCGCCCGCGCGGAAGCCTGTGCGCAGGACTTCTACGGAGCGCTCGACTGCGCCATCTCGAAGCTCGAGAGCAGGCTCCGACGCTCGCACGACCGCCGCCGGGTCACCGGCCGCCGGACGCGGATCACGGTCGGCCGGGACGCACCCGCCGCCGTCGCGCTGCTCGAGCAGATGCCCGGAACCGACCGCCGCGAGGACCTGGTGGAGGACGACCGCGCGACCTACGACTACGACATCCCCTCACCGCGCGACCACGGCGACCATCTCGCCGAGGACCGCGACCCCGCCAGGCCCGGGCAGATCGTCCGGCGCAAGACCCACCCGTCCGACCCGATCAGCATCGACGAGGCGCTCTCACGCATGGAACTCGTGGGGCATGACTTCTACCTCTTCTCCGACGCCGAGTGCGGCACCCCGTCCGTCGTGTACCGACGCAAGGGCTACGACTACGGGGTGATCCGGCTGGGCGGCTGATCGCACCGCTCACCGCAGGAGACACCACCCTCACCGGCGGCTCGGACCTCACGCAGGTGCGGGCCGCCGAGTGCGTGGGGACCACTACCCGCGGGGCTCTACCATGGAGAGGAGCGGGCGTCGTCCCACGGCGCCGCCGCCGATCGGCGGGCCCTCGCGGGTCCGCTTTGATCGGCACCTGACCGCGATGGTGAATGAGGTCGACCAGTGCCGCTGTTGAACCGACTGCTCCGTGCCGGGGAGACGAAGCTGGTGAAGCGGCTGGGCAGGATCGCCGCCCACATCGACGAGCTGGAACCGGACGTCGAGTCGCTCACCGACGACGAGCTGCGCGCGAGGACGGACGAGTTCAAGAAGCGCCACTCCGACGGCGAGTCCCTCGACGAGCTGCTCCCGGAGGCGTTCGCCGTCGTCCGCGAGGCGGCCCGCCGCACCCTGGGCCAGCGCCCGTTCACCGTGCAGCTGATGGGTGGCGCCGCGCTGCACCTCGGCAACGTCGCGGAGATGAAGACCGGTGAGGGCAAGACGCTCACCTCGGTGCTCCCGTGCTATCTCAACGCGATCTCCGGCAAGGGCGTCCACGTCGTCACGACGAACGACTACCTGGCCAAGCGCGACTCCGAGAACATGGGCCGCATCCACCGCTTCCTCGGCCTCACGGTCGGGGTCATCCTGTCCGAGATGGCGCCCGCGCAGCGGCGCGAGCAGTACGCCGCGGACATCACCTACGGCACGAACAACGAGTTCGGCTTCGACTACCTGCGCGACAACATGGCGTGGAACGCCGCGGACATGGTCCAGCGCGGCCACAACTTCGCGATCGTCGACGAGGCGGACTCGATCCTCATCGACGAGGCCCGCACCCCGCTGATCATCTCCGGTCCGGCCGAGCAGAGCGCGCGCTGGTACCAGGAGTTCGCGCGGATGGCGCCGATGCTCAGGAAGGACGTCCACTACGAGGTCGACGAGCGCAAGCGGACCGTCGGCGTCAGCGAGGACGGCGTCACCTTCGTCGAGGACCAGCTCGGCATCGACAACCTCTACGAGGCCGCGAACACCCCGCTCGTCGGCTACCTGAACAACGCCCTCAAGGCGAAGGAACTGTTCAAGAAGGACAAGGACTACATCGTCCGGGACGGCAGCGTCCTGATCGTCGACGAGTTCACCGGCCGCGTGCTGGCCGGGCGCCGCTACAACGAGGGCATGCACCAGGCCATCGAGGCCAAGGAGGAGGTGGAGGTCCAGGCGGAGAACCAGACGCTGGCCACCATCACCCTGCAGAACTTCTTCCGGCTCTACGACAAGCTCTCCGGGATGACCGGTACCGCCCAGACCGAGGCGGCCGAGCTGCACCAGATCTACAAGATGCACGTGGTGCCGATCCCCACCAACCGCGAGATGGTCCGTGCCGACCAGCCGGACCTGATCTACAAGTCCGAGCCGGCGAAGTTCGAGGCGGTCGCGGACGACATCGCCGAGAAGCACGCGAACGGCCAGCCCGTGCTCGTCGGTACGACGAGCGTGGAGAAGTCCGAGTACCTGGCGAAGCTGCTGCTGAATCGCGGTGTGCCGCACGAGGTGCTGAACGCGAAGCACCACGAGCGCGAGGCCGCGATCATCGCGCAGGCGGGTCACGCGGGCTCCGTCACCGTCGCCACGAACATGGCCGGCCGCGGTACGGACATCATGCTCGGCGGCAACCCGGACTTCCTCGCCGATCTCGAGCTGCGCAGCCGCGGGCTGGACCCGGTGGAGCACCGCGAGGAGTACGAGGCGGCGTGGGACGGCGCCGTCGCGAAGATGAAGCAGCAGGTCGAGGCGGAGGCGCAGGAGGTCCGCGAGGCCGGCGGCCTCTACGTCCTCGGCACCGAGCGGCACGAGTCCCGCCGCATCGACAACCAGCTCCGCGGTCGCGCGGGCCGGCAGGGAGACCCGGGCGAGTCCCGCTTCTACCTCTCCCTCGGCGACGAGCTGATGCGCCGGTTCAACGGCGCGGTGGTCGAGTCGATCATGAACCGGTTCAACCTGCCGGAGGACGTGCCGATCGAGGCGAAGATGGTCACCCGGGCCATCCGCAGCGCGCAGACGCAGGTCGAGCAGCAGAACTTCGAGATCCGCAAGAACGTCCTCAAGTACGACGAGGTGCTCAACCAGCAGCGCCTCGTCATCTACACCGAACGCCGCCGTGTGCTCGACGGGGAGGACGTCCAGGACCAGGTCCGGAACATGCTCCGCGACGTCGTCACCGCCTACGTCACGGGGGCGACGGCCGAGGGCTACGCCGAGGACTGGGACCTGGACAAGCTCTGGACCGCGGTCGGGCAGCTCTTCCCGCTCCAGATCCGCTGGCAGGACCTCGCGGACGGGGATCCGGCCGACGGCGGCCTGGACGACCTCACCCGCGAGTCCCTGACCGAGGCGATCCTGGCCGACGCCGAGCGGGCCTACGCCGCCCGCGAGGCCGAGATGGACACCCTGATCGGTACCCAGGGCGGGATGCGCGAGCTCGAGCGGCAGGTCCTGCTGCAGGTCATGGACCGCAAGTGGCGCGAGCACCTCTACGAGATGGACTACCTCAAGGAGGGCATCGGGCTGCGCGCGATGGCCCAGCGGGACCCGCTGATCGAGTACCAGCGCGAAGGCTTCGACATGTTCTCCGCGATGCTCGAGGGCATCAAGGAGGAGACGGTCGGGCACCTGTTCAACGTGCAGGTCCAGGTCGCCGAGCCCGCCGCCCCCGAGCCGCAGCCGGCCGACCGGGTCGCGCAGGCGCAGGCGGCGCTCTCCGCGATGGCGGCCCAGCAGCAGCCCGCCCAGCAGCCTGCGCCGGTCCGGAACGCGGCGTCCGCGCAGCGGCAGACCTCGGTTCCGGCCGACGCGACCACGCCGATCGGCCACGTCCCCGCGGCCGCCCAGGCGAACGGATCCCCGGCCGACGGCGCGGACGACGACACGCCCACCTCGGTCCTGCCGGCCGCCTTCCGTGGCCAGGCGCCACAGAACCTGCAGTACAGCGGGCCGGACGAGGACGGCGGCGAGTCCGTGCGCCGCGGCGAGAACGGCGGCGGCAACGGCGGCCGTCCGCAGACCGGTGCGCCGCGCCGCGCAGGCGGTCAGGGCGGCACCACCAACCGTGCGGACCGGCGCCGGCAGGAGCGGGCCGCGCGAAAGCAGAACGGCTGACCTCGCGCAGGCGGTCGCCGCCCTCCGGGCCCGGTGATCGCCTGCTGCGCAGGCCGTCACAGCCGTCTGTTCAGGCTGTCAGAGGACCCGCAGGGCGGTGCACGTCCACTCGCCTGGCAGCGGCCCGCCCAGCTCGAGGCGGGCCGCGATCACCCGGACCCGCCCGCCGAGGCTGCACACCGCCGTCACCTCGGCGGAGTCCCGGGCGGGCAGCGAGACGTGCACGCTGGTCAGTCTGGCGGTCGGGCGCCGGGCGTGTGGCGCCAGGATCGCCGCCGTCACGTAGCGGAGCACCCGCGGTCCGACGAGCCCGTGCAGCTGACGCACGGGCCGTCGCCCGTCGACGACCTCCACCACGAGCCGCATCGTCGTCCCCGCCCGCCGCCGGGCGGAGAGCTCCCGCTCGGTCGCCCTCCGCTCGGTGGCCACCGCGAAGGTGGACGGGGCCGGTGGAGCGGGTGCGGCCCCGGGCCAGGCGGTCCCGCGGTCGGTCCGGGGCGGGACGACGTCCTCGGGCTCGGGTTCGTAGCGCACGCGCCGCAGGCGTGGCCGGGCCGCGCAGCGCTGTTCGGCGCAGCGCTGTTCGGGTACCGCCGGTGCGGTCGTCGGCGTGGCGGGTCCAGGGGGCGTGTCCGTGGGGGCGGTGAGGACCGTCGTCATGCGCCGAGGATCCGGCCCCGCCGCGGGACCCGCGGGAGCTTCGGACGCTACGGCGCCGGATGATATGTCGCCGTACGGATCTGTACGGTCTTCGCGTGGCCTCCCCGCACTTCGAGTCCCGGCCGGAGCACATGCCGCTGCCCGCGCTCCTGGCCCGCACCGGCGCCGCGGTCGGCCGCTTCCGGCACGGCGTCACCGCCGGGCACGGCCTCACGACGACCTCGCTCGCCGGCCTCGGCGTGCTCGCGCACGCCGGCGGCCTCTCCCACCGGGAGCTCGCGGCGGAGCTGGGCGTCACCCCCGCCACGCTGACCCCGGTCGTCGACACGCTCGAGCGGGAGGGCTCGCTCCGGCGCGAGCGGGACCCGGCGGACCGACGGGTCGTCCGGCTGCGGATCACCGACGCCGGGCGGCGCCGGCTCGCGACCGCGCACGAGCAGGTCGAGGTGGTGTACCGGGAACGGCTGCCGCACCTGACCGCCGAGGAGGAGGCCGTCGTCCGGCGCTACCTGCTCGCGGTGCTCGACGCGGTCGACGAGGACGGTGCATGAGCCCGGCGAGCTGGGTAGCGTCGCCGGGGTGGCGGACCTGCGGGGGCTGATCCTGGACTACGGCGGCGTGCTCACCGACGGCGAGGACATGGCGGACGTGCCGCGCCGGGCCCGCGCCGCGGGGCTGCGCCTGGCGCTGGTCTCGGACGCCCACGCGATCCCGGACGAGCTGCGGGAGGCGTTCGACGTCGTCGTCCTCGGTGCGACGGTCGGCGCCCGGAAACCCGATCCCGAGGTGTTCCGGCGCACCGCAGAGCTCCTCGGCCTGGAGCCGGGCGAGTGCGTGGTGGTCGACGACGTGCCGGTCAACGTGCGCGGTGCGGCGGCGTCCGGGGCCGTGGGCGTCCTGCACTCCGCACCGGAGGTCACCTTGTGCGAGCTCGGGGTCCTGCTGGACCTGCCCCCGGCATGACGACGGCGCCGCCCCGAGCCGGGGCGGCGCCGTCGAACGTCAGGGGAGGAGGGTCACGCCGGGGGCTGCTCGCCCTCGGGCGCGGGGGCCTCACCGCGCGCGCCGGTGGTGTCGCCCTCACCGGTGCGCTGCTGGAGGAAGTCGACGCCCTTGTCCACGTGCTCGCCGTGGCCGTACTTCTCCGTCGCCATGTCCCCGACCTTGTCGAGACCCTGGTCGACCTTGTCGTCGTGCTGACCCAGCATTTCCTTGGCCTTGTCCATGAATCCCATGCGCCCCACCATGGCCCTGCGCCGGACCGCGCGCACGTCGGGCCTCACCCGATCGGGCGTATCCGCGCGTGTTCTGCCCGAAGATCGTCAACATGGGTGATTCCGAGGAGCTGCAGGGTCCGGACGATCTCCCCGGTGAGGATGTCGACCGCCTTGCGCACCCCCTGCTGTCCGCCCGCCATCAGCCCGTAGAGGTACGCGCGCCCCACCAGTGCGGCGTTCGCGCCCATCGCGATCGCCGCGACGACGTCCGCGCCGTGCATGATCCCGGTGTCCACGAAGACCTCCGCGCGGCCGCCGACGGCCTGCACGGTGGGCGGGAGCAGCTCCAGGGGCACGGGTGCCCGGTCCAGCTGGCGGCCGCCGTGGTTGGAGAGCAGCACCGCGTCCGCGCCCTCGTCGACGACGCGGCGCGCGTCGTCGACGTTCTGGATGCCCTTGATCACGAGCTTGCCGGGCCAGGCGCTCCGGAGCCACACCACGTCGTCCATCGTCAGCGCCGGGTCGAACACCCGGTTGATGAGGTCCGCGACGGTGCCCTCCGTGGACTCCAGGCTGGCGAAGCTGAGCGGGGAGGTGGTGAGCAGGTCGAACCACCAGCGCGGGTGCAGCGCCCCGTCGACGAAGGTCCGGAGCGTGAGCGCGGGCGGGACGGTGAGCCCGTTGTGCACGTCCCGGCGCCGGTTGCCGCCGACGGGGGTGTCCACCGTCAGCATCAACGTGTCGTAGCCGGCGGCCTCCGCCCGCTGCACGAGGTCCTTGGCGAAGCTGCGGTCCCGCCAGAGGTAGAGCTGGAACCACTTACGGGCGCCCGGCGCGGCGGCGGCGACGTCCTCGATCGTCGTCGTGCCCATCGTGGAGAGCGTGTACGGGATGCCGACCTGCTCGGCGACGGACGCGACCGCGGGCTCTCCCTCGCTGCCCATCATCCGGGTGAACCCGGTGGGGGCGAACGCGAACGGCAGGGCGGAGCGCTGCCCGAGGATCTCCCGCGAGGTGTCGACGGCGGAGACGTCCCGCAGCACGCTCGGGCTGAACTCGACGCGCGACCAGGCGTCCCGGGCCCGGCTCAGGCTCAGCTCGCCGTCCGCGGCGCCGTCGGTGTAGTCGAAGACGGCCCGGGGCGTCCGCCGCCGCGCGATATCCCGCAGGTCCGCGATGGAGGCGGCGCGGGCCAACCGGCGCTCGGTGGCGTCGCGGACGAAGGGCGCGGGCCGCAGCAGGGGCTTCAGCTCGCTGAACCGGGGAATCCGACGCTGCACCATGGCTCGACCGTAGTCGCCACCGAGCCGTCGTCCACCCGCCGGTCGTGCACAGAGCAGGGCCGGTCAGCGGCGGCGGAGCAGCTCGTACGACGCGACGGCGGCGGCGCTGGCCACGTTCAGCGACTCGACTCCCCCGAACATCGGGATCGACAGCACCCCGTCGAGCTCCTTGCGCACCGGCTCGGACAGCCCGTCGGTCTCGTTGCCCAGCACCAGGGCCACCCGGCCGGGGAGCTCGGCGTCGAGCAGGGACGCCCCTCCGGCGTCGAGGCCGAAGACGCGGAAACCCGCCTCCCGCAGCGCCACGCAGCCCTCCTCGGCGGTGCCCGAGCGCAGCACGGGCGCGGAGAACGCGACCCCCGCGGACGCCTTGATGACCAGCGGGTCGATCGCGGGGACGCCGCGCCGGGGGAGCAGCACGCCGTCGAGCCCGGCGGCGGTGGCCGAGCGCAGCACCATCCCGACGTTCGACGGGTTCGTGACCCGGTCCAGGACCAGCACGGACGCCCCGCGACGCGAACCGAGGTCCCGCAGGAACGACGCGACCGTGGTCATCCGGGGCGCGACGACGTCCGCGAGCACGCCCTGGTCGTGCCGGCCGTTCCCCGCCAGCACCTTCACCCGGTGCGCGCTCGCCCGCTGCACCTCCACGCCCCGTCGCCGGGCCGCCGCGGTGATCTCCTTGACCGGCTCGCCGCGCGCGGTGTCCGCGAGGATCACCTTGTCCACGGTCAGGGTGTCGTCCGCCAGCGCCTCGAGGACCGGCTTGCGGCCGTAGACGGTGATGAACCGGTCCTTCGGTGAGGAAGCTTCGGTCACGCGGGCAAGGGTCGCACGCGGCGATAGGATCATCGTCATGCCGCCCCGGCTCTCCGCGCTCGACGCCTCCTTCCTGTACCTGGAGCAGGCGACCACGCCCATGCACGTCGGCGGGGTGGCGATCTTCCGCCGGCCGAAGAACGGCCTGGACTACGACCGGCTGGTGGAGCTCGTCGAGCAGCGCATCTCGCTGGTCCCGCGGTACCGGCAGAAGGTCCGGCACGTCCCCGGCAACCTCGCGCGCCCGGTCTGGATCGACGACACCGAGTTCGACGTGGCCTACCACGTCCGCCGCTCGGCCCTGCCGCGTCCGGGCAGCGACGCGCAGCTCACCGAGCTCGTCGCGCGGCTGATGTCCCGCCCGCTGGACCACACCCGCCCGCTGTGGGAGATGTACCTGGTCGAGGGGTTGGTGAAGGGGCGCATCGCCGTCGTCACGAAGACCCACCAGGCGATGGTCGACGGGATCTCCGCGATCGACATCAGCCAGGTCATCCTCGACGTGTCGCCCGATCCGCGGCCGGCCACCGAGGAGGTGTGGATGCCGCGGCCCGAACCCAGCGACGGGCAGCTGATCGCCGAGGCCATCGGGGACGCGGTGGCGCGGCCGAGCGAGATCGCGGACAACGTCCGGGCCGCCACCGGGGACGCCCTCGCCACGGTGGACAAGGTCGTCGGGATGGCGGGGAAGTTCCTGACGATGGCGCGCACCGCCACCCGGCCGACGCCACGCACCCCGCTCAACGTGAACATCTCCACCCAGCGCCGGTTCGCGATGGCCCGCACCGAGCTCGAGTCCTACCGGCGGATCCGGGCCGCGCACGGCTGCAGCGTCAACGACGTCGTGCTCAGCGTGGTGGCCGGCGCCCTGCGGAACTGGCTGCTCTCCCGCGGCGAGCCGGTGACGTCGTCGGCCTCGGTGCGCGCGATGGTGCCGCTGTCCGTGCGCGGCGAGGCGGACGTGCCCAGCTCGGCGGCGTCGGGCTCGCTCGGCAACCGCGTGTCGTCGTATCTCGTGGACCTGCCCGTCGGCGAGCCGAGCCCGGTCGTGCGGCTGCACCACGTCACGCACGCGATGCGCGAACACACGTCGAACGGCCGGAACGTCGGCGCGGACACCCTCGTGCGGATCGGCGGTTTCGCCCCGCCGACGCTGCACGCGCTGGGGGCGCGGGCGGCCAGCGGGATCTCCAAGCGGTTCTTCAACCTCGTCGTGACGAATGTTCCGGGTCCCCAGTTCCCCCTCTACGCCGCCGGAGCGCGCATGCTGGAGATGTTCCCCGTCGTTCCGCTCGCCAAGGGACAGGCTCTCGCGATCGGGCTGACGAGCTACGACGGCGGGGTGTACTACGGGTTCAACGGCGATCGCGACGCGATGCCCGACGTCGACGTCCTCGCGGGGCTCGTCGACGAGTCGCTGGACGAACTGCTGGCCTCGAGCCGGTGAAGAAGGTGAGCTGACGCATGCGGATCTATCTTCCCGGGACATGGCCGATGCTGCGCAAGCTGGTCAAGTCCGGAAGGTTCGAACCCATGGGCGGCACGGGTTTCGCCCTGACCCCACGGCTGCGGGAGGCCTACACGGCCGGGGACGAGGAGGAGCTTGAGTACGCCGCGATGAACGAGGCGGCCCGGGCTTCGCTCCGGCTGCTCGCCGTCGAGTTCGGGTTGGGCGAGGACTCCACGCCCGCCAGACGCGTGGTGGTGGCGGCGGACATGGACGACGTCACCCTGCGCCCCGACCTCGACGACGCGGCGGTCCGGATCTCCGGACCCGTCCCGATGGACCGGATCGCCTCGATCCACGTCGACTCCGAGGAGGCGGAGCACGCCGTCCGGGAGGCGGCTGCGGTGGTGGACAAGGCGGACCTGGGCGACCTGGACGCGGAGTTCCTGGTCGGCGAGGCGGAGGACCAGGAGCTCGCCTGGTACGCCCCGGCCGAGATCTCGTTCCTGGTGGACCTCGGCGACCTCTGACCGCCCGGATCCTCCCGCGAGCTCCACGCCGTACCCCCGCGAGTCGCGGTATTTCCGTCACCGAGTCGGGGAATTTCTGCGTCTCCGCGCCCGGATCCACCGCGACTCGGTGACGGAAATACCCCGACTCGCGGGAATGTGGGCGGGTGCACGGGGAGCTGGAGGCGGCGGCGTGGCTCCTGGCCGTCGCGCCGCCGCCTCCCGAGCGCTACGCCGTCCTGCCCCGGGAACGCCTCTCCGCCGTGCTCACACGTCCTTGAAGGCCGGCGCCCGCTTCTCGAACGACGCCGTCACGGCCTCCACCTGGTTCGGGCTCCCGATCAGCGCGCCGATCTCCGTTTGCTCCGCGGCGAAGCCGGTCTCCAGGTCCACCCGGCCCGCCATGTCCAGCAGGCGCTTCGCGGCCCGGACGGCGTGCGGGTTCCGCGCGGCGATCGAGCGGGCGAGCGCGAGGCCGGCCTTGCGGGGCTCCGGGTCCAGCTTCGTCGCCAGCCCGATCGCGACGGCCTCCTCGCCGCGCACCTTGCGCGCGCTGAGCGTCAGCTCCTTCGCGACGTCCCGGCCCACCAGCTCCGGGAGCAGCTGCGAGCCCGTCATGTCCGGGACCAGCCCCCACGCCACCTCGAACACCGAGAGCGTCGCGTCCGGCGACACGATCCGGATGTCCGCGCCGAGCGCGATCTGCAGCCCGCCGCCGAGCGCGTTGCCCGTGACGGCCGCGATCACCGGGACCTCGAGCTCGGCCCAGACGTACGCGGCGCGCTGCCCGGTCGCCTTCGCCGGCCCGTTGCCGGGCGGGACGGCCGCGCTCGCGGAGAGCCGCTCGCCGTCCCGCATCGCCTGGAACGAGCCGAAGTCCAGGCCGGCGCAGAAGTCCGGGCCCTCGCCGGACAGCACGACGACCCGCACCGACGGATCCTTCTTCAGCGTCTCCCCGGCCTCGACGATCCCGGCGAACATGGCCGGGTCCAGCGCGTTGCGCTTCTCCGCCCGGTTGAGCCGGACGTCCGCGACGCCGTCGGTGATCTCGATCAGCACGCGCTGCTCGGTCATGGTGTCCTCTCCGATTCGAATGATCAACGGCCGGTGAACCGGGCCGGCCGCTTCTCCAGGAACGACGCGATCCCCTCGGCGTGATCCGCCGAGGCGAAGCATTCGGCCATGGTGGTCCGGGTCGCGTCGACGTGCCGGCCGAGATCCAGGCCCGCGCCGTCGAGCAGCAGCCGTTTGGTCCTGACCAGCGCGAACGGCGACGCGGTGGCGATCCTTGCGGCGAACGCGGCCGCTGCGGCCGGGAGCTCGTCCGGCTCGTGGACACTCGCCGCGAAGCCGAGCGAGAGCGCCTCGTCCGCATCCAGGTCGTCGCCGGTGTAGAGCAGCCTCGACGCCGCCGCGACGCCGATCTGGCGGGGCAGCAGCCACGTCCCCGCCCCGGTGTCCGAGACCAGCCCGCGATGCACGAAGTTCCACCGGAACCGCGCGCGGGAGGACACGAGCCGGACGTCCGCCTGGGTCGCGAACTCGGCGCCCATCCCGATGGCCATCCCGTCGACGGCGCAGACCACCGGTTTGGGGCAGCCCATGAGCAGCGGGACCCCGCCGCCCCCGTCCCCGTTCGCCCGCCCGCGGTCGTCCGGGTCGCGTGCGGCGAGGTCCGCCAGGTCGATGCCCGCGCAGAAGCTCCCGGGCACGCCGGTGACCAGCAGGACGACCACGTCCGGATCGTTGCCGGCCCGGGCGACGGCGGCGGTGAACTCGTCGAGCATCGCGTAGGTCATGGCGCCGCGTTTCTCGGGCCGGTCGATCGTCAGGGTCGCGACGTGGTCGCGTACCTCGTAGCGGATCTCGCGCATCTTCGACCTGAACCCTTCCCCTGCGGCCGGTGACGATGCCATCCTAGCTGAACGATCGTTTAGGAGGACTTGTGGATTTCGAACTCCCGGTGGAGCTGTCCCAGAAGCTCGCGGATCTCGACGCGTTCATCGAGCGCGAGATCGCGCCGCTGCAGGCTCAGGACGACAACGAGCGCTTCTTCGACCACCGCCGGGAGTGGGCGCGGACCGATTTCGAGGCCGGCGGCACGCCCCGGCCGGAGTGGGAGGAGCTGCTCCGGGAGATGCGCCGCCGCGCGGATGCCGCGGGGTGGCTGCGGTACGCGCTGCCCAAGGAGGTCGGCGGGCAGGACGGCACGAACTTCGACATGGCGGTCATCCGCGAGCATCTGGCGCACAAGGGCCTCGGGCTGTTCAACGACCTGCAGAACGAGTCGTCGGTGGTCGGGAACTTCCCCTTCGCGCACATGCTCCTGGCCTTCGCCACGCAGGAGCAGAAGGAGGAATACCTGGAGCCGATGCTGACCGGGAAGGCGCGGATCGGCTTCGGGCTGAGCGAGCCGGACCACGGGTCGGACGCGACGTGGATGGAGACCCGGGCGGTCCGCGACGGCGACGACTGGATCCTCAACGGTGCCAAGCGCTGGAACTCCGGGATGCACTCGGCGACGCACGACGTGGTGTTCGCCCGCACCAGCGGTGACGACGGGGCGGCGCGGGGCATCACCGCGTTCTTCGTCCCGACCGACAGCCCCGGCTTCTCGGTGGACTTCCACTGGTGGACGCTGAACATGCCGACCGACCACGCCGAGGTCACGATCTCCGACGTGCGGGTGCCGAACTCGGCGATCTTCGGCGAGGAGGGCATGGGGCTCGCCGTCGCCCAGACCTTCGTGCACGAGAACCGCATCCGCCAGGCCGCCTCCGGGGTCGGGGCCGGGCAGTACTGCATCGACCGGGCCGTGGAGTACGCCCGGAACCGGGTGACGTTCGGGGCGCCGCTGGCGACGCGGCAGGCGATCCAGTTCCCGCTGGTGGAGCTGCACACCGAGGCGGAGATGCTGCGCGGGCTGGTCCGCAAGACCGCCTGGGAGCTCGACCGGGTGTCGCACATGGAGATCAGCGACAAGGTCTCGATGTGCAACTACCGGGCCAACCGGTTCGTCTGCGAGGCCGCGGACCGGGCGATGCAGGTGCACGGCGGGCTGGGCTACTCCCGGCACACGCCGTTCGAGCACATCTACCGCCACCACCGCCGCTACCGGATCACCGAGGGCTCCGAGGAGATCCAGATGCGGAAGGTGGCCGGCTACCTCTTCGGCTTCGCCGGCCCGCGCAAGCGCTGATGCGGGACTTCAGGGAGATCGGGAAGCGGCTGTCCAACTGGGGCCGCTGGGACGTCGACGGGGTGAAGGACGAGCGGGGCACCACGAACCTGCTCACTCCGGACCGCATCGCGGCGGCCGCCCGACTGGTGCGCGACGGGAAGATCTTCGATCTCGGCATCCCGTTCGGCAAGGGCGGTCCGCAGCCCGGCGGCGGCCGCATCAACCCCGTGCTGATGCTGTCCGAGACGGGGGAGGACCAGGACTTCCCCGGCGCCTTCCACTACGCGGACGACTACGTGTTCATGCCGTTGCAGAGCGCGTCGCAGTGGGACGGGCTCGCGCACGTCTTCTACGACGACCACCTCTACAACGGCTTCCCCGCCTCGTCGGTGACCCCGCACGGGACCCTGGCCAACTCGATCGAGAAGCAGGCCAAGGGGATCGCGGGCCGGGGCGTCCTGGTCGACGTCGCCCGGTACCGCGGCGTGGACTGGCTGCCCCTCGGCGAGGTCATCACCCCCGACGATCTCGACGGGGCACTGGCGGCGCAGGGCGTCGAGCTGGCCGGCGGGGACATCCTCGCGGTCCGGACGGGCTGGCGCCGGAAGTTCTTGAACGACAACGACCCCGCGGGCTTCATGGCGGGCGAGCCGGGCCTCGGGATCGACTGCTGCGAGTGGCTGCACTCCCACGACGTGGCGGCGGTCTGCTCGGACAACTGGGCGATCGAGGTGCTGCCCGGCGAGATCGAGGGCGAGCGGATGCCCGTGCACATGGTGCTCATCCGGGACATGGGGATGACGCTCGGCGAGATCCTGGACTTCGAGGAGCTCGCCGCGGACTGCGCGGCGGACGGCCGGTACGACTTCTTCCTCACCGCGCCGCCCATCAAGTTCCGCCGTGCCCTGGGCTCGCCGATCAACCCGCTGGCCATCAAGTGAGCCGTGAGGGGAGGCGCGGGGCCGCCTCGGTACCCTTGCCGTTCTCCGTGGTCACGGAGGATGCAAGCAGGAGGAGGTGGCCGCGTGGCGGATCTCGCAAGATCGGAGCCGGCCGGCCCGGCGGCTCCGCGCGGCCGCAAACACGCCGGCCGGCCGGCGGACGCCCCTCCGGGCGATGCGGCGATCATCGAGGCGTCGATCGAGGTGATGGCCGCGCACGGCTACCACGGCACCTCGGTGCGGGACATCGCGCTGCGCGCGGGCCTGAGCCCGGCCGCGCTGTACCACCATTTCCCGTCGAAGCAGGCCGTCCTCGCGACGATCATGGAGCGCGGGATCGAGGCGCTGCTGGCCCGCACCTCGGCGGCGCTGGGCGCGGCGGGCGACGACCCGGCGGACCGCCTGCGCGCTCTCGTCGAGGTGCAGGTGCTGTTCCACCTGGAGGACCAGCGCGGAACCCTGCTCGGGACGAGCGAGCTCCGCGCGCTGGAGGAGCCGGTGCGCACCCCGCACCTGGCCAAGCGGCATGCGCAGCAACGGTTCTTCGACACCGTGGTCCGCGAGGGCGTCGAGCAGGGTGTCTTCCGCACCCCGCTGCCGGACGAGGCCGCCCGGGCGATCGTCGTGATGTGCACCGGCGTGGCCGGCTGGTTCTCCGACAAGGGCCCGGTCGGGCGACCGGAGATGGTCGAGCGGTACCAGCGGCTGGCGCTGGACATGGTGGGCGCGCGCGACTCCTGACCGTCGCGTCTGCGGGCGGCGGGAGGGTGTCATGACCGCATCGGCGACGGTCCACGAACGCGCGGACGCCGGTGATCCGGCGGTCCTGGCCGGGCTGCTGGCCCGGCGTCTGCGCACGGTGCTCGACGGCGGGGTGTCCGTCGCGAACCTGCGCCGGCTCACCGGCGGTGCGAGCCGGGAGACCTGGGCCTTCGAGGCGGTACCGGCGACCGGTGCGCCGCGGCGGCTGGTGCTCCGGCGGGACCCGCCCGGCACGGGGCGTCCGGAGGGTATGGCCCGCGAGGCGGCGGCAATCGCGGCGGCGGAGCGTGCCGGCGTGCCAGTGCCCCATCTCGTCGACCACGGGGTGGACCCGGCGGTCGTCGGGGCGCCGTACCTGATGACCGAGCACGTCGACGGCGAGACCATCGCGCGGCGCCTGCTGCGCGAGTCGCGGTTCGCGCGGGCCCGCGAGAGCATGGCCGCGGACCTGGGCCGGACGGTCGCGCGGATCCACTCGATACCGGTCGCCACCGTCCCCGGTGCCGAGGCCTACGACCCCGTCGAGCATCTGCGGCAGACCTACGACGCGCTCGGCGAGCCCCTGCCCTCGATCGAGATCGCGCTGGCGTGGCTGCAGCGCAACCGTCCCGAGCCGGTCGCGGAGACGGTCGTGCACGGGGACTTCCGCAACGGCAACCTGATCATCGCGCCCGAGGGCCTCGCGGCCGTGCTGGACTGGGAGGTCGTGCACCGCGGGGACCCGCGGGAGGATCTCGGCTGGCTGTGCGTGAAGTGCTGGCGCTTCGGTGCGGCACCCGCGGTGGGTGGCTTCGGCACCGTCGACGACCTGCTCGACGGGTACGCCGAGGTCGCCGGGTGGCGGCCGGATCCCGAGGCCGTGCGCTGGTGGCAGGTCTACGGCACCGCCCGCTGGGCCGTCGGCTGCCGCGGCATGGCCGAGCGGCACCTGTCCGGGGAGACGCCGTCCGTGGAGCTCGTCGCGATCGGCCGCCGGGTCTGCGAGCAGGAGCACGACCTCTTCCTGGCCCTGGGCATACCGGCGGAGGCTCCGGTGCTCGCCGAGGCGCCGCGCTCGGACCTGCACGGCCTCCCGGCCAGCCGGGACCTGCTCGCGGCGGTCGCGATGTTCCTCCGCGAGGACGTCATGCCCGGGACGGAGGGGCGGCTCCGGTTCAACGCGCGGGTCGCGGCCAACGTGGTCGACGGCGTCGAGCGGGAGCTGGCGTTCGGCGCGGACCAGGATCGGCGGCACCGCGAGCGGCTGGCCCGGTTCGGGCAGGCGGACCAGCGGGCGCTCGCGGACGCGATCCGCTCCGGGGTGCTCGCGCCCGACGACCCGGACCTGCTCGCCGCGGTCCGCGCCGCGATCACCGACCGGCTCGCCGTGGCGAACCCGAAGTACCTGACCCACCCGGGCTGATCGCCCGGATCCGAAGGCCGGGCCGCCGACGAGGGAGTCGGCGGAGAGGGGAACTTCCGTGAGGATCAGTGATGTCCTGGAGTTCGGCGCCGCCCGTGTCCCGGACGCGATCGCGCTCCGGTTCGAGGGGGAGAGCTGGACCTACGCGCAGCTCGACGACCAGGTCCGGCGCCTCGCGCGCGGGCTGGCGGACCACGCGGGCCCCGGGGACCGGGTGGCGATGCTGACCGAGAACAACCCCGAGTACGTGCTGGCCTACTACGGCGTCCCGCTCGCCGGGATGGCGCTCGTGTTCGTCAACTACCGGCTCACCCCGCGCGAGGTGGAGCTCAACCTGAGCGACTCCACGCCGTCGGTACTGATCACCGAGATGAAGTACCTGGAGACGGCGCGGACGGCGATGGCGACCGTCCCCTCGATCACCACGCTGATCGTGATCGACGGCGAACCCGAAGGGGCCCTGCCGTTCCACCGCCTGCTCGACGGGCTCCCACCGGGCCGGCCCGAGCTGCCCGAGGAGACCGTGCCCGCGTGGCTGATCTACACGTCCGGCACCACCGGGCGGGCCAAGGGCGCGGTGCTGACCCACCGCAACGTCACGGCGGCGGTGCTCAACTCCGCGGTCAGCTGGGAGCACGACGACGAGCCCGGCGTGTCGCTGCAGCCCTGGCCGCTGTGCCACATCGCGGGCTACGGCGTGCTGGTCGCGCACCTGCTGGGGGACACCGTCGTCGTGCTCCGCCGCTACGACCCGGAGGGCTTCCTCGCCGCGGTCCAGGAGACGCGCGCGACGAGCACGTCCGTCGCGCCGACGATGCTCGCGATGCTGCTGCGGCACCCGTCCTTCCCGGACTACGACACGTCGTCGATCACGCGGATCGGCTACGGCTCCGCATCGATGCCCGCGGCGGTGCTCCGGGAGGCGATGGCGGCGTTCCCGAAGGCGAGGTTCCAGACCGGGTTCGGCATGACCGAGCTGGCGGGCAACGTCCTGGTGCACGGCTCCGCGGACCATGTGGCCGCCGCGGAGGGCCGGACCGAGCTGCTGACGTCCGTCGGCAAGCCGATGTTCCTCTCGGCGGTGCGCGTGGTGAACGAGCGGGACGAGGACACCGCGCCGGACGAGGTCGGCGAGCTGGTGATCCGCGGGGACCAGGTCTGCGCCGGCTACTGGAACCGCCCGGAGGCCACCGCCGAGGCGTTCCGCGGCGGCTGGTTCCACAGCGGCGACCTGGCCAGGCGGGACGTCGAGGGCTACGTCTCGGTCGTCGACCGCAAGAAGGACATGATCCTGACCGGCGGGGAGAACGTGTACTCGCGCGAGGTCGAGGAGATCCTGCACCAGCATCCGGCGGTGGCCGCGGCGGCGGTCGTCGGCGCGCCGGACGAGGTGTGGGGCGAGATCGTCGTCGCCGTCATCGAGCCGCGCGCGGGCCGGGAGCCGACGGCCGAGGACATCCGCGAGTTCTGCACGGACCGCCTGGCGGGCTACAAGCGCCCGCGGAAGGTCCTGCTGGTGCCCGAGCTGCCGCGCAACACCGTCGGGAAGGTGCTCAAGCGCGAGCTCCGCACGCTCGTGGCGGGCGTTGACAAGGCCCCGACGCCCTCCTAGCGTCGGATACTTAACGATCGTTCAGCACTGGAGGGCGTCGATGGTCCGTATTGATCAGCTCGAGCTGCGCGAGGTCGCGTCGGGACTGGAGTTCCCGGAGGGCCCGATCGCGATGCGGGACGGCTCGGTCGTCCTCGTGGAGATCAAGCGGCAGACGCTCTCCCGGGTCCACCCGGACGGCGAGATCGCGGTCATCGCCGAGCTGGGCGGTGGCCCCAACGGCGCCGCCGTCGGCCCGGACGGCGCGTTCTACGTCTGCAACAACGGCGGCTTCGAGTGGCACGACCGGGACGGGATCACCGCGCCGGGCCACCAGCCCGTGGACTACATCGGCGGCCGGATCCAGCGGGTGACCCCGGACGGGCAGGTGACGGAGCTCTACACCGAGGTCGACGGGCTCCCGCTGAACGGCCCCAACGACATCGTCTTCGACGCGGAAGGCGGCTTCTGGTTCACCGATCTCGGCAAGAACCGCGGGCGGGACATGGACGTCGGCCGGCTCTGCTACGCGCTGCCCGACGGCTCGTCGATCACCGAGGTCGTGCACCCGCTGACCACGCCCAACGGCGTAGGGCTGTCCCCGGACGGCTCGCGGATCTACGTCGCCGAGACCGGCCCCGGCCGGGTCTGGGCCTGGGACGTCGACGGGCCGGGCCGCGTCTCCCCGCCCGGCGAGCCACCGCGCGGCCCCGGCGGCGCGCTGCTGCTGCACGGCTTCGCGGGCTACCAGCTGCTGGACTCCCTGGCCGTCGACGGCGCGGGCAACGTCTGCGTCGCCACGTTGATCACCGGGGCCGTCAGCATCCTCGCCGACGACGGCACCCTGCTCCGGCAGATCGCGGTGCCCGAGCCGGACCCGTACGTCACCAACATCTGCTTCGCGGGCGCGGACTCCCGCACGGCGTTCATCACCTCGTCCGGGCTGGGGAAGCTCTACACGCTCGAGTGGCCCTACCCCGGCCTCGACCTCGCGTTCTCGGCCTGAGGAGGCGGCATGACCACGGTCTCGACGGGCTTCGGCGGCAGCGTCCGCTCCGAGCTCACCGCCCGGTTCACGGCGCCGGGCGCGCCCTTCGCCCTCACCGACGCGACCGTGCGCGGCGTCCCGTGGCGGGTCTACGAGCGCGGCCCGCACACCCTGCGCGAGCTGTTCGAGCTCAGTGCGGGGTGGGGGGACCGGGTCTTCACCGTCTTCGAGGACGAGCGGGTCACCTACGCCGAACACGCGCGGATCGTCGCGGGCCTCGCGGCGCTGCTGCGTGACGAGTACGGCCTCCGCCAGGGCGATCGGCTCGCCGTCACGATGCGGAACTTCCCCGAGTGGATGCCGTGGTTCTACGCCGCGCAGGTCTGCGGGATCGTGGTCGTCCCGCTCAACGCCTGGTGGACGGCGCCGGAGCTGCGCTTCGCCCTCGGCGACTGCGAGGCGAAGCTCGTGGTCGCGGACGCCGAGCGCGCCGCGCTGCTGGCGCCGCACCTCGCCGAGCTCCCACCCCTGATCGAGGTCCGCGGTGGCGACCCCGCGCCCGGCGTCCGTTCCTGGTCCGACGTGCTCGCCTCGCTCGACCTCGACGCGCCGCTCCCGGACGTGGAGATCGCGGCGGAGGACGACGCCACGATCCTCTACACCTCCGGCACGACCGGGCGGCCGAAGGGTGCGATCGGCACCCACCGCAACCACTGCACGAACATCCTCAACACGCTGCTCGGGGCGACGGTCGGGGCGACGATCGCGAACGGCGGTGTCCCGCCCGAACCGGATCCCGACGCGCCGCAGGCGGGCGCCCTGTGCACGTTCCCGCTCTTCCACATCGCCGGCATCACGAGCATGACCTACACGCCACTGACGGGCGGGAAGCTCGTCACCCAGTACAGGTGGAACCGCGCCGAGGCCCGGGAGCTGGTCCGCCGCGAGGCCCTGACCGGGGTCTCCGGGGTGCCGACGGTGATGCGGCAGCTCGTCGAGGACGCGATCGCGGACCCGGACGGCTTCGGCACACTCGCCGCGATCAGCATGGGCGGATCGCCGATCCCGCCGGACCTGATCGGGACGATCGACGACACCTTCACCTCGCTCGTCGCCCCGGCCAACGGCTACGGGCTCACCGAGACGACGTCCGCGGTCGTCTCGAACTCCGGGCAGGACTACGTGACCCACCCGGACAGCGTCGGCCGCTGCGCACCAGGCGCAGACGTGCGCGTCGTCGACCCGGCGACCGGCGAGGACGCCGAGCCGGGCGGGATCGGGGAGCTGTGGTTCCGCGGGCCGAACGTGGTGCGCGGCTACTGGAACAATTCCGAGGGTACGGCGGCGGCGTTCACCGACGGCTGGTTCCACACCGGCGACCTCGGCCTGACCCGGGACGTCTGGGTGTACGTCGTCGACCGGATGAAGGACGTCGTCATCCGCGGCGGCGAGAACATCTACTGTGCCGAGGTCGAGGGCGCGCTGTTCGAGCACCCGGCGGTGGCGGACGTCGCGATCGTCGGGGTGCCGCACGCCCGGCTCGGCGAGCAGGCCGTCGCCGTCGTGAACGTGCGGGCGGGGATCGCGGTGACCGCCGAGGAGCTGCAGCAGCACGTCCGGGAGCGGCTGGCGGAGTTCAAGGTGCCCGAGCACGTCGTGTTCCGGGAGGAGCCGCTGCCGCGCACACCGAGCGGCAAGGTGCTCAAACGAGAGCTGCGGTCCGCCGTGGCAGGGGAGGCCGAGGGTGCCTGAGGACGTCCGGTACGAGCTCGACGGGCACGTCGGGATCGTGACCATCGCCCGGCCGCAGGTGCACAACGCCCTGCGCCGCAAGACCTACGACGAGCTCACCGAGCTCGTCCGCACGTCGACCGCCCGGGTCCTGGTGATCACCGGGGAGGGCCGCTCGTTCTGCTCAGGGGACGACGTCCGCGAGCTGATGAACGGCGGCGAGGAGAACTCGGCGCCGCGGCCCGCCCCCCGGCTCACCCCGGCCGCGGGTGCGCTGCTGCAGACGAACATCCCGGTGATCGCCGCCGTCAACGGCCCCGCCGTCGGATGGGGGATGGAGATGGCGCTGATGGCGGACTTCCGGGTGGCCGCGCGCCGGGCGAAGTTCGGCGAGCTGTTCGTGAAGCGCGGGCTGTGCAGCGACGTCGCGGGGATCGCTCGGCTCGCGCAGCTCGTCGGGCGGGAGCGGGCGGCGGAGCTGCTGTTCATCGGCGAGGTGATCGACGCCGAGCGGGCGGAGCGGATCGGGCTGGTCGGCCGGGTCGTGGACGACGAGGAGCTCATGCCGGCCGCGCTGGAGCTGGCCCGGAAGATCGCGGCGAACCCGCCGCTGGCCGTCGCGGCGCTGAAGTCCGGGCTGCGCGAGGCGCTCGACCCGGACTGGTCGGACCTGGGCCGCTGGGTGAGCACCCGGCTCGGAGAGCTGTTCCAGACCGAGGACCACCGGGAGGGCGTGAAGTCCTTCCTGGAGAAGCGCGAGCCGCACTATGTCGGCCGCTGAGGGGCAGGGGCTCGCGGGTCTGGAGCCCGAGCTCGTCGAGGAGTGGCTGGCCGCCAACGTCCCCGGGCTCGTCGCGCCCGTCCGGTTCGTGCTCGTCGCGGGCGGCCGGTCCAACCTGACCTACCGGGTCACGGACGCGTCGGGACAGCACTTCGCGCTACGCAGGCCCCCGCTCGGCGGGGTGCTGAGCACCGCGCACGACATGGGCCGGGAGTGGCGGTTCATCTCGGCGATGGCCCCGACGGCCGTCCCCGTCGCGCCGCCGCTGGCCTTCTGCGACGACGAGTCCGTCACCGGCGCCGGCTTCTACGTCATGGGCTTCGTCGACGGCCGGGTGCTGGCAGACCGCGCGGCGGCGGAGGAGCTGGCGCCGGCCGCCCGGATGCGGGCCGGGGAACACGTCGTCGAGGTGCTGGCGGCGTTGCACGCCCTCGACCCGGACGACGTCGGGCTCGGTGCCACGGCGTCGCAGGAGGGGTACGTGCAGCGGCAGCTGCGCCGCTGGAACCGCCAGGTGCACGCCTCGCTCGCCGCGGACGACCCCGACCTCGGGCAGCTCGAGGAGATCCACGATGTCCTCGCCGCGCACATCCCGGAGCAGACCCGCGGCGTCGTCCACGGGGACTTCCGGCCGGGCAACATGGCCTTCGGGCCGGACGGCACCGTCCGCGCCGTCTTCGACTGGGAGCTCTCGACCCTGGGCGACCCAAGGGCCGACCTGTCCTACCTGGTCGCAGCCTGGCACGAGCCGGGGGACGACGTCGGTGAGGGCACCGAGCCCGGCCCCACCTCGGTACCGGGCTTCCCGACTCGCGACGAGCTCGTCGCCCACTACACCCGGCTGACCGGCCGGGACGTCAGCGGCCTGCCGTACTGGATCGCCTTCAACCGGTGGCGCTCCGCCTGCATCCTGGCGGGCGTCCGGGCCCGCTACCTGGCGGGCGTCATGGCGGACGACGGCTACCTCGCCGAGGCGCAGCAGTCGAGGCCGCGCCTCGGCGAGGCCGCGGCCCAGGCCCTGAAGGCCGCGGGCCTCGGCTGAGGCACCGTTGATCTTCACGAACGGCACTTTCGCTCACTACTAGGGGCGGTTTCCAGGGGTCCAAGCAACACCTCGTCGGTGAGGGGTCGGCGCGGCGTAGATGGGCCGCAGGGCCGCGGCGACGCGTTTGCGGTCGGTGTAGGACACGAACCGCATGGCTGCCCGGAGCAGGTGCACCGTGCCGGTCTGCACGATCGACTGCGGCCAGGTCGCCTCGGGGAACCCGGTCAGCCCGTCGCAGCACACGATCAGCACGTCGCGGACGCCGCGGTTGCACAGCTCGGCGCAGACCCCGGCCCAGAACTTCGCCCCTCGCTGGCCTGAACCCAGATCCCGAGGACGTGCTTGACCCCGTCCAGGTCGATGCACACACCCGCTACCTGCTGCTCGCCCGCCTGCCCGCCGGCCGCGACGCATCAGGGACCCCGAAACCCTCCGCACCCTCACCTGACCCGCCGACCCCCGCGAGTCGGGGTATTTCCGTCACCGAGTCGCGGTGATTCCGTGCGGAGTTGTCCACAGAGGGCCCTGGCCATCCACAACTGGAAAGATCATCGGTTCGACGGGGTCCGCGTGCCGGATCGTCCCGGACATGGATCTCTCCGTCTTCGGCCGGCACGGCGCCCTGCCCCGTCCGCGAGCCGCCGCACTCTTCGGCGAGCACCAGGTACGGCGAGCCCTCGAGTCCGGAGTAGTGACGGCCTTGTGGGCCGGTGTCCTCGTGGATCCCGCCCGCACGGCCGACCCGCTCACCCGTGCGTCGGCGGCTGTCTACCTCGCGGGTATCGATGGAGTCCTCACAGGTCCCACGGCGGCATATCTGCACGGATGCACCGCGGCCGAGGCGACGCCGATCCATGTCGTCGTGCCTTACGGCCACTGGCTGCGCTCGCAGCGGGGTCTCGTGGTGCACAACGGGCGGAACGTCGAGGCGGACCGGGTCGAGGTCGCGGAGCTGCCCGCGCTCGCGCTCGAGCGGGTCGTCTCCGATCTCCTCTGCACCGGGTCCCCGCCCGACGCGTTCGCGGTCCTGGATCAGTGCCTCGCGCTGGCGGCGGACGGTGAAGCCGCCCGGAAGCGGCTCGACGAGCGCGTCGCCTGTCGCGTCGATCCGCGGGGAGTTCGCCGGGCTGCGGCCATGCTCGCCGTGGCAACCGGTCGCGTGCGGTCGCCGGCGGAGAGCTGGATGTACTGGCACGTCGTCGACATGGGGTTTCCGCCGCCGGAGGTGAACTGGTGGCTGCGTGGTCCGGGCGGCAGAGAGATCTTCGAGCTCGATCTCGCCTGGCCCGAGCTGCGCATCGTCGTCGAGTACGACGGATGGGCCGCGCACTTCGGGCGGGCGGAGTACGACGCCGACCGGCAGAAGGAGCTGGAACGCCGTGGATGGATCGTCATCCGCGTTCGGGTGGACGATCTGCGGAACACGGGCGAGCTGGCCCTGAGCCTCGACGCCGCGTTCAGGCGCCGGGGAGTGGCGTTGCGCAGGGCGACGGGAGCACTACGGGGGCGCCGGCACCGTGAACCCGGGCTCGATCGCCGGCGCAGGAATACCGCGACTCGGTGACGGAAATACCGCGACTCGCGGGAGGTCAGGGGCGGTGGTCGACGATGCGCATGACGATCGCGGTGTAGTGGTCCACCAGTTCGGCCGTGGTGAGGGGGCCGAAGGGGTCGTACCACTGGGCGATCGCGTTGCAGGCGGCCTGTGCCGCGCGGCGGGCGTCGGTGGGGTGCTCGCAGCGGAAGACGCCCTGCCGGACGCCCTCGTCCACGATGTCCGACCAGAGCTTCGTGGCGTTGACGCGCAGGCCCTCGAGGCGCGCCCGGTTGTCCGGATCGAGGTTGCGCCACTCGCGCGCCGCGATGTTGCTCTCGGTCTGCCGCTCCACGCGGTACTCCACGGCCGCACGGACCATGGCGCGCAACCGCTCCGCCGGGTCGTCCCCGACGACGCCCAGCGCCTCGTCGCAGCGGCGGAAGTAGTCCATCGTGCTCTCCTCGACCAGCGCCGCCAGCAGGTCCTGCTTGCTGGGGTGCCAGTAGTAGAGCGCGGAGAGGGAGAGGCCGGCGCGCTTGGCGATGTCCCGGATGGAGGCGCCGTGGTAGCCGCGCTCGTTGAACACCTCACGGGCCGCCGACGTGATGGCCTCCCGCCCGCCGCCACGTGGAACGGCAGGCGCGGGTTCCCCACCGGGGGGAGACTCCTGGGCCGTCGTCACCCGTTCAGTGTAGGGCCGGAAGGCCCTTGGACGAGTCGCCCACCGGTGTTAACTTAACGATTGTTCGATAGGAGCTGGGAAGCTTCCTGTCGAGGACGCCCACGCCGAGGATGTCGAGAGGATGTCGCGGATGTCCGTGCCCAACGGCTCGCCGACCGAGTTCCAGGAGTACCGGGACGGTGTCCGGTCCTGGTTGAAGGCCAACGCCCCGGCGTCGATGCCGTCGGCGGCGGAGCTGATCCCGGCGGCGAAGGCGTTCCAGGCCGCCCTGTTCGACGCCGGGTACGCCGGCATCACCTGGCCGAAGGACGTCGGCGGGCAGGGGCTGAGCCCCGCGTACCAGCAGGTCTACAGCGACGAGGCGGCCGCGTACGAGCTGCCGGTCTACCCGTTCATCATCGGGATGGGCATGTGCGGCCCGACCGTGAACGACCTCGGCACGGACGAGCAGCGCACCGGCTACCTCCCGCGGCTGCTCCGCGGCGAGGACATCTGGTGCCAGCTGTTCTCCGAGCCCGGCGCCGGGTCGGACGTCGCGAGCCTACAGACCAGGGCGGTCCTCGACGGGGACACCTGGGTCGTCAACGGCCAGAAGGTCTGGACGACCAACGCGCAGTGGGCGGACTTCGGCGCCCTGCTCGCCCGCACGGACCCGGACCGCCCCAAGCACTCCGGCCTGACGATGTTCGTCCTGGACATGCACGCGCCCGGCGTCACCGTCCGGCCGCTGAAGGACATGTCCGGCCGCGCGCCGTTCAACGAGGTGTACTTCGACGACGTCCGGATCCCCGTCGACGCGGTGCTCGGGCAGGTCAACGGGGGCTGGAACGCGGCCGTCACGATGCTGGGCCACGAGCGCGTGTCGATCGGTGCGACCCGTAAGCCGAAGACGAACCCGATGGAGTTCGCCTCGCTCGTCGAGCTGGCGCGGGACCACGGCGTCACCGGCGACCCGGCGCAGCGCGAGCGGCTCGCCGAGCTGTACGCCGACGAGCGCGTGCTCGACCTGTTCAACGTGCGGATGCGGCAGGAGACGATGGCGGGGAACCCGCCCGGCGCCCGCGGCTCCGTCGCCAAGCTCGCCGGAGCGCTGTTGCTGCGCAAGGCGATCGAGACCGCGGGCCAGATCGCGGGCTCGGACACCATCGCGTGGGAGCCGGACGACGCCCGCGGTGCCGGGCTGGCGCTGGGGATCAACTCCGCGCCCGCGTCGAGCATCGCCGGCGGCACCAACGAGGTGCAGCACAACATCATCGGCGAGCGGATCCTCGGCCTCCCCAAGGAGCCCCAGGTGGACCGGGACATCCCGTTCCGCGAGCTCAAGGTCGGTACCCAGCGGGGCTGAGCCCCTCCTGCCGAGAAAGGTGACCGAAATGCAGCTGGTGCTCGACCCCGAGCAGCAGGAGCTCCGCTCCGCGATCCGCAAGTTCCTCACCGACCAGTCCCCGTCCGCGCGGGTGCGCAGCGCGATGGAGTCCGCCGACGGCTACGACCGCGAGCTCTGGCGCCGGATGGCGACCGAGCTCGGCCTGCTTGGGCTCGCCGTCCCCGAGCAGTACGCCGGCGCGGGCGCCGGCCACGTCGAGCGGGCGATCGTGCAGGAGGAGCTCGGCCGCTCCCTCGCGCCGTCGCCGTTCCTCGGCTCGGCCGTCCTCGCCACCGACACCCTGCTGGCCCTCGACGACGAGGCCGCCCGCGCCGAGCTGCTGCCGCGGATGGTCGCGGGCGAGCTGATCGCCGCGGTCGCCGTGGCCGAGGGCGGCGGGGCGTGGGACCGCACCGGCGGTGCCACCACGGCGTCGAGGTCGGGCGACACGTGGACGCTCGACGGGACCAAGACCGCGGTGGTCGCCGGGGACGTCGCCGATGTCGTGCTCGTGCTCGCCTCGACGCCCGACGGCCCGGGCTGGTTCCGCGTCGACCCGTCCGCGAGCGGGGTCACCCGCACCACGCTGGCGACGCTCGACCCCACCCGGCGGCTCGCGAAGATCGCCTTCGCCGGTGCCCCGGCCACCCCGCTGGCCAGCGCCGACGCGGCCGCCGTGCTCGACCTCGTCGCGGACCTGGGCGCCGTGGCACTGGCCGCCGAGCAGACGGGCGGGCTGGAGCGGGCGCTCGAGATGGCCGTCGACTACGCGAAGGTCCGCGTCCAGTTCGGCCGACCCATCGGCTCGTACCAGGCCGTCAAGCACGGGCTCGCGGACGTCTACAGCGACTGGGAGCAGGGGCTGTCCGCGCTGCGCTACGCGAGCTGGGCCGCGGACCACGCGAGGGACGAGCTGCCGCTCGCGGCCGCGCTGGTCGCCACCTACGTGGGCCCGGCGTACTTCCGCGCGGGCACCCTCTGCGTCCAGTATCACGGCGGGATCGGCTACACGTGGGAGCACGACGCGCACCTGTACTACAAGCGTGCGAAGAGCACCGAGCTGCTGTTCGGTTCGCCGGCACGCAACCGGGCCCGGCTCGCCGACCGCCTCGGCGTCTGAGAGAAGGGTTCGAAGTGCCGGACACCGAAGCGGAGCGGGCGGTTCTCACCAGCCTGGACGACGGCATCCTCACGGTCACGCTCAACCGGCCGCGGCGGAAGAACGCCCTGGACCAGGCCTCCTGGGACGGCCTGCGCGCCGTGTTCGCGCGGGCGGGCGACGACCCGGAGGTCCGGGTCCTGGTGCTCACCGGGGCGGGCGGGGACTTCTGTGCGGGCGCGGACCTGAGCGGGGACCGCGGTGACGTGCACCCCTTGCAGCGCATGCGCGGGGTCAACGAGATCGCGCTGCTGCTGCACGAGCTGCCGATCCCGACGGTGGCGAAGGTCGAGGGCGTCGCCGTCGGAGCCGGGTGGAACCTCGCGCTCGGCTGCGACCTCGTCGTCTCCTCGCGCACCGCCCGGTTCTCGCAGATCTTCGCGAAGCGCGGGCTCTCGCTGGACCTCGGCGGCTCCTGGCTGCTGCCCAAGATCGTCGGGCTGCAGCAGGCGAAGCGGCTCGCGCTGCTCGCCGAGATCATCGGCGCCGAGGAGGCCGAGAAGCTCGGCCTGGTCACCTACCTCGTCGAGCCCGGTGAGCTCGACGGCTTCACCGCGGACCTGGCCAAGCGGCTCGCCGACGGGCCCCCCGTCGCCCTACGCCAGTCCAAGCAGCTGCTGAACGAGAACGCGGACCGCACGATGCGGGACGCGCTGTCCAGCGAGGCGCGTACGCAGGCGATCAACTTCGCCACGGAGGACGCGCCCGCCGCCTTCACGGCGTTCATGGAGAAGCGCGACCCCGAGTTCACGGGAAAGTGGGCGGTCAAGTGACGACCACGCAGAGCATGTACACGGAGATCGCCTACGACGTCGCGGACCACGTCGCGACGATCACCCTGGACCGCCCGGACCGGCTCAACGCCTTCACCACGACGATGGCCAGGGAGCTGGTCGCCGCGTTCGACGAGATCGACGCGGACGACTCGGTGCGCGTCGTCGTGGTCACCGGGCGGGGCCGCGGGTTCTGCGCCGGCGCTGACCTCGGCCGCGGTGGGGCGACGTTCGACGCGAACGACCCGGAGCGCGCGGCCGAGCGCAAGGACTTCGAGACCATCGGCGGCGTCCCGCGCGACGGCGGCGGCATCGTCTCCCTGCGCATCGCGGCCTGCCGCAAGCCGGTCATCGCGGCGATCAACGGCCCGTCGGTCGGCATCGGCGCCACGATGACCCTCCCGATGGACATCCGGCTCGCCGCGGAGTCCGCGAAGTTCGGGTTCGTCTTCGCCCGGCGGGGGCTGGTGCCGGAGGCGGCGTCGAGCTGGTTCCTGCCGCGCGTCGTCGGGATCTCGCAGGCCATGGAGTGGGTCGCCACGGGCCGGGTCTTCAAGGCCGACGAGGCGTTGGCCGGGGGCCTGGTCTCGAAGGTCCTCCCGGACGACGAGCTGCTGCCCGCCGCCTACGCGATCGCGAAGGAGATCGTGGACAACACGTCGTCGATCTCCGTGGCAGCGTCCCGGCAGCTGCTGTGGTCGATGCTCGGCGCGTCGACGCCGTGGGAGGCACACAAGCTGGACTCCGCGGCGATCTACGCCCTCGGCCAGGGCGACGACGTCAAGGAGGGCGTCATGTCGTTCCTGGAGAAACGGACCCCGTCGTTCCCGGACCGGGTCAGCACGGACTACCAGGACGTCGTGCCGCCGTGGCCCGTCCGCCCGGAGACGATGGAATGAACCCGTACTTCGATCTCACCGGGCAGGTCGCCCTCGTCACCGGGGGCAACTCCGGGATCGGGCTGGGCATGGCGCACGGGCTGGCGAAGGCCGGCGCGGACGTCTGCATCTGGGGCACGAACGCCGAGAACAACGAGAAGGCGGCCGCCGAGCTGGCCGAGCACGGCACCAAGGTCCGCGCACTGCAGTGCGACGTCGGGGACGAGCAGGCCGTCGCGGAGAGCTTCGCGACGACCCTCGCCGAGTTCGGCAAGGTCGACTCCTGCTTCGCCAACGCCGGCGTGGGTGGGCGGGGCGCGAAGTTCCAGGAGCTCGAGCTCGGCGAGCTGCGCCGGGTGTTCCGGGTCAACGTCGAGGGCGCGTTCCTCACGATGCGGGCCGCCGCCGCCCACATGATCGAGCGCGGCGAGGGCGGCGTGCTCGTCGGCACGTCGAGCCTCGCGGCGGAGCAGGGCCAGCCGCGCGGGCACCCGTACGCGGCGAGCAAGGGCGCGCTGCTCTCGATGATGCGCGGGCTCGCCGTCGAGCTGGCGCGGTACAAGATCCGGGCGCACACCCTGCAGCCCGGCTGGACCCACTCGACGATGACGGACGGGGCACTCAACGACCCGCACTTCACGTCGAAGGTCATGCCGCGGATGCCGGTGCGCCGGTGGGGTGAGCCGTCGGACTTCGAGACGATCGCGGTCTACCTGGCGAGTCCGGGGACGACGTTCCACACCGGGGACACGTTCCTGGTCGACGGCGGGTACTCCCTGTTCTGACCTCGGCGCCCATGTCGGGTCAGTCGTCCTTGCGGATCTCCCTGTCCCGGTGGCCCTTCGAGAAGCCCAGGGCGCCCATCAGCGGGATGAGCAGGAAGAACATCCAGGCCTGCGGAAACACGCCGATGAAGACGAAGAACAGGATCGTCGCGACGATCGGGGTCGCGGCCGCGATCCGCGGCAGCCAGCCCGAGAACGGGCCGGGCTCCGCGACCGAGGACGCCGCCGCCGGCGCGAGCGGGGCCCTCGTGGCCCCGGACGCCGTCGGCAGGTCCGGGTGCGGCGCGGGCAGGTCCGTGAACAGCTCCTCGATCTCGCTCGCGACCGTCGCCTCGGCGGCGCGCGCGGAACGGTCCGCGTACTCCTCGACGTCCAGCCGTCCCGCCTCGAGATGCGCGTTCAGCGCCCGGGCCGCGGACTCGCGTTCCGCCGTGCCGATCCGCAACGGCGGCGGCCCGGCCGGCTTCGGCGCCTCCGCCGTGACGGGCTCGAGTGCCTTGCCCGGCCCCGTCTCGAGGGGCCCCAGGAGCCCGTCGGACCTCGGTCGGACGTCCCGGCCCGCCACCTCGCCGTCCCCCACCGTCATGGCACGAGTGTGCCACTCGGGGAGCTGCGTCCTGGCTCCATGACGCGGGCACCGAGGCCGGGACCTCAGCGCACCTGGCTGGCCGGGGGCGGTGTGATCAGCACCGGCGTTCCCCAGCTCCGGTAGTCCGCGGTCATCGCCAGGGTCCCGATCCCGGGCATGTCCTGCCGCGCCTCGCTGCGCACCGGGCGGCTCTCCGCGTCGACCCACAGCGTGCTGCTGATCCGGGTCAGCCCGCCCGCGACCTGCTGCTGCAGCTGCGCGCGGACGCCGGGGTCGCGCTCCAGCTCCGCGGCCCGGTTCAGGTCCACGACGATCGTGTAGCGGACCGCGGGAGTCCCGTCGACGGGGTCGTCCGAGGCGTCCGCGACCAGGCTCGCGTCCGCGAAGCGGCTGATGTTCGCCGTCGGGTCCGCGCTGTCGACGACGTTCGTGGCGAGCGTCGCGAGGGTGCGCTCCGCCGCGTCCCCGCTCTCCGCGTCGACCTTCGTCCACGGCCGCGGGTCCCCGGGCTGCGCGGACGGCAACCGCAGGAACACCTGACCCGGCAGCACGACGAACCCGGTGCTCTGCGGCGCCTCGCCGGAGTGGGTGAGGGTCTGGGCGAAGTCCACGGACACCCCGGAGTCCTCGATCCGCAGCGCCCCGGTGCCGCCGACCGTCATCGCCGGTTCACCGGAGGCGCGCGTGCCGTCCTCGACGTGCCCGGCGACCTGCAGCATGGCGGTGCGGTCCGTGCGCTGGCGGGCGGTGACGGCGTCCAGCAGCTCGCGGACGTCGTAGACCTTGGGGAGCCCGCGGGCGGCGGTCTGCTGTGGCGGGGCCCCCGCGCATCCGGCGAGTGACGCGCCGAGCACGGCCAGCAACAAGATCCAGGTCGGCATCGACCTCGATCCCGCTCCGTTCACCTGGGCTCCGCCTCCGGTCCGATCTCCCCAGGTGGAGGCTATCGGTCCGGGCTCGGCGCCCCCGCGTGGCCCGGGCGCAGTGCGACGAGCACGCGCCGCAGCGCGTCGAGCCGGCCGGGCCGCAGGGTCCCCGCCGCGACGAGCGCGTCGAGCGCGCACTCCGGGTCCGCGGGCGGTCCGAGGTGCCCGCAGCCGCGCGGGCATTCCTCGACGGCGCTCGCGAGATCGTCGAAGGCCTTGATGACGTCGTCCGACGTGACGTGCGCCAGCCCGAAGGACCGCACGCCGGGGGTGTCGACCACCCAGCCGCCGTCCGGCAGCGGGAGCGCCACCGCGGCGACCGTCGTGTGCCGCCCCTTGCCGACCCCCGACACGACGCCGGTGAGCCGGCGGGCCTCCGGCAGCAGTGCGTTGACCAGCGTGGACTTGCCGACGCCGGAGTGCCCGACCAGGGCCGAGACGCCGCCGTCGAGCAGCTCGGCGAGCCTGTCCGGCGGCTCGTCCCGCCGGGTCACGACGACGGGGAACTCCAGCTCCGCGTAGTGCGCCGCGAACGGTGCGGGGTCGGCCAGGTCCGCCTTCGTCAGGCACAGCACCGGGGTGAGGCCGCCCGCGAACGCGGCGACCAGGCAGCGGTCCACGAACCCGGTGCGCGGGACGGGGTCCGCCAGCGAGGTCACGATCACGAGCTGGCCCGCGTTGGCGACGACGATCCGCTCGAAGGGGTCGGTGTCGTCGGCGGTGCGGCGCAGGACCGTCCGCCGCTCCTCGACGCGCACGATCCGGGCGAGGGTGTCCGGGGCCCCGGACAGGTCCCCGACCAGCCCGACGCGGTCCCCGACGACGATCGGGGTGCGGCCGAGCTCGCGGGCCCGCATGGCCGTGACCGGCGGCGCCTTCGCGTCCCCACCGGGAGCACAGGTCCAGCGGCCGCGGTCCACGGCGATGACCATGGCCTCCTCGGCGTCCGCGTGGTCCGGGCGGCGCTTGGTGCGCGGCCGGGAACCCCGGCGCCCGGGGCGGATGCGGACGTCCGTCTCGTCGTACTCGCGGGGGCTCATCTCGGCCGGCTCATCCGGACAGCAGTGCGGCCCACCGGCCCGGGAAGTCCGGGAACGTCTTCTCCGTGCAGGCCACATCGTCGATCGTGACACCGGGGACGACGAGCCCGAGGACGGCCCCGGCCGTGGCCATCCGGTGGTCCGCGTAGGCGCCCCACGGCCGGTCCGCCGGCGCGGTGAGGGCGCGCGGGCGGATCTCCAGGCCGTCGTCGGTTTCGTTCACGTCCGCGCCCAGCGCCGTCAGCTCGGCGACGAGGGCGGCGAGCCGGTCCGTCTCGTGCCCGCGGATGTGCGCGACCCCCCGGATCCGTGACGGGGTCGAGGCCAGGGCCGCGATCGCCGCGACCGTGGGGGTGAGCTCGCTGGCCTCGTGCAGGTCCACGTCCACCCCGGTGAGCCGGTCCGGCCCGCGCACGGTCATGCCCGCGTCCGACGGCGTGACCGTCGCGCCGAACCGCTCGAGGACCGGCAGGATCTCGGCGCCGGGCTGGGTGGACCCGGCGGGCCAGCCCGCGACCGTCACCTCGCCCGCGGTGACCGCCGCCGCGGCCAGGAAGACCGACGCGTTGGACAGGTCCGGTTCGACCGTCCACTCCCGGGCGGCGATCGGTCCGGGCTCCACCCGCCAGACGTCGGGCTGCGAGTCGTCGACCACGACGCCCGCCTCGCGCAGCATCGCCACGGTCATCTCGATGTGGGGGAGCGACGGCACCGGCGCACCGGCGTGCAGCACCGTGACGCCCTTGTCGAACCGCGCCCCGGAGAGCAGCAGGCCCGACACGAACTGGGACGACGCGGACGCGTCGATCGTCACGTCCCCGCCGGCCAGGCCGCCCGTCCCGTGCAGGACGAACGGCAGCCGGTCCCCGTCGACCACCGCGCCGAGCGCGCGCAGCGCCTCCAGCACGGCGCCCATCGGGCGGGTGCGGGCGTGCGGGTCCCCGTCGAACAGGACGGCGCCGTCCGCCAGCGTGGCCGCGGGCGGGACGAACCGCATGACCGTGCCGGCGAGACCGCAGTCCACCGTCCCGCCGCCGGTCAGCGAGCCGTCCCCGCCGAGGGCGACCCGCTCGCCGTCGACCTCGACCGGGACGCCGAGGGACCGCAGCGCGCCGCACATCAACGCCGTGTCCCGGGTGGCGGGCGCCCCGTGCACGACGGACGGGCCCGCGGCGAGGCCGGAGAGCAGCAGCGCGCGGTTGGTCACGGACTTGGACCCGGGGACGGCGACGACGCCGCGGACGGGCCCGCCCGCCACCGGCGCCGCATAGAGCTGTGTGTCGGCCACGGACCCCATGATTCCGCATCACCTCCGTGCCCGACCCGCGCAGGTCGGGCGCGCCGCCCGCGGTGGTCCTTCCGCGGGCCACGACCGTCGGTGTCGCGTGCCACGATGGGCACATGTGCGGGAGGTACGCCTCGACGAAGGCGCCCACGGACCTGGCGGAGGAGTTCACCGCCGTCGACGCCGTGTCCGAGAAGGCCGGGGAGGAACGCCGGCCGGACTACAACGTCGCGCCCACCCGGGACGTGATCGCGGTGGTGCAGCGGCACCCGCGGGACGCCGAGGGCAACGCGGACCCGGACACCACCGAGCGCAGCCTCCGGCTGGTCCGCTGGGGCCTGGTGCCGTTCTGGGCCAAGGACCCCTCGGCCGGTGCCCGCATGATCAATGCCCGCTCCGAGACGGCCGCGGAGAAGCCCGCGTTCCGCAAGGCGCTCGCGGCGCGCCGCTGCCTGCTCCCGGCCGACGGCTGGTACGAGTGGCAGCGCCGGGCCGCCACCAAGGACCACAAGGCGTCGAAGCAGCCGTACTTCACCCATTACGCGGACGGGGGCTCGCTGGCCATGGCCGGGCTGTGGGAGTTCTGGCGGCCGAAGGAGGGCGAGCTGCTGGAGAAGTACCCGGACGGCCTGGTCACGGCCACGGTGCTCACCACCGGGGCGGTCGGGCCGCTCGCCCAGGTGCACGACCGGATGCCGCTCGTCCTCCCGCGGGACGCGTGGGACGCCTGGCTGGACCCGGACACGGACGCGAAGGCGGACTCGGTGCAGGCCTGGCTGCGACCACCGTCGGAGGAGCTCGTCGCCTCCCTGGAGATCGTCCCGGTGTCGGACAGGGTGAACAGCGTCAAGAACAACTCCGCGGACCTGCTGACGCCACTGGACCCGGCGCAGGTGGAGGAGCCGATCCAGCTCGACCTGCTCGGATGACCCCCGGGCCGACGACGACGGAGGTCGACACCCCGCACGGCCCCGCCCGGGTCCACGTACACCGCACGGACGGCGATCCCGATGCGGTCCTGCTGCTCGGCCACGGGGCCGGCGGCGGCGTCGAGGCCCCGGACCTGAAGGCCGCCGCGGCGGCCGCGCTCGCCGCCGGGCTGCACGTCGCGCTCGTCGAGCAGCCCTACCGGGTCGC
>NZ_JAODNI010000201.1 GCF_025465255.1 Pseudonocardia sp.
CTCGGCCCGGCCAACACTCGGACTTCTGAAACCGTGTGGAACGACGCGGCACACGGAGAAGAGGCGGCCGGCGGTGGCGCGGTGGGCCGCCGGACACCTCGCCCGGCCTTCCAGGACGGCGCGAACGGCGCGCAGTTCCGTGCCGTTCCCGATGTCAGCGCCCTCGCCGATATCGTGCCCGGCTGGCCGGTCGTGATAAATTCGACTTTGCAGACCGTGGGGGGCACAAGCGGCTCCACACCACTGATCGCCGCGAGCACAGCACTCGTTGCCGGGTCGGAGCGGAGCGCCGGGCGACCACGACTCGGCTTGGTCAACGGGTGGTTCTACACGGCGGCGTCGTCGAGCCCGTCGGCGTTCTACGACATCACAGAAGGCAACAACGACCTCGCCGCGGTCGGTTGCTGCACCGCAGCCGTCGGGTACGACCCCGCCAGCGGACTGGGCGTGCCCGACTGGGCCACCCTGCCGGCAACCCTCCCTGCACCAGGCCCATCCGGGTAGGACTGGGCTGCACCTTGTCGTGGAGTCGTTGCGTTGGTCGAGGCCGTCAGCGCCGAGGAGACCGGTGACCGGGGTGCGATCCGCTTGGTCATGCCGCCGCGACGCAAGCCCCGGGTACTGCCGGCCGACCGCGGCTACCACTTGGACAAGTACCCGGGGTCTCGCCATGACCCTCACCGAACCGCCATAGGATCATCCACCACGTCGGGAGCAGCCGTGAGCACCTTGCGGGACAAGACAGCCGTCGTCACCGGTGGTGCCACCGGCATCGGACTCGCCATCGCCAAGCGGTTCGCGGCCGACGGCGCGTACGTCTTCATCACCGGTCGCCGGCAGAGCGCCCTCGATGCCGCGGTGGCCGAGATCGGCGAGAACGTCGAGGCCGTCCGGGCCGACTCGGCCAGGCTCGCCGACCTCGACACGCTGTACAGCGCCGTGCGGCAACGCCGGGGCAGCGTGGACATCGTGGTGGCCAACTCCGGCGGCGGCGTCCGCGCGGCGCTCGGCGACATCACCGAGGAGCAGGTGGACGCCACGTTCGCCACGAACGTCAAGGGCGTCATCTTCACCGTGCAGAAGGCACTGCCGCTGCTCAACGACAACTCGTCGGTCATCCTCACCGGTTCCGCCGCCTCGGTCAGGGTCGGACCTGGACGGAGCGTCTACGCCGCCACCAAGGCCGCGGTCCGCACCCTCGCCCGCAGCTGGGCCGTCGATCTCAGAGGGCGCGCCATCCGTGTCAACGTCCTGAGCCCTGGCGCGACCAGGACGCCTGGCCTGCTCGGACTCGCCGAACCCGACCACCAGCAGGCACTCCTCGACACGTTCGCCGCCGCCGTTCCGCTCGGCCGCGTCGCCGAGCCCGAGGAGATCGCCGGCGCCGCGGCTTTCCTGGCCTCCGACGACGCCAGCTACGTCAATGGCATCGAGTTCTTCGTCGACGGCGGCCTCGCGCAGATCTGATCCTTGACGCTGCCCACAGCATTGTGAACCACCTGTAGGACGCGCACGCTCGGCGCTGCCGTGGTGGTCGTGGCGGGCCTGATCGGGCGGGTGGCCCGGGCACCGTGGCGTGCCGTGACCCCGGGCGAGGGGGTAGGCGAGTTGGCGTAGGCCGAGGTAGATGTCGGCGCCAGGGAAAGCCGCGGTTCGACGACCCAGCGGACCGCGTGGTCACTTCGATCTGGTGTTCGGCGCGGTCCTGGACGCCGATAGTCGTGCAAGTCGCCGTGCGAGCCCGATGAGTGGACCGGCGGCCATGGCGCGCCATGAATGTCGGTGCGTATCAGGAGGACCAACGCCCACCCGCCGCGATCGAGGCTGCGGCGCGGCCTGGTGTGACGCCGGTCGGGCGGACTCCGGCCAGGTTCACTGCACCTGCGGCCACCGCGCAGGCGATCCCCGACAGGACGCCGAAACCGAACCCCCCGCCCAGCACCGCAGCCGACCAGACCGCCACGGCCACAGGCGCCAGATCTGCGCCGGCGCCGGGCCTCGTGCTCCAGCCATGGCTGGTTCCGCCGACGGTGTACCACCTGCGCGCGGCCACCACCGCCCGGCGCAGCCGGGCCCTACCATGTTGTGGTCGACGACACGGTCCGACCGCGCTGCCTGGGCCGCCCGGGACGAGCACGCCACCCACTCGTCCCGGGCGCCCGGGCGTCGCAGCCGGCTGGCCCAGTGCTGACGCACCTGGCATCGGTGCTACTGCCACCCGTCTGACGGGAAGGGCGGCCCGACATGCATGACGTGCCAATCGTCTTCCACGGGCCCCGGCCGTGAGCCGACAGCGGCCTGCCCGGGCCCGGGGTACTGACCGGGCCGGTCGTCCCACCGCTGCACGACTTCGCCATCGGCGACCTCAAGAACGTGGTCCATCCTGGTCGCGTTCCTTCTCGTCGCCGCCGCGACCAGCTCGGCCGCACGGCGACCCGTCGTGGCCGATGGGCGAGAGGCATCCGGGACACCGAGGGCACGGCGCCCTCGAGGCTCAGGCGATGCGCGACGGCGAGCTCGTCGACTTCGTTCCGGTGGTCGAGGGTCCGGAGGACTTCGACGAGGCCGAGGTCGTCGACGCCATCGTGAGAACTGACCACGACCAGCCGATCACGCACGAACGCCGCGCCGCACCCCGCCCCTGCCTCACGAGGGCGTCCTGTTCCGTCGCTTCCTCGACGGCTTCCGGCGTCGGAGGGGCGGCTCGTCAGCGTGTGAGGCCGCGGGTGCGCACCCGGTACGGCAGACAGACGTCACGGAAACACGAAGGAGCGGGACTGGTGGACGCACAGCGGGTGCTGTTCAGGCACGGCACCGTGATCACGATGGACCCGGCGATCGGCGACCTCCCGGTCGGCGACGTCCTGGTGTACGGCAACCTCATCGAGGCGGTGGACGCCAACCTCGGTGAGGTGGACGCTGAGGTCGTCGACGCGACCGGGAAGATCCTCATTCCCGGGTTCGTCGACACACACCGCCACACCTGGCAGGCCCCGCTGCGCGGAATCGCCGCCGACTGGACCCTCGGCCAGTACATGACCGGGCTGCACCTCGGGCTCAGCGGGCTGTTCCGGCCCGAGGACACCTACGCGGGCAACCTGCTGGGCGCGGTGGAGGCGCTGGAGAGCGGGATCACCACGCTGCTCGACTGGTCGCACAACGTGAACACCCCCGAGCACTGCGACGGCGCTGTGGCCGGCCTGCGCGAATCCGGCATCCGCGCGATCTTCGCCCACGGAGGCGGCGCGGACATGTACCAGGTGCCGAGCACGGTCCCGCACGACGAAGACGTTCGGCGGGTCCGGGAGGAGCACTTCTCCTCAGACGATCAACTCGTCACCATGGCGATGGCTCTGCGTGGCCCCCAGTTCGCAACACTGGATGTCACCGTCCACGATCTGGCGCTGGCCCGGGAGCTGGGCCTGCTGGTCACGATGCACGTCGGCGACGGCGAGTGGGGCCGCAGCAGGCCGGTGGGGCGGATGTGCGAGCGCGGTGTGCTCGGGTGCGACATCACCTACGTGCACTGCAACACCGTCGCCGACGACGAGCTGCGCATGATCGCGGACTCGGGGGGCAGCGCGTCGCTCGCCCCGGACATCGAAATGCAGATGGGGCACGGCTGGCCTGCCACCGGCAGGCTGATGCAGGTCGGCGTGCGGCCGAGCCTGTCCATCGACACGTGCGTCTCCAACGGCGGCGACATGTTCGGCACGATGCGGATCACGCTCGCCACCCAGCGCGCGCTGGACAACCAGGATACGGGCGCCAGCGACCGCCCGGCCGTCACGCTCACCTCGCGCGACGTCCTGTCGTTCGCCACCATCGACGGGGCGCGGGCCTGCGGGCTCGACCACAAGGTCGGCAGCCTCACGCCGGGCAAGCAGGCCGATATCGTCCTCCTCGCGGCCGACACGCCCGTCCTGTCCCCGGTGAACAACCCGGTCGGGCAGGTGGTCTACGCCGCGCACCCCGGACTCGTCGACACCGTGATGGTTGCCGGCCGCTTCGCGAAGCGCCGCGGAGCAATGCTCGGCCAGGTCACCCGCCGGGCCGTCGAGGTCGCGGCAGCCACCCGTGACGCCCTGTTCGAACGTGCCGCACGCACCGAAGCGCTCACGGATGCACGCACCGGAGGCGACTGGCAGCCGGCGCCCCTGGTCACGGCGCTCGGATGACGAGGGGGTGGACCGGCTTCGAGGATGTCCTGCCACGGCCAGGCGCCCACCCCAACTCAGCTGCCGACCGGTACTCCCCAGCGGCCAGCTGGCTTACGGCATCGCCCCAGGCAGCGCATCTGGTCGACCGGTCAGGCGGGCTGCAGCGGAAGCTCGACGAGGATCGCCGTGCCGTCCCCCGGGCGGCTGCTGACCTCGATCGTCCCGCCCAGGGCCTGTACCCGGTCGCGCAGCCCGATCAGACCCGAACCTGCGGCGGGATCGGCGCCGCCGATGCCGTCGTCGCGGATCGAGAGGTGCAGCAGGGTGTCGCGCTGTTCGACGGTGACGTCCGCGTGGGAGGCGTGGGCGTGTTTGGTGGTGTTGGTCAGGGCCTCGGACACGACGTAGTAGGCGGCCACCTCGATCGGACCCGGGGGGCGGGTGTCGGTGCGGATGCCGAGTTCCACCGGGAGCGCGGCGCGTCGGGCGAGGGTCCGTAGGGCCGGGCCCAGCCCGCCCTCGGTCAGGATCGCCGGGTGGATGCCGCGGGCGATCTCGCGCAGCTCCTCGGTCGCCTCGGTGAGCTCGTCGGTGACTCGGCCGAGCTGGCTCCGGAGCTCGGACAGGTCCGCGGGCACGGTGGCCTGGGCC
>NZ_JAODNI010000203.1 GCF_025465255.1 Pseudonocardia sp.
CCCAGGGATCGTCCGCGTCGGTCTTCACCGCGGGGAGCCGGGAGGCCACGGACACCTCGTCCGCCTCGGGCTGGCGCTGCCACCACGACAGGATCTCGCTGCCGTCGCCGACGGTGCGGTGGTCGAGATGGGCCTCGGCGTGGTCGGGGACGATATTGGTCGCCGTGCCGCCGCGCAGCGTGCCGAGGTTGCACCTCTCCGGGCCGAGGTAGGGGTCCTCGGCCAGCGGGAGCTCCGCGCGCGGCGATCACCGCGACCTGCCCGGCCGGGTCGCCCGAGACGCTGCGCTGCCGAACTATCGTCGAGAGCAGGGCCGCGCCCTCCTCCGAACCGCTCCACGAGTCCTGTGCCAGGTCCACTGGCCGCTCCTCCGGTGGGTCCGTCCGCGACGTCGACCACCTTCACAGGGCCGCAGCCCCCGGCGTGATCGACCGGTCCCACGGGCCGGGGAACCGGGACGGTTCTCACGGAAGGCGGCACCGATGCGCGGTCGGTCGCGTCCAGGCGGCCGGTCCGTCGCGGGTACGCAGCTCGCTGCGACGTCCCGGCTGGCCCGATAGCGATTCCTCCCGGGTCGGTGACAGCCAGCTCAACCAGATGCAGATGCCGCGTCGAGGTGCTTCATGGCTGCCCTGAGCGCTGGGATCCGGGTTTGGCGGGCCTTCCGTGCGCTCTCTCATGTGCCGTCCGGAACCGTGGTCTAACCCCTCGTTTGGGTAGGGCTTGCGCGTCGCTGAGCGGATCACTGCAGGTCAGGGGTTATCGTTCGGCTGTCCACATTGGTCATTCCGATATCGGGGGCCGTCAGGATGGCCGGCAAGTTCGAGGTCTACCAGGACCGTGGCGGCAAGTACCGGTTCCGGCTGAAGGCCAGCAACGGGCAGGTCGTGGCCAGCGGCGAGGCCTACGAGACCAAGGCTGCGGCTGGGAAGGGCTGCGAGTCCGCGCAGAACGCCGCCGCCGGCGCACCCGTAATCGAGACCGATTCCTGAGCTCGGAACAAGCGGGCGCCGTGCGCGATAGGCAGCCTCGGCCGGGCCGCGGCGATGGCCTCCTGGATCTCCGTAGATCCGCGGATGTCCGTCGTCGGCGCGACGGCGACCATCACCCCATGCGCCGACCGATCCGTTTCCCGGGACTGATGCTGCACGCGCTGGTCGTGGGCGTGCCGCTCGCCCTGTTCGCCGTCCTGGTGTTCACCGGCCGCGGCGGCGGGGCGAACATCGGCGCCGGCCTGGTGCTCCTCGTCGTCCTGGCGCTGGGGTTCCCGTGGAGCCTGCCGGTGTTCCTCGACCCCGACGCCGTCGGCGAGCTCCCCGGGGTGCTCCGCTACGCGGCGTACGTCGGTCCGGCGCTGCTCTGGATCGGTGTGCACGGCCTGGTCCGCTGGCAGCACGTCACCCGCTGACCCTCACGCACACCAGGAGGGCCGGGGCCACGCCGACGGCCGCGAGCGCCGAGCCGAGCCGGTGGCCGACCAGCACGGCGAGCTCGTCGCGGGCGGCGGCGAGCCGGACCCCGTCGACCCCGGTGCGGGTGCCCTCGCGGTGCAGCAGGTGCACCGGGTCGTCGGTGGTCACGTTCCCCGAGGCCCGCGGGCGGACGGGCACCCGCCCAGGCCGCCGAGCGCGCGGCGAAGCGCCGGATCCCCAGCTGGACGCCGGTGAGCGCGCCGGCCGCGGCCATGCCGTAGGTGTTGCGCAGGTGCAGGCCGAGCTCGGGGCCCGCAAGGCGTCGCGCACCGCGCCGAGCGGATCTGCACCCTGCACAACTCCGTCGGCTTTGACTCTGTACGGGAGACCGCCAACGGCCGGAAGCGGCTGCCTACCTGCGGCACACGAGAGGCAGGCGCTGCACAGGCGAGACGCCGCCGCGCGGACCCTCTGCCACATCCCCGCCGAGCCCCGTCAACTGAGGTTGATGCCCATGCCGGTTGCGCGCCAGGGTGGGGCTATGAGCCGTCCACCCCGGATTTCGGAACACCCTCGATACACTCGACGCAGGAGACCGGGTTGAGCGCGAGGGCGGCGAGGAGGCGACGGATCTCGTTGCCGACAGTGGGATCAGTCGCCGCCGGCCGGCTCGAGAACCCCTTTTTCCACGGGCTGTTCGTGTTCGGTGGCGCGGGTCGCGGCGAGGTAGGCGGCGGCGAGCATGGCCAGGGTGATGTGGGCGTACCAGGCCCGCCAGGATCGGACTTGGTAGTGATCGAGGCCGGCTTCGTTCTTCGCGGTCTGGAAGCATTCCTCGATCGCCCACCGCGCCCCGGCCACCCGGATCAGCTCCCGTAGCGGAGTCCTGGCGGGGGCGGCGCAGCGGTAGAACGCCAGCTCCCGCACCTTCCTCCCCTGCGGAAGGTCGGTCTGGCGGCGCACCAGCAGCCAGTGGCCCCACCCGTCGGGCAGCCCGGCCGGGTCGAGGGCGACGGTGGTCCAGTCATAGACCCGTTCACCGTGCGCGCCTTGTCCGATCGAGCGGCGTTCCCACCCGCCGCCCTCGCCGTGCCCGGCCAGTGTGGCCAGGATGTCGGCTTGGCGGCGGCGCCCGTCCGGACTCACGAGGACGTCGTCGTTGCGGGTCGCCAGCACGAAGGGCACCTCGTGGTCGGCGAGCCAGGCGCGGAAGGTCGGGTTCTGCCCGTAGGCCTCGTCCGCGGTGACCCACCCGGTCATCACTCCGGCGCGGAACGCGCGGGTCAGCATCGCCACCCCGAGCTGCGGTTTCGTCGCGAACCCGGCCTCGGCGGGGATCCCCGCTGCCGCGCACCGCTGCGGGTCCTCGGTCCACGAGGTCGGCAGGTAGAGCTCGCGGTCGATCAACGCACGACCCCGGCTGCTGGCGTAGGCCAGGAACACCCCCACCTGACAGTTGTCGATCTTCCCGGTGGTGCCGGTGTACTGGCGTTGCACGCCGGCCGAGCGCACGCCCTTCTTGATGAACCCGGTCTCGTCGACCACGAACACCCCGCTCGCGGCGTCGCCGAGATGCTCCAGGACATAGCCGCGCAGGTCGTCACGGACGCCCTCGACGTCCCAGTCCGCGGTGCGCAGCAACCGCTGGATGCCGTCCGGTGACAGCTCGCCGGCGTGCTCGGCCAAGGTCCAGCCGTTCTTCCGCTCCAGGCCCGCCAACAGCCCGCGCGTGTAGGTGCCGGCCCGCCGACGCGGCTCGGACCGGGAGAACCGGCGCCCGATCAACTCCACCACCGCGTCCAACGCCGCTACCCACCCCGCCACGTCCACCACAGGGCGATCATCACCGCCCGACAGGGTCTCAGCATCCCACGACACGCCGCGACTGCCGTTGCAATACTAGGCCCTTCGGTGCCGACCTCTCCGGTGTCGCCTCGCGTTCGACGACGTCGACGAGCACGCGCGACGGCGCCACCCTGCGGGTATCGAGGTGCCGGCGCTGCTGGGCTGCTCATGTGCGCGTCTCAAGTGGCCAGGCGAGCCAGGTGAGGAGCGCGAGCTGCCGGTCGGTGAGGGGAGCCTGGGCCGTCGCGGTAGCACCTGGCGTGAGGAGCGCTCGGTGAGGGGTCCGTCCGCAGGGGTCTGCGTGGCCGCGGCCGTCAGGAGGGGGCGCCGAGCGACGCGCTCTTGGCCTGCTGCTCGTAGAGGGACAGGAAGTCCTCGTCGCGCAGCCCGGTTCCGATGGCGGACTGGATGAGCTGGTAGACGGCGGATCCGACCGGCATCGGGACTTCGAGCGACCGGGCGGTCCCCAGGCCGAGGTCGAAGTCCTTGCGAAGCAGCTCGGTGGTGAAGGTCGGCGTGAAGTCGCGCTTGATGAGGGCCTCGCTGCGCTTGCGCACCCAGTCCGACGACACGACGGTCCCGTTGAGGAACTCGAGGAACGCGGCGCGGTCGGTGCCGCCCTTCTCCGCGAGGCTGGTCACCTCGACCAGGGCCTGGACCATCATCCCCAGGTAGAGGTTGTGGCAGAGCTTCACCAGCCGGCTCTGCTCCTGCTCGCCGGCATGGACGGCGACCTTCGCCATCTGGTCCAGGAACGGCTTGGCCAGCTGGAAGGATTCAGTCGGACCGGAGGCCACGATGCAGGCCCCGCCCTCGGCGACCACGTGGGGGTTGCCGCTGATCGGTGCGCCCAGGAACGCGACGCCGGCGGAGGACGCCGCCTGCCGGAGCTTCGCCGAGGTCTCCTCGGAGACGGTCGAGCAGTCGACGATCAGCCCGGGCTTGCGGTCTCCGCTCAGCAGCCCCTTCTCGCCGCTGACGACCTCCTCGAGATCGCCGGGCATCGAGACCGTCACGAAGACGATGTCGCAGGCTCCCAGGTCCGTGATCTTTTCGACGGCGACCGCGCCCGTGGCGACGAGCGGCTCGGTCTTGCTCCTGGTCCGGTTCCAGACCGTGACCCTTTCCCCGGCGTCGAGCAGGCGGCCGGCCATCGCCGCGCCCATCCGGCCGGTTCCGAGCCATCCAAGGCTGCGGGACTGCGAACTCATGCGAACTCCTCGACGATGTTGTCTCGCGCGTTGTGCGCGGGAGGGCGGGTGGTGGGCCGGCGACCGCGACGTGATGGTGCGGCGTTCGGGTTCAGACGGGCGAGTACTCGCCCGTCTCGGCGGCGGCGGGGGCGGTCGGTGCGGGCCCGGTCCGGCCGAGGGCTGTCCAGGCCGTCTCGATGAGGTTCTGGGTGGAGAGCCCGTATTTCTCGAACAGGTAGGGCCCGCTCAGTGAGCCTTCGGCGAAGGTGTCCTGCAGGCCGATCCGGCGGAGCGGGCGCCCGATCCCCGCCTCCGCGACCGTTTCGGCGACGGCGGATCCCAGGCCGCCGATGATGGAGTGGTTCTCGGCGGTGATGAGGACCTTGGCCTCCGCGGCGGCGCCCTGGATGGTCGCGGTGTCGATCGGCTTGATGACCGGGACGTTGATGACCGAGACGGAGACGCCCTGCTCGCCGAGCACCCGCGCCGCGCCGAGCGCTGCTGCGAGCAGCATTCCGCTGGCGAAGAGGGCGACGTCGGTGCCGGGGACCAGCACCTCGGCGCGGTCCAGGCTCAGGATGTGGTCGTCGTCGAAGATGACCGGGATCTCGCCGCGCTTGAGCCGGACGTAGACCGGGCCGGGGACGTCGACGATCGCGTCGACCACCTGAGCGACCTCGACCGCGTCGGCCAGGTCGATGACGGTCATGTTGGGCAGCGCCCGCATCAGCGCGACGTCGTCGATCGCCTGGTGGCTGGGCCCGCCCGGGGTGGACACACCGGGCATGAAGCCGATGATGCGGACCGGGAGGTTCGGGTAGGCGATCGCGTTGGCGATCTGGTCGTACGGGCGGCGGGTGGCGAACACGCCGAAGGTGTGGACGAACGGGATGTGGCCGCAGCGGGCGAGGGCGCCGGCCATGCTCATCATGTTGGCCTCGGCCATACCGCCGTGGATGAACTGCCCCGGCAGCTCGGCCTGGAACAGGTCGATCTCACACTGGCGGGTCAGGTCCCCGCTCAGGCAGAGGACCTCTTCGCGGCGGCGGCCCATGTCGAGCAGCGCGCGGCCGTAGGGCTTGAGCTCGGTGAGGTAGGGCGGTTCATGCACGGGAGGCCTCCAGCTTTCCGGTGAGCTCCTCGACCGCGGCCGTGGCCAGATCGGGGGGCAACTTGATGAAGTGCCCGTCGGCGTCGGGCGGCAGGCAGTCGAGTCCGTGGACGGTCGATGTCCGGCAGACCAGCACGCTGGGGCGCTCGGTCTCGGCGTCGGCAGCGGAAAGGGCGGCGGACACCGCGTCGATGTCGTGGCCGTCGAGGTCCTGTACGTGCCAGCCGAATGCAGCCCACTTGTCGGCGATGGGCTCGATCGTGGTGATGCTGTCGACGGGTCCGTCGACCTGGGAGTTGTTCGCGTCGAGCAGGACGGTGAGCCGGGCGAGGCGGTGATGAGCGGCGAAGACCGCCGCCTCCCAGAGCTGGCCCTCCTCCATCTCGCCGTCGCTGACCAGGGCGTAGGTGCGGGCGTCGGAGCCGCGCAGGCGATCGGACATCACGAACCCGGTGGCGGCGGAGAGGCCCTGGCCGAGCGAGCCGCAGGTGTAGTCGACGATCGGGGAGCGCTCGGTGCCGATGGCCTCGATCGGGGAGCCGTTCTGCCCGTAGGTGGACACGATCTGCTCGTCGAGCAGTCCGAGCTCGGTCGCGGCGGCGAACGGCGCGATGATGTAGTGCCCGGGCGAGCACACGAGCCGGTCGAGGCCGGGTGTCGCCCGGGCGAACACGGCCGCGACCTGCTCGGCCGCCGACAGCGCCTGGCCGAGGTAGCCGAACCCCTGCGGCGCCACCATCCGCACCGCACGTAGACGGATCCGCAGCGCGAGCTCCAGCGGGTCCAGCACCTCCCAATGGGTCTTGGGACCGGAGATGGACAGCTCGGCAGTCATACGAACCCCCAAAGTGGCTAAGTGGCCTGACCAAAAGTGTCACCCCGTTTCCACGCCGGTGTCAACAGGATCGGGCGATGCGCGCCGCTGGTCGGGCGATGCGCGCCGCTACGGAAGCCGCCGCTCGGGGCGAGGAGGCATCAAGGGCCTGTGTCGGAGCCACCGGCGAGCTCGGCTGGTGCAAGCGAGCCGGGACGGGGGTCGAGGCCCTCCGGGGCAACCTGGCCGAATCCCAACGGGAGATCCGCGCGACCGTGGCGCGCCGACACGCTCGACGACGTCGGAAGAAGCTCAGCTGACGCGCCCCGGGAGCGGAGCGCCGCGCGACGGCATTGACAGGGCCTGAGCGCCCGTGGCTAAATTGGCTAAGCCACTTGGCCAAAGAGGGCCCATGGCGGAGGCGAGGAAGCACCAGGCGAATCCGCGCCGGTGTGACCGTTCCGTTCGGAATCTGAACCCACGGTAGGAGAAGTGATGAGTGCGAACAGCATCGCCTCTGCGGGCGCTGTGATGGGAGTCGACTGGGAGGAGCGGGTCAACTTCGACCGGCTCCGCACCGAACGTCTGGCGCGAGCGCACGCCGCACTCGAGTCGTCGGATGTCGGGGCGCTCGTGCTCTTCGACCAGAACAACATCCGCTACACGACGGCGACCCACATCGGCAACTGGGCCCGGGACAAGCTGTTCCGCTGCGTCCTGCTCATGCGCGGTCGCGACCCGATCCTCTGGGACATCGGGTCGGCCGCCCGGCAGCACAAGATGCACGCCAGTTGGCTCCCGGAGTCCAGCTGGCAGGCCGGCATCTCGAGCTGGCGTGGATCCATCCCGGAGCACGTCGGCGTGGAGGTGGGCAACGCCAAGCGGATCGCCGACCTGCTGCGGGAGCACGGTCTCGCGGGCGACCCGGTGGGCGTCGACGTCGTCGAGATCCCGGTGCTGCGGGCGCTCGAGGGCGAGGGCCTGCACATCGTCAACGGCCAGGAGCTCATGCAGCAGGCCCGGAGGATCAAGACGATCGACGAGATCGCCCTGCTGAACCACTCGGCCGGCATGGTCGACGCGGCCTACGACGAGCTCTACCGCTCCCTGCGGGTCGGGACCAAGGAGAACGACACGGTCGCGCTGGTCAACAAGGTTCTCTACGAGCTCGGTTCCGAAGAGGTCGAGGCGGTCAACGCGATCTCGGGCGAACGGTGCAGCCCGCACCCCCACGTCTTCAGCGACCGCATGATGCGCCCCGGCGACGCCGCCTACTTCGACATCATCCACTCGTTCAACGGCTACCGGACCTGCTACTACCGGACGCTGAACATCGGTAGCTCCACCGCCGCCCAGCGTGACGCCTACAACAAGGCCCGCGAGGCGATCGACCAGGCCATCTCGGTGGTGCGGCCCGGGGCCTCGAGCGCGGACGTCGCGCGGGCGCTGCCGAGCGCCGGCGACCTCGGCTACTCGAGTGAGGAGGAGGCGTTCGGCCTGCAGTACTGCCACGGCATCGGGCTCTCGGTCTGGGAGCAGCCGCTGATCAGCCGTTACCACTCGCTCGAACACCCGGTGCCCATCGAGGAGGGCATGGTCTTCGCCCTGGAGACCTACTGCCCGACGAAGGACGGCTCGTCGGCGGCCAGGATCGAAGAGGAGATCGTTGTGACCGCCGACGGGGCCCAGGTCATCACGCGCTTCCCGGCCGACCAGCTCCTGGTCGCCGGAACGCGGTACTGGAACGGCTTCAACTTCGCCGTGGACCCGGGCGACCGCGCCGCCGTCGACGCGATCCCCGAGTCGCTGGTCTCCGCGTAGCGCGTCGCTGCGCAGGGGCCGCCCGAAACCGATACAGGACAAAGGAATCGAGATCATGACCTATTCAGCGGACACGACCCAGGTGGGCTTCGTGGGCCTCGGGCGTCTCGGAGGGCCCATCGCGTCGAACCTGGCCTCCGCCGGCTATGCCGTCGTCGGGTTCGACCCGGATCCCGCCGCCGGTGAGCGACTGGGCTCCAGCGCGGTCCGGTTCATCCCGGACGCCGCCGAGTGCGCGACCTTCTCACAGGTGCTGATCACCTGCCTGCGGGGAGCCGGTGACGTGCACGGGACGCTCGACCGGCTTCGCGAGGCGGGGTCACTGGACGGGGTCGAGGCCTTGCTGGACCTCAGCACGATCTCGCCGGCGGACTCCGAGGGCCTGGCCAGGCAACTGGGCAAGGACGGTGTCGCCTACCTCCGGGTGACCGTCAGTGGCAGTGCTCAGGCGGCCGCCACCCGGCAGATCAGCCTGATGTGCTCCGGAGACGAAGAGCTGTACGAGCGATGCACCCCGCTCCTGGGCGCCGTCGGACGAGGCCACGTGTGGCTCGGTGCCGCAGAGGAGGCGAAGGCGGCCAAGGTGGCCGTCAACATGCTCGTCGGTGTCGGGCTGGCCTCGCTCATCGAGTCCGTGCGGCTGGCCGAGGGCATGGGGATCGATCGACAACGGTTCCTCGACGTGGTCGCACAGACCGCCGTCGCGTCCCCCTTCTTCCAGGCGAAGACGCCGGCCCTGGTCAACCGTGACTACACCCCGGCCGCCTCCTTGGCCCTGATGAAGAAGGACCTCGACCTCGCCGTCACCGCGTCCTCGGACGTGGGGACGCCGCTGCCGCTGACTGATCTCGCCCGCGCGCTCTACACCGCGTGTGACGCCCAGGGGTGGGCCGAGAAGGACTTCGCCTGTCTCGACGAGCTCTACGACCAGCCAGACCTGCTGCACGGAACCGGAGAATGAGGAAGAACGATGCCCCACGTCACGAAGCAGGACTGGTCGAAGGCGTCGACGCCGTGGTCGATCGAGGGGCGGGCGCAGGGGTACGACCGTCTCACGATGCTGAGCCCCGATGTCGGTGACACGGTCCACACCGACCTCGGTATCGGCCGGTTGCAGCCGGGCGGCCGCGTCGACCTACATCTGCACTCCTACGAGGAGGCCGTCTACGTCCTCGAGGGCACGGTGCGCGTGCAGATCGACGGGAAGGCCTACCTGTTGCAGCGCGGGGACTACGCGTTCTTCCCCATCGGGTGCGTGCACGGCTTCTCGAACGACGCCAGGGCGGAGGCCCGGTGGCTGGACGTCAACAGCCCGGTGGCCCTGCGGCGTGAGTCCGGCCGCCGGGACACGTTCTTCCCGAAGATCGACGGGGACATGTCCGCCCAGGCGAAGGCCCCCGACTTCACGGACCCCACCCTGGCCCTCGTCGGCCATTACGAGGGGACCGCACCCGATCACGTCTCGGCGGCCACCTCGGGGGACGCCCGCAACCGGAGCTCGGCGGGGATGAACACCGCGGTGCTCTCATACAGCGGGATCTCGGTCAAGATGATGGTGGACGAGCTCCGCGGCGCCAACCTCCTGAACATGTTCATGGTCGACTACGAGGTCAACGGCGCCGCTCAGGTCCACGACCACCCCTTCGAGGAGGCCTACTTCTTCCTCGAGGGCGACACCGACTTCGAGCTAGACGGCGTCACCTATCACGTCGAGCCCGGTGACCTCGCCTGGGCGGGAGTCGGGGAGACACACGCCTGCTTCAATACGGCCGGCGGACGGGTGCGATGGATCGAGACCCAGTCTCCACTCCCGCCGGTCAAACATTCCTACCGGTGGCCGGCCGACTGGCAACACTTCGAGCACCAGGTCTGCGAGGAGGGAACAGCAGATGCTTGATCACTACGTGGTGTTTCGCCCGCGAGCGGGCAAGGAGGACGAGCTGTCCGCTGCCCTGGAGAAATTCGGGAGCGCGATCGCCGGCAACATGCCGTGCCTCGTCGAGTTCACCTGGGGACCGAACGTCAACCAGTCCGGCCTGGACCACGGCTTCACCCATGGGTGCTTCGCCCGCCTGACGACCCAGGCCTCCCTCAAGGAGGAGTATTGGATCCACCCGGCACACCAGGCGTTGCTCGGGGTGCTCGACGAGCTGTGCGAGGACCGGTTCGCTCTGGACTACGCCGTCGACGACGTCATCCGGGGAACGTGACCGTCGTGGCGGACGGTGCAGGGCCTGTGACACGCCATCGCAGCGGCCGGACCGGCTGGGTGGCCATGTCGCGGCCACCCAAGAACATGATCGACGAGCAGATGGCCGTCGAACTGCTGGACGCCCTGCAGGCGCAGGAGGCCAGCCCCGACGTGGACGCCATCGTCCTCGCCGGCGCGGGTGAGTACTTCTGCGCCGGCGCCGACGCCGCGTCGGTCCGAAAGTCCGGGCGCGCGGAGGAGTTCGCCCAGGCCGTGGGCGAGCTCTTCGGGTTCTTCCCGGGATCGCGGAAGCCGATCGTCGGCGCCGTCCGCGGAGACGCGCTCGCGGGGGGCTTCGGCCTCCTGTGCAGCTGCGACGTGGTCGTCCTCGGATCCGGCGCCGAGGTCGGGACGATCGAGGCACAGTTCGGGGCGTGGCCCATGCTCGCACAGGTACCGGTCACCCGGCGGGTGCCCGAGAAGGCGGCCCTCCTCAACATCCTCACCGGGGAGCCGTTCACCGCCGAGCGCGCACTCGCGCTCGGTGTTGTCGACGAGGTCGTCGCCCCCGGCGACGTTCAGGACCGGGCGCAGCACTGGGCCCGGAAGGTGGCCGTGGCCGGGGCCGCCTGCGCGGTGGGCCGGCCGCTGTTCTTCCGAGGCCGCGACCAGGACTACATACGGGCGCTGAAAGGCGCGCAGGACGCTTTCGCCCGCTCGTTCACCGCCACCGCCGAATAGCGCTTCCGATAGGCGGAGCGGCCACGGCCCGGGCGTCTAGAGTTGGCGCCTGTGTCACCCCACGAAGGAGACGGAACAGACGTGCCTGAGCCCGGTGGCCGAAGAATTCCTGCGCCGAGCCGCGTCCCGGTCGACATGAGCTCGGTCCAGCAGGTCGTCGTGCAGCGTCTGTCCGACGAGGTGGCCGAGCGCATCCGTACATTCATCCTCGACGAGGGCCTGGCCGAGGGCGCCCGCCTGCCGTCCGAGCGCGCCCTGGCGGAGCTACTCGGCGCCAGCCGCCCCACGGTGAGCCAGGCGCTGCGCACCCTGTCGCTGATGGGGCTCGTGGAGACACGGCGCGGGTCGGGCGCCTACGTCATGAGACAACCGGACCGGAGCATCACGGCCTCGGTCAACCTGATGCTCGAGCTCGACCGTGAGAGCGTCTCCAGTCTGGCCGAGCTGCGGCTCTGGCTCGAGACGCGCGGTGCCGGCGAGGCCGCGGGCCGTGTCGATGATCTCGGGCTCCGGCGGACGCGCGTGGCGCTCGAGCGCCTGCACGGCAGCATCGGCGGGACCACCTCGGGCTGGATCGCTGCCGACACGATCTTCCACGCGACGATCGTCGGCATGGCGGGGAACCCCTACCTGACCTCGATCTACGAGAGCGTGCACAACGCGCTGGTCAGCTTCCTGTACCGGCCCTGGGTCGAGAACGACGAGGTTCCCCACTGGCTGCAGCCGGACGAGGCCGCGGCCCAGATGGCCCTGCACGAGCCGATCGTCGCCGGAATCGAGAGCCGCGATTCGGAAGCCACGATGCGGGCCGTTCAACACCACCATGAGGCGATGCTCGAGCATCTGGGCGACAGGTCTCGCCGGCCCTGATACCGCTCGTCGCATCAGCCCGACCGATCGCGTCGCGCCCCTGAGAGTCGCGAGCGCATCGTCGTCGAGCCTCGACGAGTCCCAGATGACGTCGAGCTGGGCAATCTTCCCGTCCTTCAGGACGATGCGCCCGGCGCCCGCCCGACCGGCGTCTCCGCCGCGGAGGCCCTGAAGTGACCCCCATCAGGCGGACGCGTCCGACCGGCGGGGGTCACTTCACTGATCTGCCGATCGAGGCCTTCAAAAGGCAGCCGGGGATACCAGCCAGCCCGTAGGAAGGACGGCCGCAGGCCGTGAGGACCCAGGACCATTGAAGCGCCAGCATTGAGCGTGGTGAACGTGCGCCATCGACGCGCTCCAGCTCGAGATCGCCGAGGACCGCGACATCGCGATGGTCTTCCAGAGCTACGCGCTCTATCCGCACATGACCGTCGCCGACAACATGGGCTTCGCGCTCAAGATCGCCGGGATGAACAAGTCCGAGATCCGCTCCCGGGTCGAGGAAGCCGCACGGATCCTTCATCTGACCCCGTTCCTGGACCGCATGGGGGACCGGGTCGCCGTGCTCAAGGACGGGCTGCTTGCCCGGTGCGACACCCCGCTGCGTCTCTACCAGCAGCCCGCCGACGTCTTCGTCGCCGGTTTCATCGGTTCACCCGGCATGAACATCGCCGAGTTCAAGCTCGACGGCACCGACGCCGTCAACGGCCGGGCCCGGGTCCGACTGCCCACCTCAACCGTGAGCGCGCTGGGCGAGGAGGGCACCGACCGCGTCGTGGTGGCGTTCCACCCCGAGGACGTCGATCTGGTGAGCGAGCACGCCGAGAGCGCCTTCCCCGTCGACGTCGCGCTCGTCGAGGAACTCGGCTCCGACGCCTTCCTCTACGGGACACCGGCCGGCGGCGACGCCGACACTCAGATCATCGGCAGGGTCGACGCACGGAATCCTCCCTCGAAGGGTGCGGGTCCACCTGCGCATCCGGCCCGGCCAGGAACACTACTTCTCGCCGGCCACCGGCACCCTGTCTGTCCGCATGACCCTGGGCGGCGGGGCGGCGGCCTGATCGGTGTGCAGGGAGGCAGGGGAAGGCTCGACCGCGGAGGCGGTGGGACTTACCGGAGCCCGGTCAGGATCCCTCGTCGTGCCGCACGGCGATTGCGGCGGCGGGGCAGCCCGCCGCGGCGTTCCGGGTGGCCTGCCACTGCTCGCGCGGCGGCGTCTCGTCCAGCAGCTCGACGATCGCGTCCTCGTCTCGCTGGTCGAACACGTCGGGTGCGGTGAGCACGCGCGGTATGGCTGGTACTGCAGGAACACGCCGAACCAACCATCGCCGAGGTCCTCGGTCCCCGGACGGGGCTGCCCGCGGGTGCCCCCGAGGTACGCGTGCTGGCAGCGACGGTGAACGCGGCACTGCGAGTGGTCACCGACGACTTCGCATGGGCCGCGGTGGACGGCGTGACCCCCCGCGACATCGACAGGCACCGGCGGCGACTGGCCGAGACGCTGCGCGCGGCTACCCGCGTACCCGCCCCGCCCCCCAGCCCACCAAGTACAGAATGACCCGGCCAAGACGGCGACCCCCTCCGGACCGCATCCCGGCCACCGCGGTCAGCCGACCCTTCTTCAGCTTTGGCACCGTGAAGAAGCTGGTCGCCGCGATCGGGTGGTTCATCGACGGCTGGAACGAGCGCTGCCATGCCTTCCTCTGGACCAAGACCGTCGACGAAACTCCCGCCCAGGTCAACGAACATCGTTGCGCGACGCCGGACCGGCAAGACGCCACTGGCCAGGAAAGACACATGAACGACCGAGACCGAGGGTCTCGTTCTCGGTTGGCAACCCTTCATTGTCGAGACATCTCGCACAGCGTTGTGTCGAGCACACAACCGGACAATGTGGGAAACGGAACGGCCGCCGTGGCTCACCGCCGGCGGCTTCTCCAGTGTTCCAGGGCTTGCCGGGCCAGCCCGGCGGCGACGGAGGCGATCAGAACGGCGGCGACGACCCGATGCTCGCTCTGCACGGAGGCAGGTGAAGGGGTTGGGGCCGCCGTCGCCTCGACGGGGCTCGCCGCGGCCGCGGCGAGCCGGACATCGTCGGTCGTCTCCTGCAGCCGTCCGTGTTGCTGCAGCCAATAGAGCCAGGCGAAGGCGGGCAGCACGAACAGCACGGCCAGACCCGTGACGGCCAGCTCGGCCCACAGGGCCGCCGACGGTGCGCTACCGGCCTGAAGGGTCAGCGAGCCGGGCAACAACCACGGGTACTGGGCCCATCCCCAGCCCGCGACGACCGCGGCCACCGCGAGGCCGGCGGCGATCCGCATCAGCTGGACGCGCCGTAGGACGACCAGGACGAGCGCGGCGATCCCGGCTACGACCGACACGACGACGAGGGGGAGCGCCGGGCCGATGAGCCGGTCGAAAATGTAGGGCGAGCTCGTGCGCATCAGCAGGAGGTTGACCGCCGCCAGCACGCCGCTGAGCACGCCGGCAGCGATCGCCCGGTGCGAGAAGTAGCGCACCATCTCGGGCTGTTTGCGCCGTTCGGAGTCGGCGACGAGGTAGATCGCGGCGATGTAGGCGCATGTGGCGACGAAGAGCGCTCCGGTGACGAGCGCGGTGGGGCTGGTCCACGCGCTGAGGACCTGCCCGAACGGCGCCGCCGGTACCGCTCCCGTCGCCACCGCCCCGATGACCGTCCCGAGAAAGAAGGGCGCCATCAGTGAAGATGCGGCGAACAGCGCTCCGTTGAGCCGCTGCATGTTCAGCCGCTCGGCCTCGTGCCGGAAGGCGAAGCCGACGCCGCGGAGGAAGATCCCGAGCAGGGACAGGGCGAGGGGGGTGAACAGCGCCGTCATGATGGCCGCGAAGGCGGGTGGGAAGGCGGTCCACATGATCACGAGCCCGAAGATGATCCAGACGTGGTTGCCCTCCCAGACCGGCGTCACCGAGGCATCGATGGCAGCGCGCGGCACCGCCCCGCGTCTCGTGCCGCCGGCCAGCAGGTCCCAGATGCCGCCACCGAAGTCGGCGCCGGAGAACAGGGCGTAGGCGGCGATGACTGCCAAGAGCACGACCGCGACCGCGATCAGTTCCGGCGGTGGGCTCACGATCGAACCTCCTGCACCGGCTCGGTCGGCGGCCCGTACGGCGTGGCCTGGTCCTCTACGAGCCGGGGGTCCCCCTCCGCTCGCCACCGACGGCCCATCAACCAGGGCACCAGGATGCACACGCCGGTGAGCACCAGGTAGATCACGAGTGTCACGGCCAGGGTGATGATCACCCCGCCCGCCGGGGTGACCGCATCGCGGGTCAGCAGCACGCCGTAGACGACCCATGGTTGCCGCCCGACCTCGGTGACGATCCAGCCGAACTCCATCGCCAGCACCGCCCCCACCCCCGCCAGGGCAGCGGGAACCAGGAACCAGCGCGTCCGCGGAATCTCCCGGTGGAACCACCAGACCCACGCCTGCCATGCCCCCAGCACGACCAGCGCCGTCCCGATGGCCACCATGCCGTCGAAGGCCAGATGGATCAGGTTGGGCAACGGCGGCCGCAGCTCCGGCGGGGCGCTGTCCCAGCCGATCACCGTGGTGTTCGGGGAGAAGCCGACGAGTATGGAGTCCGCGTAGGGAATCCCGATGCCGAAGTAGACCTGCCCGTTGTAGTAGATCCCGCCGAGCCACTCGGTGACGTGGGTTCCGGTGCGGTCGACGAGCTCCATCGCGGCGAACTTCTGCGGTTGCTGGGCGGCGATCATCCTGGCCGCGATGTCGCCGACCACAACCTGGATGGGCGCCGCGGCCGCGCCCACCGCGAAGGGAATCAGGAAACCGAGCCGGTGGTAGCGATCCCACCGGCCGCGCAGCATCCCCACCGCGTACACGCCCGCCGTCAGGAAGCCGGCGACCATGTACGCCGCCAGGATCATGTGCGGCACCTCGTAGCTGGAGGCGCCGTTGAAGATCACCGCCCACGGGTCGACGGAGGTGATCCGCCCGTCGGTCAACGTGAAGCCGCCGGGCTGGTTCATCCACGAGTTCGCGGCCACCACCGACCACGCCCCGAGGATCCCGGTCACCGCTATCGGCACCCCGCTCCACCAGTGCACCCAGCGCGCGAGCCCCCGCCAGCCGTAGAGGTAGATCGCGGTGAAGATGGCCTCGACGAAGAACCAGATCCCTTCGAGGCTGAACGGGATCCCGAAGGCAGCGCCGAAGCGCCCCATCAAGCCGGGCCACAGTAGCCCCAGCTCGTAGGACAGCACGGTGCCCGACACCGCGCCCACCGCGAAGATCACGGCCATCACCTTCGACCACCGCCGCGCCAGCAACAGGGCCACCGCATCGCCCCGCCGCAGTCCCATCCAGTGGGCGATCAGCACGACGGCCGGGAAGGCGATACCGAAGCAGGCGAAGATGATGTGGAAGCCGAGCGACGCCCCCATCTGGCTGCGAGCCGGCACAGTGCCGTCGGCCAGGACGAGGGCGGAGGAGATCACGGTACCCGCCCCGGGGCCGGCGGCGGCGCGGGTCGTGCTACGACACTGCAGGCCCGGCCGAAGCGCATACTGCAATCCGGGGACGGCACCGCGGAAGCCGGAGGTGTGGGCCTGATGATCGCAGCGGCGACGGTGTTCTGGTTGGGTGTCGGCATCGGTGCCCTCGGTCTCGTGGAGAACGATCTGTACGTGATCGGTCTCTTGATCATGTTGATCGGCGTGATCGGCGTTCTGGTACGAGTCACCGACTGGCTCAGTGATCGTGAGCGCGGGCTCGGCAGGCGGGCGCCGAGATAGGGCATCCTCGGCACCTCGCGGTCCGCGCCCCGGACGCGATCACACGTCATGTGCGTACCGAAGGTCGCGTGCGCACCCGGGCGGCTCCAGCACGAAGCGATCGCTTGCCGTCGTGTCGCGCCCTGCCTCAGCACAGCCGCCCTCCCGTCCCGCCCGTCGTGCCGCCGGTGGGTTATCGGCCCCTACCACCTCTAGTCGCCACCTCGCTCGGTTGCTGTCCGCTGAGCGGGGCCATTTGGCGGCCAAAGGCGTGACGATCCAGCACGATCGGCCGAGTCGGATCGGTGGCCGTGTCCGTGGCGGCGGCGGCACGGTTACTCGGACCTCCGCGTTCGCGCCGTCCTGGAAGGCCGGGCGAGGTGTCCGGCGGCCCACCGCGCCACCGCCGGCCGCCTCTTCTCCGTGTGCCGCGTCGTTCCACACGGTTTCAGAAGTCCGAGTGTTGGCCGGGCCGAG
>NZ_JAODNI010000222.1 GCF_025465255.1 Pseudonocardia sp.
CGGCGTGATGCGCGCGGCGGTCCGCCGCCTCGGCCCGGACGGCGGATCCCCGCAGAACGGTGGCCCGAACGGCCCGGGGCCGAACGGGGCCGGGCCGAACGGGACGGGCTCGCGTCCCGGCGGCCAGCCGGTACCGAGCGCGAACCGGCGTCGGCTGGGGCTCCGCCGTCGCTGAGCGGGGCGGTCGCTGAGCGGGCGGACGCCCGCCACCGCGCGCGGTCGATACCGTGTGCCGGTGCCCGTGATCACGCTGGTCGCCCGCCTCGCCACCTCCGCCCTCGACGCCCGCCGGGGCGTGGTGCGCCTGCACCCGGAGGTGCTCGACGCCCTCGGCCTGCGCTCCTGGGACGCGGTCACCCTCACCGGGACCCGGGAGACGGCCGCGCTCGCCGTGGCCGGTGAGGCCGGCGGCGCCCCCGGCCACGCCCGCCTGGACGACGTCACGCTCTCCAACGCCGGGCTCACGGACGGGTCCTCGGTCGTGGTCGAACCGGTCGAGGTCGCCCCGGCCCGACGGGTGGTCCTCGCCGGCTCGCGCCTGGTCCGGGCCGCGGTGACGCCCGCGACGGCCCGGCTCGCCCTGCTCGGCAAGGTCCTGACGCCGGGCGACGCGGTGTCACTGCTACCCCAGGACATCGCGCCGCCGCCCGGCTCGGACGTCCCCGGCACCCGCCGGACGCTGGCCAACGCGATCGGCGGTGTGTGGACGAGCGAGCTGCTCACGGTCGCCGCCGCCGAGCCGGCGGGACCGGTCTCGATCTCGCCCACGACCGTCGTCGGCTGGGTCGACGGTCCGACGACCGCGGATGCGCCCACCGCGTCGTCCCGCGCCACCGCCGTCCCCCGCGCCTCCTCACCCGCCGTCACCGGGGCAGGCTCGGCACCCGCCGCACCGCCCGCACCCGCGCCGCCCGTGGAACCGGCGCTCCCGATCGACGATCTGATCGGCAACACGGCAGCCGCGCGCAAGCTCGTGGAGTGGCTGGACCTGACGTTCGCGCGTCCCGAGCTGCTCGTCCGGCTCGGCGGCACCGCACGGCTGGGGGTGCTGGTCACGGGGCCGGAGGGATCCGGCAAGACCACGCTGGTGCACAGCGTCGCCGCCGCGACCAAGGCGCGGTGCGTCGAGCTGAACGGGCCGTCCGCGGGGGCGCTCGAGCCCGCGTCGGCCGCGGCACGGGTCCAGGAGGTGCTGACCTCCGCCCGGTCCGCCGCGTCCGCGGACTCGCCCGTGGTCCTGCTCGTCACGGACGTCGACGCGCTGCTCCCCGCCGCGACCCCGCCGCCGCTCGCGACGCTGGTGCTGGACGCGCTGCGCGAGACCGTCGGGACCCCGGGGCTCGCTCTCGTCGCGACGACGGCGGCACCCGAGAACGTCGATCCCCGATTCCGGGCCCCTGACCTGGCCGAACGTGAGCTGGGACTCGCGCTCCCCGACCACCGGACCCGGGCCGAGCTGCTGCGCAGGCTGCTGCAGGACGTGCCGCTGGCCGAGGACGTCGACCTGGCCGAGATCGCGGAGCGCACCCCGGGCTTCGTCGTGGCGGACCTGCTCGCCGTGCGGCGGGAGGCGGCGGTGCAGGCGGCGCTGCGGCAGGGCTCCGGCGACGACCCGAAGATCACCCAGCACGACCTGCTCGACGCCGTCGGGGGCACCCGGCCGATCTCCATGTCGTCCACGGAGACGCTGCAGACCGGCGGCATCACGCTCGACCAGGTGGGGGACATGACCGAGGTCAAGCAAGCCCTGACCGAGGCCGTGCTGTGGCCGCTGCGCTATCCCGACTCGTTCGCCCGGCTCGGGGTCGCCGCGCCCCGCGGGGTGCTGCTCTACGGCCCACCCGGTGGCGGGAAGACCTTCCTGCTCCGGGCGCTCGCGGGCTCCGGCGCGCTCAACGTGTTCGCCGTGAAGGGCGCGGAGCTGCTGGACAAGTACGTCGGCGAGTCCGAGCGGGCGGTGCGCGAGCTGTTCCGCAAGGCGGCGGACGCAGCCCCCTCGCTGATCTTCCTCGACGAGGTCGACGCGCTCGCCCCGCGCCGCGGCGGGTCCACGGACTCCGGGGTGGCGGACCGGGTGGTCGCGGCGCTGCTCACGGAGCTCGACGGGGCGACCCCGTTGCGGGACGTCGTCGTGGTCGGGGCGACGAACCGGCCCGAGCTCGTCGATCCCGCGCTGCTGCGCCCCGGCCGGCTCGAGCGGCTGGTGTTCGTCCCGCCGCCGGACGCCGAGGCGCGGGCGGACATCCTGCGGGCGGCGGGCCGCAACACCCCGCTCGCCGAGGACGTCGACCTGGACGCCCTCGCCGCGGAGCTCGAGGGCTACTCCGCCGCGGACTGTGCCGCGATCCTGCGCGAGGCGGCGCTGACCGCGATGCGGGAGTCCCTCGACGCCACTGAGGTCACCGCCGCCCACCTGGCGGCGGCCCGGCGCGCGGTCCCGCCGTCGCTCGACCCGGTGCAGGTGGCGCAGCTGGAGGCCTACGCCTTGCGCCGGGCCTGAGCGTCGGCCGTGGCCGGGGCCGTTCGCGAACGGCCCCGGCCCGCCGACGTCGCGGCGGCACCGGGGGCGGGCCGTGCCGGGGAGCGGACGGTCCGAGGAGGGCCCGGTCCTACCGCGCGACGCGCGGGCAGGGCTCTCCTACGAGCTCGCGGCGTACTTGTAGTCCTTGGTGAGGATGACGATCAGTCCGGGCGTCGCGTCCTGGATGCCGGCGAACCGGGGTTCGGCGCGCATCCCGAACTCCGCCGCGAGCCGCTCGGCCGCGGCCTGCTCGCGGGTGCCCGGGCGGTAGTAGACGGTCGTCGTCGGGATGACGCCGTCGGAGTAGTTGCGGCTCTCGGTGACCGTCCAGCCGGCGCGGCGGAAGTCCTCCGCGGCCTTGGCGGCGAGACCGGCGATCGTGCTGTTGTTGTAGACGCGCAGCGGTTCCCTCGGCGCGGCGACGACCGCGCCCGAACCACCGGCACCACCTCCGGTGCCACCCGTGCCGGCGCTGCCCTGTGCGACACCGGCGCCTCCGGACCCGGTGCCTTCGGACCCCGTGCCACCGGACCCGGTGCCACCAGATCCGGTGCCACCGGACGCAGTTCCGCCGGTCCCGGATCCCTCGGTACCGGTTCCGCCCTGCCCGGTTCCGCCGCCGGCCGCGCCGTCACCGGTGCCCGGCGAGCCGTCGGATCCGGGGGCGGGGGCGAGCGACGGCACGGCGTTGGGGTCCGTGGTCCCGAGAGCGGACGTCGGGGCGGCCTCGGAGCTGGCGGGCGGCGGGGCGGCGACCGTGGGGTCGTCGCTGCCACCGCCGGTGGCGATGGTGGCCACGCCGATGACCGCGGCGATCACGCCGACGCCGATCAGCGCGAGACCACCGAGCCTCAGCGGCGACGGTCCGCCGGAGGGGGCGGGTGTGGTCACGGCTGTCCTCCCGATCAGGTCGTGCGGATCCGGCCTGCGCGGATCACGGCAGGCCCGATCATGGCGTTACCAGGGCTCGATGCCCAGCCGACGCGCCGCGCGGGTGCGCTGCCGGCTTGCACGCAGTCTCCGCAGCCGCTTGACGAGCAGGGGGTCCGCGGCGAGCGCCTCGGGCTTGTCCACCAGGGCGTTGAGCACCTGGTAGTAGCGCGTGGCGGACATGTCGAACAGCTCGCGGACGGCCTGTTCCTTGGCGCCGGCGTACTTCCACCACTGGCCCTCGAAGGCGAGGATCTCCCGTTCGCGGCGGTCCAGCTCGCGGAGCGGGTTGCCGGTGGGAGCGGCGACCACACTGGGTTCGGTGGCGGACTCCATCACGCTCCTCGAAAGCCGGAGACGACGGAATGACAGGTCTGTCATTCCGGGCCGCAATTGAACCACGGGGGTCCGACAGAAACGGGCCGGACGCGCCACCCCGGAAGGTGAATCGGGCCCCACGGACGAGGGCCGGCCGAGGGGGTTCACTATCGTCGGAGCGTGACCGTCCGCCCCATCCGCATCATCGGTGATCCCGTCCTGCACACCCCCACCAGGGTGGTCGAGACGTTCGACGAGGATCTCCGCACGCTCGTCGACGACCTGTTCGAGACGATGGCCGCCGCGAACGGTGTCGGGCTCGCCGCGAACCAGGTGGGCGTGGACCTGCGGGTGTTCGTCTACGACTGCCCGGACGAGGTCGCCCAGGTCATGCGCCGGGGGGTCGTCGTCAACCCGGTGATCGAGGACTCGGGCCGGCCGACGACCATGCCGGACGCCGACGAGGACGACGAGGGCTGCCTGTCGGTCCCCGGCGAGCAGTTCCCGACCGGGCGCGCGGACTGGGCCAGGGTCACCGGGGTCGACGTCGACGGCGAGCCGGTCAGCATCGAGGGCACCGGCTTCCTGGCCCGCTGCCTGCAGCACGAGGTCGACCACCTGGACGGGTTCATCTACATCGACCGCCTCGTCGGACGGAACCAGCGGGCGGCGAAGAAGGTGCTCAAACGCCGCGGCTGGGGCACGCCGGGCCTGTCCTGGGACCCGACCGCCCAGGAGGCCGAAGAGGTGTGAGCCCGACGCCCGGCCGCATCATGGAGCCACGACGCTGATCTCGGGCGCGCTCCGCCGCGTTACGGCTCCATGGCGGACCCGGGGGCAGGGGAACACCACACCCGGCATGGTCGTTGCTACGGCTGCAACGGTGTAAGCAGGGAGGCCCGGCATGGACGAACTGGACGCCTACTCCCGCACGGTCAGCGCGGTCGCGGCGGAGCTCACCGGCCGGGTCGCGGCGGTGCGGATCGGTCGCGGCAGCGGCTCGGCGGTGGTGATCGCCCCCGGCGAGCTGCTCACGAACGCGCACGTCGTCGGGGTCGCCCGGAGCGGCCGAGCCGATTTCGTCGACGGCGAGCAGGTGCCGTTCCGCGTCGCCGGCGCCGATCCGCTGTCGGATCTCGCGCTGCTGCGGGCCGACGACCGCGGGGCCCTGCCCGAGCCCGCGCGGCTCGGGAACGCGGACGATCTCGTCGTCGGCCAGCTCGTGGTCGCGGTGGGGAACCCGCTGGGCCTCGCCGGATCCGTCACCGCCGGCGTCGTCAGTGCGCTCGGCCGCTCGCTGCCCACCCGTAGCGGCAATGCGGGCCGGGTGGTCGAGGACGTCATCCAGACCGACGCCGCGCTGAACCCCGGCAACTCCGGCGGCGCGCTCGCGGACTGGCGCGCCCGCGTCGTCGGGATCAACACCGCGGTCGCGGGCACCGGGCTCGGCCTGGCCGTCCCGATCAACGCCACGACGCTGCGGATCGTCGACGCCCTGCGCACGGCAGGCCGGGTCCGCCGGGCCTACCTCGGTGTGGTCGGCACGCCTGCCCCGGTCCCCGCAGCCGTCGCCGACCGCTACGGCAGGCGCAACGGGCTACGGCTCGCCGAGGTGGTCGCGGGCAGCCCTGCCGCGGCGGCCGGCCTGCGCCGCGGGGACCTCGTGCTCGACGTCGGACGGGCGCCCGTCGAGGACGCCCAGGGCATCCAGCGGCAGCTGTTCTCCGACGCCGTCGGCGTGCCGCTGCCGGTGACCGTCCTGCGTAACGGGGCGATGGTCGACGTCATCGCCGTCCCGACCGAGCTCGGCTGACCGGTCCTCAGGCGACCAGGCCGTTCTCCCACGCCCACGCCGCGACCTCGACCCGGTTGCGGGCGTCGAGCTTGGTGTGGACGTTCGCCAGGTGTGTCTTCACCGTGGACAGGGAGACGAACAGCTCCGCGGCGATCTCGTTGTTCGTCCGGCCCCGGGCGACCGCGCGCACCACGTCGAGCTCGCGCGGGGAGAGCGCGTTCTCCGGGGCGCCGCGGCGGGGCGGCGCCGGCGCGGTGAGCTGCTGCAGCAGCCGCACCGTCACCGACGGCGAGACGAGCGCGTCCCCGGCCGCGGCGGCCCGCACGGCCTCGACGAGCAGCCGTGGCCCGGCGTCCTTGAGCAGGAAGCCGCAGGCCCCGGCGCGCAGCGCGCCGTAGACGTACTCGTCGAGGTCGAAGGTCGTGACCACGACGATCCGCGGCGGCGCCGGGTCCGCCATGAGCGCGCGGGTGGCCTCCAACCCGTCGAGCTCGGGCATGCGGATGTCCATCAGGACGACGTCCGGGCGCAGCGCGCGCGCCTTCGTCACGGTGCCCGCCCCGGTGCCGGCCTCGCCCACGACCTCGATGTCCCCCTCGGCGGAGAGGATCAGCCGGAACCCCGTGCGGACCATCTCCTGGTCGTCCGCCAGCAGCACGCGGATCATGCGACGCCGCCCGTCAGCGGCAGCCGGGCCGTCACGGTCCAGACGCCCGAGCCCGTCGGCCCGGCGTGCAGGGTCCCGTCCAACGCGGCGACCCGCTCGCTCATCCCGGCGAGCCCGAAGCCGCTCTCACCGCCGATCGCCCCCGGACCCCCCGTCCGCACGCCGTCGTTGCGCACTCCCACCACCAGCACCTCGTCCCGGATCCGGATCTCGATCTCGACGGCCGACGCCGTGGGGGCGTGCCGCCGAACATTGGTCAGAGCCTCCTGCACCACCCGGAACCCGGTCGCGGCCACCCCCGCCGGCAGCACCGCGTGCTCGAGCCCGGGATCGGTCTTTAGCCGGGCCAGCCGGGCCTCGGGGTCGAAGCGGTGCACCATCTCCGCGATGTCGGCGAGGTCGGCTCCGGGCGTCCGCGCGCCCTCCTCCTGCCCGCGCAGCACCCCGACCATCCGGCGCATCGCCGTGAGCGCCTCGCCGCCGGCGTTCTCGATCGCGAGCAGCGCCTTGTCGACCGCCTCCGGCGACGTCCGGGCGACGACGGCCGCGGCCTGGGCGGCCACGACGATGCCGGTGACCTGATGGGCGACGACGTCGTGCAGCTCCCGGGCCAGGTCCATCCGCTCGGCGGACCGGGCGTCCGCCAGTTGGTTCCGGCGCCGGGCCTCGTTCTCGCGGATCACCAGGCCGACCGCGATCGTCGCGCCCCAGCCGAGCGCGGAGAGCATCGTGAACGCGCTCCGGGCGGTGCCGATGTCCGCCCGGAACGCGGCCGAGCCGACGAGGGCGATCACCGCCGCGCCGCACACGGCCAGCGCCGTGCGGTCCCCGGCGCGGCGCAGCGCGGCGACGGTGACGACGGCCAGCGCGAGCTGCTCGGTGAACGCCATCGAGGGCGCGCCGACCACCTGGGACCCGAGTGTGATCAGCACCGAGAGCGCGTAGGCGAGCGCGGCGGTCCGCAGGACGTCGACCCCGTCGCGCCGGCGCAGCAGCACGACACCCGCGATCAGGGCGCCGACGACCGGGGTCGCGACGCTCGGCCAGCCCCGGTCGACACCGAGGGTGGCGACACCATCGACGAGCAGCCAGAACACGTAGGCCAGCACCTCGGCCGTGAGTCCGGCGTGCCGGACGAACCGGGGGAGGGTGGGGCGGGGCACGGGCCGAGCCTAGGACGGCACCCCTGCCGCCCGGCCTCGGCCGAAAGGACGAGTCACCCGGCGGAGATCGTCCGTTCACCCGAGGCCCGCGCCCGCCCGCTCACGCCACGGTGATCGCATGAACAACGCTCCCATCCTCTCGGGGTCCCGGCTGACCAAGCGGTTCGGCGCCTCGACGGTCCTGTCCGACGTGAACGTGGCGGTCTCGCCCGGCGAGACGCTCGCGATCACCGGCCCTTCGGGCTCGGGCAAGTCGACGCTCCTGCACTGCCTCGCCGGGATCCTCCGGCCGGACGAGGGTGTCGTCCGGCTCGGGGCGGAGCGCGTCGACACGCTGTCCGAGGGCGCTCGCACCGCGCTCCGCCTGCAGCGCATGGGCTTCGTGTTCCAGTTCGGCCAGCTGCTGCCCGAGCTGCCCGCCGTGGAGAACGTCGCGTTGCCGCTGATGCTGGGCGGTGTCCCGCGGCGCGAGGCCGTCCGCCGCGCGGCGGCGTGGTTCCCCTCGCTGGGGCTCGCCGGCCTGGAGCTCCGCCGGCCGGGGCAGCTCTCCGGAGGACAGGAGCAGCGCGTCGCGATCGCGCGGGCGCTCGTCGCCGAGCCCGCGGTCGTCTTCGCGGACGAGCCGACGGGCGCCCTGGACAGCGCGACCGGGCGTCAGGTCGTCGAGCTGCTGTGTGGGCTGGCGGTGCGCACCGGGACCGCGCTGGTGGTCGTGACCCACGACCCGGACGTCGCCGCCGCGTGCCACCGCACGGTGGCGCTGCGGGACGGCCGGGTCGTGCGGGCCGAGGTGCCGGCGTGATCGGCCTCGCCCTACGGCTGCTGCGCCTCGGCGGCCGTCGCGCCTGGGCGTCGGCCGGGTTGGTCGGCGCGGGCGCCGCCGTGGCGACCACCCTGCTGACCATCGCGGTCGGTGCCCTGCACGGCCTCGACGAGCGCGAGTCCCGCACGGCCTGGCGCGCACCCGCCGTCGCCGCCGCGGACCCCGTCGCCCAGCTCCGGCTCCGCACGGACTCCGCCGCCGGCCGGTCGATCACCCAGATCGACCTGGTGGCCCCGGTGGCGACTGCGGCGCCGCCGCCCGGGCTGCCGCGCATGCCCGCGCCCGGGGAGGTCTGGGTCTCGCCCGCGCTGGCCGAACTGCTGGGCACGCTCCCGGCCGACGAGCTGGCGGCCCGCTACCCCGGGCCCGCCACCGGCCTCCTCGGCGAGGCGGGCCTGCAGAGCCCGGACGAGCTGGTCGCCGTGATCGGCCGGCCCGCGGGGGACCCGGTACTGACGGTGCCGGGGAACTCGGACGTCGCGCCCGTCGCGGGGTTCGACGTGCCGCGGCCGGCCGGGCGGGACTACGCGATGACGGACGTCTACCGGCAGCTGACGATCGTCGCCGTCGCGCTCGTCGTGTTCCCGGTCGCCGGGCTGCTCGGCGCGTCGGCGCGGTTGTCCGCAGCCCGGCGCAGCGAGCGGTTGGCGACGCTGCGCCTGCTCGGTGCCTCGGCCCGGCAGGTGACCGTGGTCGCCGTCGCCGAGGTCACGGCCGTCGCGGCGGTCGCCGCGGTCGTCGGGGTGCTGCTGGAGTGGGCGCTCTCGCCGCTGGTGGCGATGATCCCACTGGCCGGCAACGGCTGGTTCGCCGCGGACGTCCGGCCGGGGCTCCTCGCCTGCCTCGCGATCGTCGCCGGGGTGGCGCTGCTGGCCACGGCGTCCGCGGTCGGCGGCCTGCGCCAGGTCGTCGTCGGACCCCTGGGGGTGGTCCGGCGGCAGCGGCCGCAGGGCGCGCGGTGGCTGCGCCTGCTCGGGGTGGCCGTCGCGCTGGTGGTGCTGCTGGTGGTCAACTCCGCTCTGCAGGTCGTCTCCGTCGACGCCATGGGGATCGTGTTCGTGGTCGCGATCCTCGCCATGTTCGGGTCGGTCGCGCTGATCGGGCCGTTGGTGGTCCGCGTGCTCGGCTCGCGGATGGCGCGCGGTGCGGGTTCGGTGCCCGGGCTGCTGGCCGGCCGCCGCCTGCTCGACGACCCGAAGGGCGCGTTCCGCCCGCTCGCCGGCCTGACGCTCGCGGTGTTCGTCGCCGGGTTCCTCGCACCGATGACGGCCGTGGTCGCCGGCACGGTCACCGCCGACCCGTCGATGCTTCGGCTCACCGCACCCGCCGGGGCCACGGGACTCGAGGACGCCGCCCGTGCCCGGCTGGTCTCGATCGGGATCCCCGCGTCGGTGGACACCGTCGACGACGCCCGGGAAGGGGTCGGCCTCGCCGTGCTCCCGGCGGACCCGGCCCAGCTGGACCGCGCCCGCACGGCGCTCGACGGCCTGGTCCCCGGCGCGGTCGTGCAGACCGGGGCCGAGCAGGAGCACGAGGGCGCCATGCTGGTCGAGGACCTGCAGCGCGGCGCGCTCGTCGTGCTCGTGGCGACGTTCCTCGTCGCGGCGACGGCCACCGGCACCGCCGCGGCCGCCCGCGTCCTCGACCACCGGCACACGCTGCGCCTGCTGACCCTGGCCGGCACCCCGCTCGTCGCCCTCGACCGGGCGCGGCGCGCCGAGACCGTCCGCCCGCTGTTCGCCAACGGCGCGATCGCGCTGGTCCTCGGCCTGGCCTGCGCCTCTCCGTTCGCCGCGGCGGCGAAGGCCCTCGAACCCTCCGGGCTGCTGCTGCTAGCGGGCGTCCTGGTGGCCGGGACCGCGCTGGTCCTCGCCGCGACCGCCGCCAGCCGCCCGCTGCTCCGTTCCGTCACCGCTCCGGACCGGGAAGGAAGCCGCTGAACGACTCGCCGACGCCTGGCCCGAGGTGCAGGAGAGCCGCTCTCACGCCGGGAAACGGCGGGAGAACGGCTCTCCTGTAACCGGGGGAGGGCTCAGCCTGCGGGCTCGAGCACGAAGACGGGGATCTCCCGGTCCGTCTTCGTCTGGTACTCCGCATAGGGCGGGTAGGCCGCGACGGAGCGGTCCCACCACACCTGGCGCTCGTCGCCGCTCAGCTCGCGGGCGACGTAGTCCTTCGTCACGGTGCCGTCCTGGAGCTTCAGCTCCGGGTTCGCCTTGACGTTGTGGTACCAGACCGGGTGCTCCGGAGCGCCGCCCTTGGACGCCACGATCGCGTACTCGCCGTCGTGCTCGACCTTCATCAGCGGCACGTAGCGGTACTTGCCGCTCTTCGCGCCCTTCATGGTCAGCAGGATGATCGGCATCCCCTGGACCTCGATGCCCTCGGTCGTCCCCGACTCGAGGATCTTCTCCGTCTGATTACGGACCCAGCCCTCGGGGCTGAGCTCCACCTGTGTGTCGGCCATGTCCGCAGTGAACCCCATCCGCGGTGTGACCATTCCTCCCGGGCGGGTGAGTGATCATGTCCCGCCGACTACCGTCGCGGGGGACAGGACCAGAAGGCGGGAGCTCGCACGTCGGCGGGCTGAGAGGGCGGCCCGGGCCGCCGACCGTGGGACCGGCCGGGTAATGCCGGCCAGGGAGGACGGCAGAGCCGTGCCGGAGCAGACCATCGGGACCACCCCGCCGCGGGTCATGACCATCGCGGGCACGGACTCCGGCGGCGGCGCCGGGATCGCCGCGGACCTGCGGACCTTCGCCGCGTGCGGCGTGCACGGCTGCCTCGCCGTCTGTGCGGTTACCGTGCAGAACTCCGTGGGGGTCACCGGTGTGCACACGATCCCGCCGGCGACCGTCGCCGCCCAGATCACCAGCGTCGCGTCGGACATCGGGCTCGACGCCGCCAAGACCGGGATGCTCGCCGGAACGGAGATCATCGAGGCCGTCGCAGAGGCGTGCGACGCCAACGGGATCGGCGCCGGGGGACGCACCCCGCTCGTCGTGGACCCCGTCGCCGCGTCCATGCACGGGGACCAGCTGCTCGCGGACTCCGCCCTCGACGCCTTCCGGGACCTGCTCTTCCCGCGCGCCACGGTCGTCACCCCGAACCTCGACGAGGTCCGCCTGCTGATCGGCCTCGACGTGCACGACCGCGCCGCGCAGTACGAGGCGGCGAAGGTGCTCCACGGCCTGGGCCCGCGCTTCGTCCTGGTCAAGGGCGGACACCTCGCCGAGGACGTCGAGGGCTGCGTGGACCTCCTCTACGACGGCGACACCTTCACCGAGCTGCCCGGCCCCCGCTTCGACACCGGGAACACCCACGGCGGCGGGGACTCGATGGCCGCCTCGATCGCGTCCGGCCTCGCGCGCGGGATGACGGCACCGGAGGCCGTCGCCTTCGGCAAGCGCTACATCGTCGAGGCGGTGCGCCACTCCTATCCGCTCGGACAGGGTCACGGGCCCGTCTCGCCGCTCTGGACGGTCCGCCCCTGGTGGGAGGCTCGGCCAACCGTGTGAACGGCCGCCCGGCGAGCTCCGGCCCTGTCGGCCCGTCCTCCGCACGTGCGGTCCGCGCGGCGGAAAGGGGTCGCTGATGCGGCTGTGTCGTCGCAGACAAGCGCCTTAGGTATGGCTTACCTGCAGGTCAGGGTGTGTGTGGCATGTCGCATGCCCGTGATCAGGGGGATAGTGTCGCCCGCGATGAGCATCTTGGGCACGCGCGTTGTCCGTACCGAGGACCCGGTGTTTCTCACACGGGGCGCGACATACACCGACGACCTGACCGACGAGCGGCTGACGGGTGCACTGCACCTCACGTTGGTCCGCTCCCCACTGGCGCACGCGAAGATCACCTCGATCGACACGGAGGCCGCCAAGGCCGCCCCCGGTGTCGTCGCGGTGTACACCGGCGCCGACCTGGACCTTGAGCCGGCGCTGTTGTTCCCGGCCGCGAACAAGGCGATGCTGCGGCCGTTCCTCGCCACCGACACGGTGCGCTACGTCGGCGAGGCGGTCGCGGCCGTCCTCACCGAGGAGCACTGGCAGGGCGAGGACGCCGCGGACCTGGTCGAGATCGACTACGACCCGCTCGAGGCCGTGATCGACCTCAAGAAGGCGCTGAGCGACGAGGTGCTGCTGTTCCCGGAGGCCGGGACGAACAGCGTCACCTCGATGCACCTCGGCAAGGACGACCCGGGCGACGAGTTCTTCGCGGACTGCGAGGTCGTCATCACCCGGGAGATCACCAACCAGCGCGTCGCCGCGGCGCCGCTGGAGTCCCGCGCCGCCTCCGCCTACTGGGGCGACGACGGCCGCTGCACGATCTTCTGCTCCACCCAGAACGCCCAGAGCGCCCGCGACGAGGTCGCCGGCTGGATGGGCATGGACGCCAAGAACCTCCGGCTGATCCTGCCGGACGTCGGCGGCGGCTTCGGGGCGAAGATCGGTGCGGACCCGGAGTTCGCGCTGGTCGCCGCGTTCTCGAAGATGGCGGGCCGCCCGGTCCGCTGGAACGAGAGCCGCTCGGAGAACATGACCGGGATGGTGCAGGGCCGAGCGCAGCTGCAGACCATCACCATCGGCGGTGACCGGGACGGCAAGGTCAAGGCCTACCGCCTCGACGTCATCCAGGACGCGGGTGCCTACCCGCGCCTGGGCGTCGTCCTGCCGATGTTCACCCGGATGATGGCGTCGGGGACCTACGACATCCCGAAGGTCTGGTCGACCGCGCAGGTCGTCGCCACCACCACGACGTCGACGGCCGCCTACCGCGGCGCCGGCCGCCCCGAGGCCACGCAGGCCATCGAGCGCGCCATGGACCTGTTCGCGGACGAGATCGGGATGGACCCGGCCGAGATCCGCAAGATCAACGTCATCAAGCCCGAGCAGTTCCCCTTCACCACGAAGGGCGGCGCCGAGTACGACAGCGGCGAGTACGCCAAGGCGATCGACCTCGCGCTGGAGGCCTCGGACTACACGGGCCTGCGCGCCGAGCAGGAGGCACGCCGCAAGCGCGGTGACGCCGTGCAGCTCGGCATCGGCGTCTCGTCCTACGTCGAGATCACCGGCGGTGGCGCGTTCGTCGAGAACGCGACCGTCGAGGTCCACGCGGACGGCACCGTCACGGTGCTGACCGGCACGTCGCCCCACGGCCAGGGCCACGCGACGGCCTGGGCGATGCTCGCGAGCGACGAGCTCGGCATCCCGATCGACAAGATCACGGTCATCCACGGCGACACGGACCTGATCCCCAAGGGCGCCGGCACGATGGGGTCGCGGAGCCTGCAGACCGGCGGCGTCGCGGTGCACAACGCCGCGGCCGAGCTCGTCGACCTCGCGAAGCAGCGGGCGGCGGACCTGCTCGAGGCGAACGTGGACGACCTGGAGATCGACAAGGAGACCGCGTCGGTCGTCGTCAAGGGCGTCCCGGGGTCCAAGAGCGTCCCGCTCGCCGAGCTCGCCGCGGCGGAGGAGCTCAAGGTCTTCCACGAGTGGGACGGCAAGAAGCCGACCTTTCCGTTCGGCGCGCACGTCGCCGTCGTCGAGGTGGACGTCGAGTCCGGCAAGGCGACCGTCGAGCGCATCTGGGCCGTGGACGACGCGGGCCCGATCCTGAACCCGCTGATCTTCGACGGGCAGCGGCACGGCGGCATCGCCCAGGGCATCGCGCAGGCGCTGCTCGAGGAGGTCGTCTTCGACCCCGACGGCCAGCCGCTGACCGCGACGTTCGCGGACTACGGCATCCCGTCCGCGGCGGAGCTGCCCAGCTTCGACCTCGTGACCATGGAGACGCCCACGCCGGTCAACCCCATGGGTTACAAGGGGATCGGCGAGGCCGGGACCATCGGGTCCTGCCCGGCGGTGCAGAACGCGGTGATCGACGCCGTCTCGCACCTCGGGGTCAGCCACATCGACATGCCTCTCACGCCGGTGCGCGTGTGGACGGCGATCGACGCAGCCCAGAAGGAGGCGTCCAAATGAAGGTAGAGATCACGGTCAACGGCGAGCGCACCAGCGCCGACGTCGAGCCCCGGACGCTGCTCGCGCACTACCTGCGGGACAACGTGGGCCTCAAGGCCACCAACATCGGCTGCGACACCACCTCGTGCGGGGCGTGCACGGTCCTGGTCGACGGCGAGTCGGTCAAGTCCTGCACGGTCCTCGCCGTGCAGACGGACCAGCAGGCCGTCACCACCATGGAGGGCCTCGAGGGCGCCTCCGAGGGGAACCCGGCGCACGCCGTCACGGCGGCGTTCCGCCAGGAGCACGGCCTGCAGTGCGGGTTCTGCACCCCCGGCATGGTCATGGCCGCGATCAGCCTCATCGAGGAGGACCCGGACCTGGACGAGAAGGCGGTCCGGGAGGGGCTCGAGGGCAACCTCTGCCGCTGCACGGGCTACCACAACATCGTCCGCGCGGTGCTCGTCGCCGCGGGCAAGGACCCGGACGCCGCCCAGCAGGCCGAGGCGAAGTCCGGCTCCCGCTCCATGGCGCCCGGCTTCTCCACCGGGGAGGCCGGCGCGTGATCCCCGTCGGATTCGAGTACAGCCGCCCCGACACCGTCGACGCGGCGCTCGCGCTGCTCGCCGAGCACGGCGAGGACGCGACGATCCTGGCCGGCGGGCACTCCCTGCTGCCGGTCATGAAGCTGCGCCTCGCGGCGCCCGAGATGGTCATCGACATCGGCCGGCTCGCGGAGCTCAACTACATCCGGGTCGACGGCGACGAGGTCGCCATCGGTGGCGTCACCCGCTACCGCGACCTGGTGATCTCCGGCGTGCTGGCGGCCGAGTGCCCGCTGCTGCCGGCGGTCGCGCGGACGGTCGGGGACCCCCAGGTCCGCCACCGCGGCACGCTCGGCGGCTCGCTGGCCCACGGCGACCCGGCCTCGGACCTCCCGGCCGCGGTCCTCGCGCTGGGCGGCACCGTGGTGCTGCGCTCGCCGCGCGGGACGCGGTCCGTCCCGATCACCGAGTTCTACACCGGGGTCTTCTCCTCGGTGAAGGAGCCGGACGAGCTCGTCGTCGAGGTCCGGGTGCCGCGCACCGGCACCGCGGGCTGGGCGTACGAGAAGTTCACCCGCCGCAGCAACGACTGGGCGATCGTCGGGGTCGCGGTGGTCGACGGCCGGGTCGGGCTCGTGAACATGGGTTCCACCCCGTTGCGCGCCTCGGCCACCGAGGCCGCGCTGGCCGAGGGCAGGTCCGTCGAGGAGGCCGCAGCGCTGGCCGACGTGGGCACCGAGCCCCCGGCGGACAACGCGGGTACCCCGGAGTACCGGAGGCACCTCGTCAAGGTCCTCACGAGGCGGGCCCTCACCACCGCCGCGGGGATCTCCGCCCCCGGCGCGTAGTTCCCGTCCCTCTGCACGAACGGCACTTTCGCTCATACCCACTGAGCGGGAGTGCCGTTCGTGCATCCGGGGCTACTCCGCGAACGGCGCATTGCCCTCCCGGCCCGGGAGGAGAACCCTGTTCGACGGCCGGTGGTGCCGTCGGGGCGCCGCCCCCGTCGGAAGGAGGTGGCCCGTGTACGCACGTTCCACCACGATCCTCGCCCACCCGGAGAACCTCGACCGTGGCATCGCGCTGGCTCGCGACGAGGTCCTGCCCGCGGTGCTCGACGCCCCCGGCTCCATCGGCATGTCGATGATCGTCGACCGGGAGTCCGGCCGGTGTATCGCGACAACCGCCTGGGAGTCGATGGACGCCATGCGGGACTCCGAGCCCATGGTCCGCCCGCTGCGCGACCGGGTGGCCGACGTGCTGGGCGGGACGGCCCAGGTCGACGAGTGGGAGATCGGGGTGCTGCACCGCGCCCACAACAGCGCACCCGGTGCCTGTGTGCGGGCGACCTGGTTGCGATTCGATCCCGCCGCGATGGACCGCGCGCTGGACGTGTACCGGCAGTCGATGCTGCCGGCGATGGAGCGGATGGACGGCTTCTGCAGCGCGAGCCTGCTGATGGACCGCCCCGAGGGCATCACCGTGTCGTCGGTGACCTTCGACAGCGCCGACGCCTTGGCCGCGAGCCGCGACGAGGCCGAGCGGATGCGCACGAACGCCACGGCCGAGCTGGGCGCCGAGGTCCTGGAGGTCGCCGAGTTCGAGCTGGCCCTGGCGCACCTGCGGGTGCCCGAGCTGGTCTGAGCACGCCGCCCCGACGCCGGCCACACCAGGCCGGCGTCCTGGACGGCGATCGCCCTGCCCGGAGGCACGCCACGCTCAGTGGAGGTCGATCACCAGCCAGCCGCCGTGGTGCGTGCTCACGGTGTACGGCAGGCCGGTCGTGTCGCCCAGCTCCGCGAGCACGGACTCGTCGAACCTGCGGAGGTGGCCCCAGGTCTCGTTCGGCACGTCCTCGAACGGCACCGCGACGACCACGCGGTGGCGCGCCAGGCGCAGCATCTCGGCCAGCACGGCCTTGTCCTCCTCGGCCGGCAGGTGCTCGAGCAGGTGCACCGCGAAGACGGTGTCCATCGAGGCGTCCGGGAGCGGCACGGCCCGGGCGTCGGCCACCATCGTGTCCAGGGTGAGGCCGAGCCGTGGGGCCGTGCGGGCCAGCAGGTCGACGGTGCCGCGGGTGAGGTCCGTCGCCGTCACCCGGTGCCCGGCGGCGGCGAGTCGCAGCGCCAGGAAGCCGAAGCAGCTGCCCAGCTCGAGCACCTCTGCCCCGACGACGAGCTCCGCGGCCCGCTCGTGCACGGGCTTGAGCTCCGCATTGGTGCCGCCGGGACGGACCTCGCCGTGCAGCGCCGCCAGGGTGTTGCGGTAGAAGGCGAGCCAGGCGTCGTCGGGGTCCCCGGCGGAGGCCCGGACGACCGCGACGAACGCGTCCTCGAACCGGTCCGGCGGCAGCAGCCCGGGCCGCACGAGTGTGCGGTCCAGCCAGCCCGCCAGGTCGTTGTCCAGGCGATCGAGATCCATCATCACGTTCTCTCCCTGGCGCGGCTGACGCCGCCTGTGCGCGGTCAGCGGCCGATCAGCTCACCGCTCATCTCGTTGGCGGTCGTCTCCAGGCCGGTGAGGTCCCGGACGACCCGGACCCGGTCGCAGTGCTCCGCGTACGCGGGCAGGTCGCAGCGACCCAGACCCCAGGAGTAGCGCGGCTCGGGCGTCAGCCAGATCGTCTCCCGCGCCCGGCGGGTGATCTCGACGAACGCCTCCATGTTCGGGTCGTTCCCGTTGCCGCGCCCGTCGCCCAGGATCAGCACCGTCGAGCGGCGGGTGACCGCCGAGCCGTGCTCCTCCAGGAACTGCCCGAACGCGAGCCCGTAGTTCGAGTTCGCGTCGACGTCGATCACGTCCCCGCCGAACACCAGGCCGAGCGCGTGCTCCACCGGATGGTCCGCGAACAGGTCCGTGACCTCGGCGATCTCGTCCACGAACGCGAACGAGCGCACCTGCCCGAACAGGTCCTGCAGGCCGTGCACGAGGTGCAGGGTGAAGCGCGCCGTGGCCCGGACGGACAGCGAGACGTCCGCCAGGATGACCAGCCGCGGCTTGTCCTCCTGCCGCTTCACCGTGACCGGGTTGAACGGGACGCCGTCGTAGCGCATGTTGCGGCGCATCGTGCGGCCCGAGTCGATGCGGCCCTGCGGCGAGACCCGGCGCCGGTGGGTGAGCGCGCCGTGCAGGGTCTTGGCCAGCCGGCGCAGCGAGTCCTCGAGCTGCATCCGCTCGGTCTCGGTGGCCCGGTCCACCTCGGCGACGCGCCCCTCGCCCTCCCCGCCGTCGACGATGCGCTGCTCGATCTCCATCAGCGCCTCGAGGTGCTTCTTGATCGCCTCGGGCAGGTTGGTCAGGACGCCCGCGAGCCTGCGCCGCAGCGCCGCCGCGTCGTCCTCGGTGCCGGCCTCGGCCTGCGCGTCCTCCTCCGCCGCGGTCAGCCAGCCCAGCAGGGCTTCCTGCTCCGCGACGGAGAGGTCGGCGTCGACCTTCGTGCCGGTGGCCGTCGAGATGTCCCCGGGCATGCCTGCGCCGGAGAGCCGGTCCGTCTCGATCTGGACCCGGTTGCCCTCGGCGGCCTGGGCCTGCTGGTTGTCCTTGGAGAAGACGATCTCCTCGGTCATCGCGGCCAGGTCGATCTTGTTGGCCTCCTGGTGCAGGTTGTACTGCTGCGCCAGGTCGTCCGGGTCGAAGTAGTCCCGGATGTCCACGGGCTTGCCGTGCTCGTGGCCCTGCTGCGGGGTCTCGCTGGGATCCTCGGAGAGCGTGAAGTCCTCCAGGGCGCCGTCGTCGGTCATGTCCCCGTGACCGTGGCCGTGCCCGGTCTCCTGTTCGCCCACCTTGACCAGGGCGAAGAAGAGGTCGAAGACCTCGGAGTACGTGGCCTCGTCCCGCCGGTCCTTGACCAGCGCGACCCGCAGCGCCTCCTTCATCACGGTCTTGTCCGCCAGCACGCCCGGCTGCGCTGCGCAGCGCATCGCGTCGAGGGCCTCGGAGACCGAGATCCGCACGCCGCGGATCCGCAGCAGCCGCACGAAGCGGTGGATCGTGGCCTCCATCGCCTACAGCGCCCGCTTGCGGCCGAGTCCGAACGAGCGGCTGCCCTGACCCGGTGTGACGCTGCGTGGCGTGGCGGGACCGGGGTCCTTCTCGGTGCCCTTGACGTAGTTCGGGGTCCCGTAGGCGCCCTCGCCATGCCGGCCGACGGTGTCCTTGTCCGCCCGCTTGGCGCGGCCGTCGACGTCACCGCCGTCGTCGTGCGAATGGTCCGAGTCGTGGCCGTGCCCATGTCCGTGACCGTGACCGTGGCCGTGGCCCGGCTCCTCGACCGCGGCGTTCGGGTCCACGAGCCGGGGCAGCGCGTCGAGCGCCTTCCGGACGTCCTTGTCGTACTTCACGACGACGCTCACGGTGTCCGAGAGCACCTGCGCGTTGAGCTCGTCGACGCCCAGGACCGCGAGCGTGCGCGCCCAGTCGATCGTCTCGGAGATGCTCGGCGCCTTGCGCAGCTCGAGCTCGCGCAGCCCGCGCACGACGTTGACCAGCTCCTCGGCCAGCGCGTCGGCCAGTCCCGTCTTCTTCGACCGGACGATCTCCAGCTCGCGCTCGGCGGCCGGGTAGTCCAGGAAGAGGTGCAGGCAGCCGCGCTTGAGGGCGGCGGCCAGGTCCCGGGTGTTGTTCGAGGTCAGCAGCACGTACGGCTTCTGCTTCGCGGTGAACGTGCCCACCTCGGGGACGGAGATCTGGAACTCCCCGAGGGTCTCCAGCAGGACGGCCTCGAGCGCCTCGTCGGCGCGGTCGACCTCGTCGATCAGCAGCACGACGGGCTGCTCGGAGCGGATCGCCTCGAGCAGCGGGCGCGGGGCGAGGAAGCGCTCGGAGAAGAAGACGCTCTCGTTCTCCCCGATCCGCTCGACCGCGGTGTGCAGGTCGGGGGCGTCCTCGACGACCTGCCCGATCTTCTCCCGCAGGATCTGGGTGTACATGAGCTGCTTGCCGTAGTCCCACTCGTACAGGGCCTTGGTCTCGTCCTGGCCCTCGTAGCACTGCAGGCGAAGCAGCCGGCGGCCCGTGGCGAGCGCCAGCATCTTCGCGAGCTCGGTCTTGCCGACGCCGGCAGGCCCCTCCAGCAGGAGCGGCTTGTCCAGGCGGGTCAGCAGGAAGACGGTCGTGGCGAGGCGGGTGTCGGCGATGTAGCCCTGCTCGCGCAGCGCGTCGACGACCTCCTGGACCGACTCGAACGGCGGGTCGGGGTTCTCGGTGGCGGTCACGGCGTCGGTCACGCAAGTGCTCCTTCCGCGCGGCTCTGCGGCGGGCCGCGGCAGGCACGCAGCGAGCGGGCCCATCGCTTCCCAGTGTGAACCAGGGAGCCTGGATGGGCCCGCTGAGCTGCGTGACGTTCGTGCTGTTCGATCGAACCCGTGCGCGTGAAACCTCGTTCTAGCGAGGTTTCCCGCGCACAGGGTCAGCTGAGCAGGTCGTCGAGGTCGCCGTTGATGCAGTGGTCGACGACCGGGCGGACCGTCTCGAAGGTGCACTCCTTGGGGTTGCCGGGGGTGCACGCGTCACCGAGGACGTGGTTGGTGATGCGGTCCACGTCCGCCGCGTCGCCGCGGATGGTCTTCTCGTTCTCGTAGAACTTGGTCGGGCCCTGGCCCAGCCGGTTCTTCGAGTAGGAGTCCTGGGTGACGTCGATGAAACGCTCCGGGATGCCCACGTCGCGCAGCAGCCGGATCGCGGCGGCGAGCGCGGCCTCGGCCGCCTGGACCTTGGTCATGCCGTGGGTGTCGATGCCCATGGCCTCCGCGATGTCCGCGAAGCGCTCGTAGCAGACCGGCATGTTGAACGCCCAGACGCGGGGGAGCGCGATGGCGTTGTTGAGCCCGTGGTGGGTGTCGTAGAACGCCGAGACGGCGTGGCTGATCGAGTGGATGATCCCGAGGCCGCCGGAGTTGAACGCCTGCGCGGCGATGTACTGCGCGTACATCATGCCCTCGCGGCCGGCCAGGTCCTGGCCGTTCCACACCGCCTGGCGCAGGTTCTGCGCGGTCAGCTTGACCGCGTGCAGCGCGTTGCCCAGCGACGGCTGGAAGTTCAGCCGCGAGACGTAGGGCTCGGAGGCGTGCGCGAGCACGTCGAAGCCGCACTGCGCGGTGTAGTCGATCGGGCAGTCGTAGTAGAGCACCGGGTCGTCGATCGCCAGCGAGGTCACGCACGCGTCGTCGAACGCCACGTACTTGTGCGGGTTGTCCGGGTCCGTCGTGGTGTCGGTGATGACGTAGGCCCACGAGGTCTCGGAGCCGGTGCCGGCCGTGGTGGAGACCGCGATGTGCGGCGGGTTCTGCGGGTTCTCGGACTTGTTGAAGCCCTCGAACTCGTTGACGTTGCGGCCGTCGTGGGCCACCGAGACGCGCGCGCCCTTGCAGGCGTCGTGCGAGGAACCGCCGCCGATCGAGACGAACGAGTCGCACTTGTTCTGCTGGTAGAGGCCCACAGCGTCCATGACGTTGTAGTCCTTGGGGTTGGACTCGACCTTGTCGTAGACCACGACCTCGAGGCCGTGGTACTTCATCGACTCGACGATCTTGTGGACGATGTCGGTGCCGCGGAGGCCCGAGGTCATCACGAGCGTCTTCTTGAAGCCCAGCTTGAGGGCCTCCGGCCCGATCATCTCGTGTGCGCCCGGCCCCATCAGAGCCTTGGGGAACGGGTGGAACTCCTTGAGCGGGAACGGCTTCAACAGCTCGTCGACCTGCATGGCAGCCCTTTCTGGTGCAGGTGGATGTCGGTCGTCGGCGACGCTATGGCCGCAGTGACCGCGCGCACAGTGCCGCGAGCGGGAAACCGTCAAGAGGTGGGGGCGAAAACCGTCGGGTCAGGTAGGTGCGCCTTCGGCGCCCGTGCGCGGAAACCGTTGCCAGGGCGACGATTTCGCGCACGAGCGGCGAAGCCGCCTCTCAGCCCTGCCGGCCCGCCGCCCAGGTCTCGTCGATCACGGTGAAGCCGCGGCGGGCGTACCAGTGCCGCGGCCAGTCGTCGGCCAGCGCGTCGAGGGCGAGCAGATCGCAGCCGGCCGCCTCCGCGACGACGGCCGCGCCCCTGAGCAGCGCGTCGCCGTACCCCTTCCGGCGGTGGGCGGGCGCGGTCTCCACCGCGTCGAGGACGGCCGTGGCGCCGTCGATCGCGCAGGCGGCGGCGGCCACGACGGCCCCGTGCGCGTCCCGCGACGCGAGGTACCGCACGTCGACGCCCTGGTCGTCGACGGGGTAGCGGTCCGGCAGCCGCAGCCGCTGCGGATCGTCCGCGGGCAGGTCCGTGCGCCACGCTTCCGTCCAGACCTGACGGACCTCCGCGAGCGTCGCGGGTCCCGCGACGGGCCCGTCGTCGAGCGGCCCGTCGGGGTGTGACCCGTCGCCGAGCGGGCGGGTCATCACCACCTCGTGCTGCACCCACCAGCCGCTGCGGCCGAGCTCGCGCGCGACCGGGCCCGGATCGGGGCCGCGCAGGGTCGCGCAGCGGTGTCGACGTCCGGCCCCGCCGAGCACCCGGTCCGCCTCCGCGCGGATGTCCTGGGCGGCCGTCATGTCGTCGACGAGGAGCTGGTTGCAGGCGTGCGACCACGGCACGTCCGCCTGCAGGACGGCCACGCCCCCGGTCACCGGCACCTCCGTCGTCGCGACCCGGCGCGGCATCGAGTCCGCGAACGCCTGCAGGCGCGCGGCGTGATCCGCGCGGTCCGGCGGCGCGGGCGGGGCGTCGAACCCGCCGTCGCGCCGGGGCCGGAAGGTCTGCACCGCGAGCACGGCGGAGGTCGGCACCGGGCCGTAGGCGTGCGGGAAGCGCATCGACGCCGGGTCCCCCGGAACCCCCGGCTCCCACCGGATCTCGACCCCGGCGGCCTCGATCGCGGCCGTGTCCACGGCGAGCAGCAGGAGATCCCGGCGGTCCCGGAAGAGGCGGTCCGCGGGGAGCACGACCTGCTCGTGCGTCGAGAGGTGGACGAAGCCGACGTCGGCCGGCGAGGGCGGGGCGATCGCCCCGGCGGACAGGTAGGCGCGCCACTCGCCGGGGGTGGCCAGGTGCAGGAGGGTGGCCGGTTCGTTCACGGAGGTGAATATGCCGGTCCGCGGCAGTGGGACGGCGGGGGGTCTCCGGTCGACCTCGAGGTGATGATCGGATGTCCCGTCCGATCGGAGGGGCGTGACAACCGGATCCTTGCCTTTCTGCACTCGGTGCCAATACTGTCCGAAGTGCTGCCCTGCAGCACCCGACAGCGTCGTTTTCCAGGAGGTAGACCATGGCTTCGATCGACCAGACCGAGTCCGTGTCCGAGGAGTCCACCGCGCCCGTGGTCGAGGAGACCCTGGTCGAGGAGGTCTCGATCGACGGCATGTGCGGTGTCTACTAGGGACATCGCTGCGGCCGCCGGCCCCGGGGTCGACTTCGATCCCGGGACCGCGTATCGCTGCAGCCCGCAGGTGTCGCTGCGGCCCGAGCCCTTCGGTGCGCTCGTCTACCACTTCGGTACCCGCAAGCTCTCCTTCCTCAAGACCCCGGAGCTGGTGGCGGTCGTGAAGGGGCTGGAGCACCACCCGGACGTCCACGCCGCCGTCGAGGCAGCGGGGGTCGCCGAGCCCGAGCGTCCCGCCTACCTGCGGGCACTCGCCGGACTGGCGGCGTCCGGAACGATCGAAACACGCCCCTGACGCCCTGAGTCGTCCCCACCACGACGAGTGGAGTGCACGTTGAAGCTGGTCGATCATTTCCAGTACGGCCTGAACGCCCCGATCTGTCTCACCTGGGAGCTCACCTACGCCTGCAACCTGGCGTGCGTGCACTGCCTGTCGTCCTCCGGCCGCCGGGACCCGCGTGAGCTGTCGACCGCGGAGGCCAAGGCCGTCATCGACGAGCTGCAGCGGATGCAGGTCTTCTACATCAACATCGGTGGTGGCGAGCCCACGGTGCGCCCGGACTTCTGGGAGCTCCTGGACTACTCGATCGCCCACAACGTCGGGGTCAAGTTCTCGACGAACGGGATCAAGATCGACAAGGAGCGGGCCGCCCGGCTGGCGAAGACCGACTACGTCGACATCCAGATCTCGCTCGACGGCGCCACCGCCGAGGTCAACGACTACGTCCGCGGGCCGGGGTCCTTCGACACGGCGATCCGCGCGCTGGAGAACCTGGCCGAGGCGGGGTTCCAGCAGCCGAAGATCTCGGTCGTGATGACCCGGCAGAACGTCGACCAGCTCGACGAGTTCAAGGCCATCGCGGACAAGTACGGCGCCCAGCTGCGGATCACCCGGATGCGCCCGTCGGGCCGCGGCGCGGACGTCTGGGACGAGCTGCACCCGCTGCCGTCGCAGCAGAAGCAGATGTACGACTGGCTGGTGGACCGCGGGGACCAGGTGCTCACCGGGGACTCGTTCTTCCACCTCTCCGCGTTCGGCGAGGCCCTGCCCGGGCTCAACCTCTGCGGCGCCGGGCGCGTGGTCTGCCTGATCGACCCGGTCGGGGACGTCTACGCCTGCCCGTTCGCGATCCACGAGAACTTCCTCGCCGGGAACGTTCGTTCTCCCGGTGGCTTCCAGGAGGTCTGGGAGAACTCGGAGCTCTTCACCGAGCTGCGTCAGCCGCAGACCGGTGGGGCGTGCGCGTCCTGCATGCACTACGACTCCTGCCAGGGCGGCTGCATGGCGGCCAAGTTCTTCACCGGCCTCCCGCTCGACGGCCCGGACCCGGAGTGCGTGCGCGGGTTCGGCGAGCAGGCGCTCGCCGCCCGGGACATGGACACCCTGATCCCGAAGTCCGAGGTGGACCACTCCCGCTCGGCCCCGCGGAACTCGCGCTCGGGCAAGGCCCCGGTCCCGCTGACGCTGTCCATCGCCCGCCCGGATCGTGCGTGCGAGACCAGCCCGCTCGCCGGGATGGGGGCCTCGGACACGGACTCGGGCCTCCGGGTCCCCGTCGCCGGCTCCTAGCCGGTCCACAGTCCGCCGGCGCCGGACCCGATCAGGACGGGTCCGGCGCCGCGCGACCATCTGCGCATGTCCCTCCTCGACGTGATCAGCCTTCGTGGTCGCCGGGCGTCTTCGCGTGTGTTGTTCGGGCCGCACGAGACCAACCTCGGGTACCGCCGGGAGATCTCGGCCCGGCACGTCGACCACTACGCGCGACGGGCCGCCGGGGGCTGCGGCGTGATCGCCACCGAGATCGCGTCCGTGCACCCCTCGGACTGGCCCTACGAGCGCGCCCCGCTGGCGGCGGGCTGCGGTCCGGGCTGGTCGGAGGTGGTCCGCGCCTGCCGCCCGCACGGCTCCCTGGTGCTGGCGGGGCTCGGCCACTCCGGTGCCCAGGGTTCGACGGCGTTCTCCCAGCGAGCCCTGTGGGGTCCGTCCCGGGTGCTCGACGTCGTCAGTCGTGAGGTCCCGCAGGTGATGGAGGCCCCCGAGGTCGACGCACTGGTGGCCGGGTTCGCGGCGGCGGCTGCGCTCGCCGTGGGCGCGGACCTGGACGGGGTGGAGGTCAACGCCGGGCAGCACTCCCTGCTGCGGCAGTTCCTGTCCGGGCTGACGAACCACCGTCGCGACGCGTTCGGGGCCGACCGCGGGCTGCTGCTGCGGTCCGTGGTCGCCGCGGTCCGCGCGGAGCTCGGCGCCGACCGCGTGCTCGGGCTGCGGCTGTGCGTCGACGAGCTGGCGCCGTGGGCGGGGATCACGCCGGACTCCGCCCTGGAGGTGCTCCGGACCCTCGACGTCGACTACGTCGTGCCGGTGCGCGGCTCGGGGCTGACGGTCTCCGCGACCCGGCCCGACCTGCACACCCCGCCGGGCTTCAACCGGGAGCTGTCCGCGGCGGTGCGGTCCGCCGTGGCGACGCCGGTGGTGCTGCAGGGCAGCGTCGTCGACCCGGGGATGGCGTCCTCCGCGCTCGCCGACGGAACCTGCGACCTCGTCGAGATGACCCGCGCCCAGATCGCGGACCCCGACCTCGTCGCCCACGTCCGGGCGGGGACCCCCGAGCGGATCCGGCCCTGCACCCTCTCCAACCAGGACGCCGCCCGGGATCCGCGCAACCCCCTGATCGCCGCCCCGGCCCCGCGAGTCGGCACTTCCGGTCGTCCGAACGACACATCCCGGGACACCGCCGCGGCCCCGGCGCCCGCCGTCCCGCGCGGCGACGGCGCGGCCGGCAGGCCGCGGGACGTGCTCGTCGTCGGCGGGGGGCCGGCCGGGCTGGAGGCCGCGCGGGCCGCCGCGCTGGACGGGCACCGGGTCCGGCTCGTCGAACGCTCGCCGGTGCTCGGCGGCGCCCTTCGGCTCGCCGCGGCCGTGTACGGGCGGGCCCGGATGGGGGTGCTGATCCCCTGGTGGGAGCGGGAGCTGGCGCGGCTCGGGGTGGAGGTGTCGCTGGGGGTCGAGGCCGGTCTCGACGACCTCGACGCGGCCGAGACGGTCGTGCTCGCGACCGGGTCGGTCCCGTCGGCGCCGGCGTTCGCGTCCGCTCCTTCCGTCCGCGTGCTTCCCGCGGCGGAGTTCGAGGCCGAGGTGCTGGCCGGACGGCCCGTGCTCCCGGCGGGCGCGGCCGTCGTCGTGCACGACCCGATCGGGGACTGGACCGGCGTCGGAATCGCCGAGCAGGTCGCCGCCGGCGGCGTCGCGTGCTCGCTGGTGACGCCGGACGCGGTCGCGGGCACCCAGCTCGGCCGCACCGGCGACCTCGCGGACGCGAACGCCCGTCTCGAACGGGCCGGGGTCCGGCGGGAGCTGTTCTCCAGGCTCCGGTCGGTGGCCGGGGGCGTCGCGACGATCGAGGACGTCCACACCGGCGAGGCCCGCGGAATTCCCGGCACGCTCGTGATCGACTGCGCCCACCGGCTGCCCGAGGACACCCTGTGGCGGGCCCGGCCGGATCTCGTGCGGGTGGGGGACTGCGTCGCCCCGCGAACCGTGGCGGAGGCCGTCCGGGAGGGACGACGGGCCGGGGAGGTCGTGCGCGGAAGACGCCGCCCTGGCAACGAGTTCGGCGCACAGGCGGCGCAGCCGCGATGAGGCTCTTCGAGCCGCTCCGCGTCGGGCCGCTGCACCTGCGGAACCGGATCGTCTTCACCGCGCACCTCACCGGCTACGCCGTCGACGGGCTGCCCACCGCGCAGCACGCCGCCTACTACGCCGCGCGGGCCGCGGGCGGAGCCGGGCTGATCATCACCGAGGAGCACTCGGTGCACCCCGCGGACCGGCCCTACGAGAAGGTCCTCCGCGGCCACGACCCGGCCGTGCTGCCGGGGTACCGCCTGATCACCGACGCCGTCCACGCCCACGGCGTCCCCGTCCTCGCGCAGCTCAACCACAACGGCGGGCAGTCCTCCGGGATGTACTCGCGGCAGCCGGTCTGGGCGCCGTCGGCGATCCCGGACCCGATGTTCCGCGAGGTCCCGGTCGAGATGGGCCCGCGGGAGATCGCCGAGGTGGTCGACGGGTACGCACGCACGGCCGAGCACTGCGTCGCGGGCGGGTTCGACGGCGTCGAGCTGCAGTGTTCGCACGCGTCGCTGCTGCGCGGGTTCCTCTCCCCGGCGACGAACCACCGGACCGACGGCTACGGCGGATCGCCGGAGAACCGGGCGCGGCTGGTGCTCGAGGTCGTCGCGGCGGTCCGTGAGGTGCTCGGGCCGGACAGGGCCCTCGGCGTCCGGATCGGCGCGGACGAGCAGGTCGAGGGCGGCATCGGGCTCGACGAGGGCGTCGGGCTCGCGCGGATGCTGGAGGCCACCGGGCAGGTCGACCACGTCAACACGTCGATCGGCGTGGCGACGGCGACGCTGCACCTGATCGAGGCGTCGATGCACACGCCGCCGAACTACGCGACGTTCATCCCGTCGGCGATCCGGCGGGCCGTGCGGCTGCCGGTGATCGCCGTCGGCCGGTTCACCGAGCCGGCGCAGGCCGAGCAGGCGCTGGCCGAGGGGCACTGCGACCTGGTCGGCGTCGCACGGGGACAGATCGCGGACCCGGACTTCGCCGCGAAGGCGCGCACCGGCCAGCAGGTGCGGACCTGCGTCGGGTGCAACCAGGAGTGCGTCGGCCGGGTCGGGCTCAACCGGTGGCTGGGCTGTGTCGAGAACCCGCGGGCGGGCCAGGAGGCCTCGCCGCTGCCGACGCCGGGGATCCCGCGACGCGTGCTCGTCGTCGGAGGTGGTCCGGCCGGGTTGCAGGCCGCCGCGACCGCGGCGGCGCGCGGACACCGCGTCACCCTCTGCGAACGTTCCGACTCGACGGGCGGTCAGCTCGTGCTCGCCGCGAGCGCGCCGGGGCGCGGGGAGATCGGGCTGGTCGCCCGGAACCTCCGGGTCGAGTGCGCGAGGGCGGGGGTGGAGATCAGGACGGGGATCGACGTCGACGCGGCTTACGTGCGGGGGTCCGGCGCGGACGTCGTCGTGCTCGCGACGGGGTCCCGGCCCGCCGCGCCGCGCTGGCCCGGCGGCGTGAGCGTGCACGACGTGCTCTCCGGCGCGGCGTCTCCGTCCGGTGACGTGCTGCTCTACGACGAGCTGGGCTTCCACCAGGCGACCTCGACCGCCGAGCTGCTCGCCGCCCGGGGCTGCGCGGTCGAGATCATGACGCCCGGGATGGTCGTGGGGCAGGACCTCGGGATCACCCTGGACCGGGAGAACTTCCGCCGCCGGGCCCACGCCGCGGGGATCCGGTCGTCGGCCGACCGGATGGTGCTGGATGTGGAGACCGGTGGAGCGCGGACGCGGGTCCACGTGCTGCACCACCCGACGGGCGCCCTCGAGGAGCGGGAGGTCGACGCCCTGGTCTGCGCGTTCCCGACCGAGCCCGCGGACGAGCTGTGGTCCGAGCTCCGCGACGGCTCGCTCCCGGTGCACCGGATCGGGGACTGCCTCGCCCCGCGCCGGATCGACGCCGCCGTCGTCGACGGGCACCGGGTCGCGGTGAACCTGTGAGGGTCATCCACAGCGTCCACGCCACTCATCCACCTGTGGACAACCCTGTGGACGGAGGGGATCAATGACCCACATCAGCGACCTGACCTGGGCCGACGTCCGCGACGGACCGTCGCGGACGCTCGTCGTGCCCGTCGGGTCGGTGGAGCAGCACGGGCCGCACCTGCCGCTCGTCACAGATGTCGCGATCGCCGAGGCGGTGGCGCGCCGGGTGGTCGGGGACGATGCCGGGCTGGTTCTGGCGCCCGCCCTCCCGTACGGCGCGGCGGGCGAGCACGAGGGGTTCCCGGGCACCGTGTCGATCGGGCACGAGGCGCTGCGGCTGCTGCTCGTCGAGCTCGGGCGGTCGGCGTGCCGGTGGGCGTCGCGGCTGCTGTTCGTCAACGGGCACGGCGGCAACGTGGCGTCGCTGGTCGAGGCGGTGACGCTGCTGCGCCACGAGGGCCGCGACGCCGCCTGGGTCCCGTGCATGGCGCCGGGGGTATCCGGCGACCCCCACGCCGGGCTGACCGAGACGTCCCTGATGCTCGCCCTCCGTCCCGAGGCCGTCCGGGAGGAGGCCGCGGCACCCGGCAACTCCGAGCCGCTCCGGGAGCTGCTCCCCCGGATGCGGGCGGGCGGCGTGGCCGCGGTCAGCCCGAACGGCATCCTCGGCGACCCGACCGGTGCGAGCGCCGACGAGGGGCACGCCCTCCTGGCGGCGATCACCGCCGCCGTCACGGCCGCGATCCACACCTGGGCCCCGGACGAGAAGACGGCCCGCCTCCCCTTCTGACTCGCGGGGGCTCGGGTCGCGGCGGTCAGGCGGGGTAGGCGACGAGGAAGGGAACGAGCTGTTCGGCGGGGCTGAGGGAGCCGTGCTGGCCCGGGAGGGTGGACAGCATCGGTTCCGCGACCGTGCGGGTCACGCCGGCGGTGCCCCGCATCGCGACGACCACGTCCCCGATCCGCGGGGCGACGTGCTCGCCCAGCGCGCCGAACCAGCCCGCGGCGACGGCCTCGTCCCGGGTGACGACCCACGCGTCGTCGCCGAGGACGCCGCGCCAGGCGGCGAGGACGTCCGCCTCGGCGCCGGGCTCCGTGTAGACGTGCCGGCTGCGCGGGTCGCCGCCCAGCAGGCGGACGCCGTTCTGCAGCCCGCCGAGCACGTCCGCGTCGTAGTGCCGGGTCAACCGGACCATCCCGTGGTCCCCGGTGACGGCGAGCAGCGTGTCCGGCGGCAGGTGCTCGACGATCGACTCGACGAGCCGGTCGATCTGCCGCAGCTGCAACCGCCACGGCGGCGTGCCGGGCCCGTGCAGGTGGCCGAGCGCGTCGAGGTGCGCGTGGTAGGCGTAGGCGAGCCGCGGTCCGGGCCCGGACAGGGACTCGATCACGCCCGCCGCGAGGTCCCCCAGCGCGTGGACGCCGTGGTAGTTCCCGCCGCGCAGCGCGGCCCGGGTCAGGCCGGACCCGCGGAACTCGGCGGGGGACACCGACGTCACGTGGACGCCCTCGGCCGCGGCGCGCTGCAGGATCGTCGGCCACGGCTGGACGTGCTCGGGCGGCAGGAACTCCCGCAGGTCGACGGGGTCGGGCTCGCCGTAGGAGCTCCACTTCAGCGAGTCCAGCAGCGCCTCCCCCGCGGCCCGGAAGCTGATCCCGACCATCCCGTGGGCGCCCGGCGGCAGGCCCGTCCCCAGCGACGCCAGGCTGATCGACGTGCTCGACGGGAAGCCGACCGTCAGCGGGTCCGCCGTCGCGAGAGAGGTCAGGAACGGCGCGTCGGCGGGATGCGCCGCGAGCAGCTCCGCCCCCAGCCCGTCGACGAGCAGGAGCGCGGCGGCGTGCGCGGGCGGCAGCCCGAGGTCGGGCACCGCCCCGATCCCGGGCACACCGATCGCGGCGGCGAGGGCGGGTAGCACCTCCGCGAGTGAGCGCTCGCCGTACCGGGGGAGCACCGGACCGGCTACATCAGACGACGCGGGCACGGGACGAGGGTGCCACGACCGGCCGCCGACATGTGAGGATCCTGCGGTGAGCACCGGCCCCGCGGCGACGCGGCTCCCCGACGGTTTCCGGGTCGCGCTGGACCTCCGTGTCCGCCGGCTCCCCGGCGCGGGCGGCGGCGC
>NZ_JAODNI010000006.1 GCF_025465255.1 Pseudonocardia sp.
CGCAGCGCCCCGGGCACCGGGCCGCCGCGCAGCGCGAGCGCCACCCGGGTGGCCGAGCCGGCGGAGACGCGGTCCGGCGCCACCGAGCGCGAGGCCTTCACCGAGCGCCGCGTGCGCAGCGCCAGGAGCAGGGACACGACCGGGAGCAGGCAGACGAACAGCCCGATCCGGAGCAGGTCCCGCTCGTCCAGGACGACCGCGCAGACGGCGGTCGCGATCCCGCCGGCGAGCAGGCAACGTCCCCTGGTGGTCAGCCCGGACGGCCCATCGCGCCCGAACACCCTTCCTCAGCTCCGGGCCGGGGCCGGGACGGGCAGCCGGGAGAGCAGCCCGCGGACGACGTCCGCCGCGGACATCCGCGAGGCCATCGACTCGGGGGAGAGCATCAGCCGGTGCGCGAGCACCGGGACGGCGATCGTCTGCACGTCGTCCGGGACGACGTAGGACCGGCCGGCGAGCGCAGCGAGCGCCCGGGCGGCGCGGACGAGGTGCAGGGTCGCGCGGGGGGACGCCCCGAGCCGGACCTCCGCGCCGCGGCGGGTGGCTCCGACCAGCTCGACGCAGTACTGCCGCACCTCCGGGCCGACGTGCACCCGGCGGACGGTCTCGATCACCGTGCGGACCGCGCGGGCGTCCGCGACCGGCCGCAGCTGTTCCAGCGGGTCGGCGCCCGCGTGCTCGTCGATCATCGCGAGCTCGGCGGCGGGGTCCGGGTAGCCGACGCTGATCCGCGCGGTGAAGCGGTCCCGCTGCGCCTCGGGCAGGGGATAGGTGCCGTCCATCTCCACCGGGTTCTGGGTCGCGATGACCATGAACGGGCTGGCCAGGCCGTACGTGCCGCCGTCGACCGTGACCTGGTGCTCGGCCATGCACTCCAGCAGCGCGGACTGCGTCTTCGGGGAGGCTCGGTTGATCTCGTCCGCGATCACGATGTTGGCGAAGACCGGGCCGGGTCGGAAGTCGAACTCGCCGGTCTGCCGGTTGTAGACGGACATGCCGGTGATGTCGCCGGGCAGCAGGTCCGGCGTGAACTGGACGCGGCTGACCGAGCAGTCCAGCGAGCGCGCCAGCGCCTTGGCGAGCGAGGTCTTGCCGACGCCCGGGACGTCCTCGACGAGCAGGTGCCCCTCGGCGAGCAGCGCCACCAGTGCGATCCGGACCACCTCCGGCTTGCCCACGATGATCCGCTGGATGTTCGCCGCGACCCGGCCCGTGAGGTCCGCGACCGCGCCGAGCGAGTGCTCCGGATCCGTCGGGTGGACGGCCGCGGAACGGCTGCTGGTGGTGCTCAACCGGTCTCCTTCGCTCTGCGACGCCCCGCTCTGCACGGGTCCGCACGTCAGCCTCGTCCTCAGTGTGTCAAAGCCGCAGGAAGTGGGTCACCCGGACGGGGAAACCGGGGGGCCACCGGGCCCCACCGCGGTCCCGCCACGCCGTCCCCACTCCGCCCCCCACGGGCCCCCCACTCCGCCCCCACGCTTCCCCCCGCCCACCCACAGTGCTCGCCGACCTGGGCGAACGCCGGTGAGGGAGGCGGCCGCCCGGGCCCCGCCCGTCGCGCTACCGAGTGGTGCTCGCCAAACGCCCCACCCCGCCCCACCGCAGCTGACCTGCGCAAACGCGGGCACGCCGAGGAGACTCGAGGTCATCTCGGGTTGACGGTGGAGGGAAGTGGGGTAATGTGGAGATCACTGGGGCGAAGCGGTTCCCGGGCGGAGGTGGGGTTAGGTGTTCCTCGGCACCTACACCCCGAAGCTGGACGACAAGGGGCGGCTCACGCTGCCCGCGAAATTCCGGGACGAACTGCGGGGCGGGTGCATGGTCACGAAAGGGCAGGATCACTGCCTCTACGTGTTCACCCGCGAGGCCTTCGGCGAGATGGCCACCAAAGTCGCCTCGGCGCCGCTGACGAGCGAGTCGGCGCGAGTCTTCCAGCGCAACCTCTTCGCGGGCACCGACGAGCAGAACCCCGACGGACAGGGCCGGATCGCGATCACCCCGGACCTGCGCCGTTACGCGGGGCTCACGAAGGACTGCGTGGTGATCGGCGCGTTCTCGCGCGTCGAGATCTGGGACGCGCAGGCCTGGCAGGAGTACCAGGACGCACATGAGGACGAGTACGCGAAGGCGCAGGAGGAGGTTCTGCCCGGACTGATCTAGGGACTCCCGAGCTTCCCCTCGGGGCCTGAGTGAGAAGTCGGGCGAGGAGACGTCAAGGAACACCGTCGCCGTCCCGACCCGGATGCCGTGATGAACCACCTCCGGGTTCCGGGGGCCCTGGCGCACCTTCCCCGGTGCCAGGTCCCCCGGAGCCCGCCAGGTGCACGGCATCCAGGTGGGGACGGCGCCGGAACCGTGGACGTACCGGCTGGGGAGCACGGTACCCCCATGAACACGCCAACAGTAGAGCGACGCACCGGAGGCATGCCCGTCCGTTGCGTCGCTCGGCCATGCCCGGACAACGGCGGAACTCCGCCCCCCGGCCCGGGTACGGCGAGCACCATGAGCACGACGAGTACGACGGCGCGAGGGAGGTGGCAGAGATGAAGCGACTCCCGGGCGCAACCGACGGGGACGAAACGGACAGTGATCACGCTGATCCGGAAGGCCAAGCCGGGGCCCGGCACGTCCCCGTCCTGCTGCCCCGCGTTCTCGACCTCCTCGAACCCGCCCTCGCCGGCAGGCCCGCCGTCGTCGTGGACGCCACCCTCGGCATGGGCGGCCACTCCGCGGCGCTGCTGGCGGCACATCCGCAGCTCACCCTCGTCGGCCTGGACCGGGACCCGCAGGCCCTGGAGTTGGCCGGCCGCCGGCTGACCGCCCACGCGGACCGTGTCCACCTGGTGCACGCCGTGTACGACGAGATCGCCGACGTGCTCGGGGAGCTGGGGCTTCCCCGCGTCGACGGCATCCTGTTCGACCTCGGCGTCTCCTCCCTGCAGCTCGACGCGGACGAGCGCGGCTTCTCCTACTCCCGGGACTCCGATCTGGACATGCGGATGGACCCGACGACGGGGCCGACGGCCGCGGACGTCCTCAACACCTACGCGGTGCCGGACCTCGCCCGGATCCTTCGGGAGTACGGCGAGGAACGGTTCGCGGGGCGGATCGCCTCGGCCGTCGCGCGGAGGCGGGCCGAGCGCCCGTTCACCCGCAGCGCCGAGCTGGTGGAGCTGCTCTACGCCGCCGTGCCCGCGGCGTCCCGGCGGACCGGGGGACACCCGGCCAAGCGGACGTTCCAGGCGTTGCGGATCGAGGTCAACCGCGAGCTGGAGGCGTTGCGGGCCGCGCTGCCCGCCGCCCTCGGCTCGCTGGCGGTGGGCGGGCGCATGGTCGTGCTCGCCTACCACTCGCTCGAGGACCGGATGGTCAAGCGGGAGCTCGCCGCGCGAGCGGCGTCCCGGACCCCGGTCGACCTACCTGTCGAGCTCCCGGGGCACGGCCCGGAGCTGCGGTTGCTCGTCCGCGGGGCCGAATCGGCCACCGAGGACGAGATCACCGACAACCCGCGCGCCGCCTCGGTGCGGCTGCGGGCCGCCGAACGAGTCCGGGAGGCCGCGTGAACACCAGCTGGATCAGCGGGGGGATCGTCGTGAGCGAGCGTGCGGGCGAGCCCGCGCAGCGCCCGCGCACCATGGTGATCGGGGCCCGGCGGAGCACGCGGAACGGGGACGCGCGATGAGCGCTCCCGTCGACGAGCGTCGCCTCGCGCGCAAGCCCTCGGTGTCGGTCAGCTGGGAGCGGGCCGAAACCAGGAACCGCACGGCGACGATCCCCGCCCAGCGGGGCGCGGAGCGCCGGGCCGCGGCGCCGGCCCCGACGCGGAAGAAGGTCGCCGACAAGGCCTACGCGAAGCGGGACGACCGGCTGCGCCGCCTCGTCGGCGCGCCGCGGCGCAAGCGGACCACGGCCCCGGCCGGCCGGGCCCAGTTCGTGCTGCTGATCATGGCGCTGCTGGTGGCCGGCCTGGTCGCGACGCTGTGGCTGTCGACCGCCGCCGCGGCGGACTCGTACCGGCTGCAGGCCGCCCGCACCGCCGCCCGGGATCTCACGGAGCAGAGCGAGCGGCTGCACCGTGAGGTCGCGGCCATGGAGGCGCCGACCGCGCTGGCGCAGCGGGCGGCCGAGATGGGCATGATCCGCGTGCAGGACCCGGCCCGGATCGTCGTCGCGCCGGACGGGAGCACGCAGGTCGTCGGGGTGCCGATGGCCGCGGCCCACCCCGTGGCGCCGGCCCCGGCCGCCCCGTCGACCCCGCCCGCGGACTCGCAGATCGCCGCGGCCGCGGAGGCGGAGCAGGGTGCCCCGGGCACCCAGCGGGCGGCGAACCAGGGCACCGGGAACCAGGCGGCGCAGGCCGCCCCCGGACAGGCCGGCGCGGGCAACGAGGACGGCAACACGGCGCAGGC
>NZ_JAODNI010000029.1 GCF_025465255.1 Pseudonocardia sp.
GCCGGCCGCGGTCCCCGTCCCCGCGCTCACGCCCCGGCTCCTCGTCCGCGCAGCCGGCGGCCCCTCGTGTTCCCGGTCTTCTCCGACATCTTCGTCCCTCCGTCGCCCGCGTCGTGCCGTATCGTGGACACATCGTCAGAATAGCGTTTCGCTCAGGATAGAACTAGATTCTGGACCATGGCCACCCCTCGTCCCGCATCCATCCCTCGCGCCGGGAAGACTGACGACGTGGAATGGCAGGAGGTGCCCGGCTCCGTCCGGGCGGCGGTCGACAGGGCGCTGTCGCGGCACCAGCGCGACGCCCTCGGCGAGGTCGAGCAGATCCTGGACGCCGCGTTGCGGGTGGCCGAGCGGGTGTCCCCCGCCGAGCCCAAGGTCGCCGACATCGTCGCCGAGGCCGGGACTTCGAACCAGACGTTCTATCGCTACTTCGCCGGGAAGCCGGACCTGCTGCTCGCCGTCGTGGAGCGGGGCCTGGTGCGGGTCGGCACCTATCTCGAGCACCAGATGGCGAAGCACACCGATCCGGTCGAGCAGCTGGTCGCGTGGGTCGAGGGCCTGCTCACCCAGCTCGTCCGGCCCGAGGCCGCGAGGCAGGGCGCCGCCGTCATGCAGCAGATGACGACCAACGGGCGCATGCGCGAGCCGGCCGGGCTCACCCTCCTCGACCGGGTCGGCGCCCTGCTCGTGGCACCGCTCACCACCCTCGGCCGCCCCGAGCCCGCCCGCGACGCCCAGGTGTTGCAGGAGACCCTGATGGGGGTCCTGCAGCGGCACGTCGTGAACGGCACGACGCCGGACGCCGCCGAGCGGGCGCACCTGGTCGGCTTCTGCGTGCGGGCGGTCGGAGCCGACGGGCGTTGACCGGGGACCATCCGTCAAATTAGGTTCCGTCCTGTGGAGAACGTCGTTCCGAACAGGTCCCCCGCGGGTGTCGCCCGATGATCGCGGTGCGGTGCACCCGTCACGGCCCGCCTGAGGACCTGGTCCTTCAGGAGCTGCCGGACCCGGCGCCCGGACCGGACGACGTGGTCGTCATCGTGCACGCCGCGGCCGTCAACTTCACCGATCTGCTCTTCGTGGCGGACGGCTACCAGGTCAGCCTGCCGGCGCCGTTCACGCCCGGTAGCGAGTTCGCCGGCGTGGTCGCCGAGATGGGCGAGCGGGTCACCCGGGTCGCGGTGGGTGACCGGGTGGCGGGGCAGGGCATGGCGGGCGCGTTCGCCGAGCGGATCCTACGGCCGGCGGACTCGGTGACACCGCTGGCACCCGACGCCGACCTGGTCGCCGCCGCCGCGAGCGGCGTCACCTTCGCGACGGCCTACTCCGCGCTGCGGTCCGTCGCCGACGTGCGGCCGGGCGAGTGGGTGGCGGTCACCGGCGCCGCCGGCGGCGTGGGCTCGGCCGCCGTCGTGCTGGGCAAGAAGCTCGGTGCGCGGGTCCTGGCCGTCGTCTCGAGCCCGGCGAAGGCCGAGTTCTGCGCGGCGCTCGGCGCGGACGCCGTCCTGGACCTCTCCCGGACCGAGGACGTGCGGTCCCGCGTCCGCGAGCTGTGCGGCGGCCCGGACGTGGTGCTGGACCAGGTGGGCGGCGAGCTCGCGGAGGTGCTCCTGCGCGCGACGCGCCGCCGGGGCCGGTTCGTCACCGTCGGCTTCGCCTCGGGCGTCATCCCGCGGATCCCGCTCAACCTCGTGCTGCTCAAGGACGTCACGGTGAAGGGGTTCGAGATCCGCGGGTTCACCGAGCACGAGCCCGAGGCCGCCGCCCGGGACGCACTGGAGCTCGAGGCATTGCGCGACAAGGGCATCGGCGCTGCCGTCTCCGCACGGTTCCCGCTCGAGCGGGTGACCGAGGCGCTGCGGACGGTCGCGGACCGCACCGCCACCGGCAAGGTCGTCCTCACGACCGCGGCGGGGCGGGCGGGCGCGCCGTGACCGGCCTGTTCGACCTCGGCGGGCGGGTCGCCCTGGTCACCGGCGCCAGCCGCGGCATCGGCCGGGAGTCCGCGCTGCAGCTCGCGGCGCACGGGGCGGCGGTCGCGGTCAGCGGCAACGAGCCGGAGGGGTGCGAGACGGTCGCCGCGGAGATCCGCGCGGCCGGGGGCCGGGCCGTTGCGCTGCCGTGCGACGTGGAGGTCCCTGCCGAGATCGACGCCGTGGTCCCGGCCGCCGTCGCGGCCCTGGGCCGGCTCGACGTACTGGTGTCCAACGTCGGGCTGACCGCGCCGCCCGGCCCGCTCACCGAGGTCGACGACGAGACCTACGAGAGGATCATGACGGTCAACCTGCGCAGCGGGCTGCGGCTCGCCGCCCACGCCCTCCCCCACCTCGCCGACGGCGGCGCCGGCAGCGTGGTGCTCACCGCCAGCATCGCCGCGCTGCGCGGCAGCAGCATGGTCGGCCTCTACTCGATGACGAAGGCGGCGCTGGTGGCGATGGCCCGCAACCTGGCCGTGGAGTGGGGACCGCGCGGGGTCCGGGTGAACGCGGTCGCGCCGGGGCTGATCGCCACGGACATGACCCGGCCCGTCGTGTCGGATCCCGAGCGGGCGGGGCGCCGGATCGCCGGCACGCCGCTGCGCCGGGTCGGGACACCGGCTGACGTCGCGGGCGCGGTCGTCTACCTCGCCGCCCCCGCGAGCGCGTTCGTCACCGGGCACGTCCTGGTGGTCGACGGCGGGACGACGATCACGGACGGGACGTGAAGTTCACCGCCGAGTACCCGATCGAGCGCGGGGCCGGCTACTCCGCGGAGCTCGTGGAGCCGGGAACCGTGGGCGCGTTCGCGCGCACCGCCGAGGAGGCGGGGTTCGACGCCGTCTCGTTCAGCGAGCATCCGGCGCCCTCGCGGAAGTGGCACGAGGCCGGCGGGCACGACACGTTCGACCCGCTCGCCGCGCTCGCCTTCTGCGCCGCGGTGACCACCCGGATCCGGCTGATGACCCACCTGCTCGTCCTGCCCTACCACAACCCGCCCCAGCTGGCGAAGACGCTGGCGACGGTGGACGTGCTCTCCGGCGGGCGGCTGACACTGGGTGCCGGGACCGGCTACCTGCGGTCCGAGTTCGCCGCCGTCGGCGCCGACTTCGCGCGGCGCAACGCCCTGTTCGACGAGGCGGTCGCCGCGCTCCACGCCGCCTGGGGCGGGGAGCCGTACCACGTCGAGGGAGCCTCGTTCCTCGCCGTCGACCAGGTCCTCCGGCCGCGCCCGGTCCAGCAGCCCGGGCCGCCGCTCTGGCTCGGCGGCAACAGCCCGCTGACCAGGCGGCGGGTCGTCCGGTACGGCCACGGCTGGTCGCCGCTCCTCACCGCCGGCCGCGCCGCCGCCTCGCTCCGGACGTCGTCGATCGACTCGCTCGCCCAGCTCGCCGACGCCGTCGACGGGCTCCGCGCAGCCTTCAGGGCGGCGGGCCGCGACCCCGCGGTCCTGGACGTGCAGGTGGAGGCCCCCACAGCGGCCGACGCGGCGCTGGACGTCGACGCGCACCTGGACGAGCTGGACCGCTATGCGAAGGCGGGCGTCACGTCCGTCCTCGTCCACACATCTGCCGAGAGTGGCGCCGCCGCTCTCGACGCCCTGCGCCACTACGGGGCGCAGGTGATCGCAGCGCGCCGGTGACACCGGCGGCCCACGACCGAGGAGACAACAGATGAGCGAGTCGCTCACGGGCACCCGGGTGCTCGTCACCGGCGGAGCGAGCGGGATGGGTGCGGGCATCGTCCGTGCCTTCACCGCCGCGGGCGGATCGGTGGTGTCCTGCGACGTGCAGGAGGCGCCGGGCGTCGAGATCGCGGCCAAGGCCACCGCGGACGGCCCCGGGCACGCGGACTTCGTGCTCTGCGACGTCACGGACAAGTCCTCCGTGGACGCCGCGTTCGACCGCGCCGCCGGGCTCCTCGGCGGGCTCGACGTCCTGGTGCACGCCGCCGGAATCGCGCCCGGCACACCCGCAGAGAACATCCCGGTCGAGGAGTGGGAGCGGGTCCTCGCCGTCAACGCGACCGGGACGTTCCTCACCAACCAGGCCGCGTTCCGGCACCTGCACGAGCGCGGCGGCCGCATCCTCAACTTCGCGTCCGCCGCCGGTGTGCTGGGCCTGCGCAACAAGGCGCACTACGCCGCCAGCAAGGGCGCGGTCCTCGCATGGACCCGCACGGTCGCCCAGGAGTGGGGACGTACCGGGATCACCGTCAACGCCATCGCCCCGGCGATCTCGACACCGATGTACGCGAAGACCCGGGCGTCGATGGCGCCCGAGCAGCTCGCCGCCCACGACGCGCAGATCGCGGCGCAGATGCCGATCGACGGGCGGCTCGGCGACGTCGACCGGGACCTGGTACCGCTGATGGTCTTCCTGGCCGGCTCCGGGTCCCGTTTCATTACGGGCCAGGTGTTCGCGGTCGACGGCGGGATGCTGATGGTCCGCTGACGTACCTCGCCGGATGAACGGAACGGCACTCTCGCTCGGTAGGTATGAGCGAGAGTGCCGTTCGTGCATCCGCCGGGCGGGCCCGGGCCGAGGTCAGACCTGCTCGACCATGTCCGCCGTGCGGGAGCGACGCCGGCCCAGGACGAGCGCCGCGACGGCGATCAGCGCCCAGGCGGCGAACGTGCCGAGCGCGATCGCGTGGTAGCCGAGGGAGGCGAGCACCGCGGCGATCGTGAAGGGCGCGAGGACGTTCGTGAGCCGGCCCGTCGAGAACGCGAAGCTGCTGCCGCGCGCCCGCAGGTCCGTCGGGAACTCCTCGGCCATGTAGGCGTTGATCAGCGGCGAGGCACCCCCGGAGAAGAAGTAGATGGCGAAGCCGGAGACGATCAGCAGCGCCAGGTTCGTCACGAAGCCGAAGCACAGCGCGGCAACGGCCGCGATGAGGGTGAACGCCACCAGGCCCGCTCGGCGCGGCAGCCGGTCCGCGATGAAGATCGCGGCGATGGAGCCGGCGAGCGAGCCGAGCACGATCAGCGAGGTCAGCGACAGGGCCTCGGCCTGGGTGAACCCGCGGAGCACCAGGATCGTCGGGGTCCACGTGGTGGTGACCTGCTGGACGGCCGAGTAGCAGATCCACACGATCATCAGCATGACCGTGCTGCGGAGCAGCCTGCCCCGGAACAACGCCGAGGTGGGCAGGCGCCGGGCCTCCTTCGCGCTCGCGGCCGTGTCCGGCACCTCGGGCTCGGGCAGCGCGCCGGTCTTCGCCGCGGTCTCCTTCTCGATGTTCTCCAGCACGGCCGCGGCCTCCACCGCGCGGCCCCGGGCGATGAGCCACCGCGGCGACTCCGGGAGGCGCCGGCAGGCGGGGACCGCGAGCAGGCCGAGCAGGCCCACCGCGTAGACGATCCGCCAGCCGTGCTCACCCATCGGCACCACGGCGCGGGCGAGCACCGTGAGCAGGACCGACCCGACGGTGCCGATCGCGACGCCCACGGCCAGGGACAGGCCGCGGCGCCGGGCGGGGAACATCTCGCTCAGGTAGACGACGATCCCGATGTAGGTCGCGCCCAGACCGATCCCGGTCAGGAACCGCAGGACCACCAGCGTCGTGATGTTCGGGGAGAACGCCGCGAGGGCGGAGAAGACCGCCATCGCCGCCATCCCCCACGAGAGCGTGGAGCGCCGGCCGAACCGGTCGCCGACCTGCCCGGCGACCAGCGAGCCCACGAGGAGCCCGAGGTACATCGCCGAGACCGCGAACGCGATCCCGGTGAGATCGGTGCCGAGGTGCTCCCTCAGCGACGCCGCGACCAGGCCGGTCGCGGACTGGTCCCCGATCTCGAAGACGAACGTGACCACGGCCACGAGCAGGACCCTGCGGTGGAACGGGCCGGTCGGCAGCCGGTCCAGCCGGGCTCCCACCTGGCCGATCGTGATGGTCCGGGGACCGGACGACGATTCCAGAGATGACGACATCGGCATGCCCATCGGCTCGATCGGACGGAGGAGGGCCCGCCTGCGCAGCCGCCGCGGTTCCACTGCGGCAGCCGCCTCGGAGGCCCGGTTCGGACGTCCCCTGCGCGACTGCCGGAAGTCGGTTTCGCAAATCACGGAACGTTGTTCTGAAATTCGCAGGTGGCGCACCCCACTGTCAAGGACCGACGGTGGTTTCTGACACTCATGCCACCTCATCCGGCCAGATGTGAGGCGTACGGCGACGGGGTGGGGCGGCGATCTGACGCGGTCCGGCACCCTCGGCACGGGGCCTCCGGGCGGGGCCGACCGGCGGCGACCTCGTCAGACCCCGGCAGGCCGACGCCGTCGACGCGAGGCCCAGCGATCTTTCCGGGCCGACAGCCTGGTGATCTGCCGCACAACGTGGCTACAGTAGGTGAACGGAACGTCAGAAATGCAGTTCACACCGAGTGTTCGGAGGGCAAGGATGCCGCTGCAGGAGCACCACCAGATCGTGTCGGTGGACGACCACCTCGTGGAGCACCCGCGGGTGTGGCAGGAACGGGTCCCGCAGAAGTACCGCGAGGCCGCGCCACGGATCGTGGAGGTCGACGACAAGCACGTCTGGAACTACGACGGGAAGGCATTCCCGACCATCGGGCTCAACGCCGTCGCCGGCAAGGACCCGAAGGACTGGGGCATGGACCCGGTCCGCTACGAGGACATGATCCCCGGCTGCTACGACCCGGTTGCGCGGGTCAAGGACATGGACCTCGACGGCGTCCAGTCCGCGCTGTGCTTCCCGTCCTTCCCCGGGTTCGGCGGCGGCACCTTCTTCCGCGCGCAGGACAAGGAGCTCGCGCTCCTGTGCGTGCAGGCCTGGAACGACTTCTACATCGACGAGTGGTGCGCGACCGCGCCGGACCGCTTCATCCCGATGGGCATCCTGCCGGTCTGGGACATCGACCTCTCCGTCAAGGAGGCCGAACGGATCGCGGCCAAGGGTGCCCGCACGATCTCGTTCCCCGACAGCCCGGTCCCGCTCGGGCTTCCGTCCTTCCACACCCGGCACTGGGACCCGCTCTGGCAGGTCTGCACGGATACCGGGATGCCGGTGTCGCTGCACTTCGGTTCGGGCTCGTTCGTCCCCGGCTTCTCGTTCTCCGGCAAGGCCCCGGGCGTGGAGATGGCCGCCGAGAACGTGCCCTTCGCCGTCCCGATCGTGCTGTTCTCCTCGAACCTGATGTGGAGCACGGTCGACCTGCTGTTCTCCGGGGCGCTGCAGCGCTTCCCGAAACTGCAGTTCTCCCTCGCCGAGGGCGGCATCGGCTGGATCCCCTACATCCTGGAGCGCGCGGACTACACCTGGGAGCGGCACCGCTGGTACCAGGACATCGACCGCGAAACCCGGCCGAGCGACCTGTTCCGCAAGCACTTCTGGGGTTGCTTCATCGACGACGAGCACGGGCTGACGAACCGGCACAGCATCGGCATCGACCGGATCACCCTGGAGATCGACTACCCGCACTCGGACTCGAACTGGCCCAACAGCCGCAAGCGCGCGTCCGAGGTCCTCGCCGGGATCCCGGACGACGAGGTCGAGAAGATCGTCGAGACCAACGCCCGCCGGATGCTGAACTACCCGCGCCCCGCCTGACGCGGGACGCGAACGAGGAGCGGGGCCCGGACACCGGGCCCCGCTCCTGCGTGTTCACCAGGCGGTGTTCCGCCGGGCCTTGCCCGGGTAGCCGAAGAACCGTTCGAAGTTCTCGTCGTTGATGGGCTGCGCCGCGTTGCGGGACGCGCCGTCCTGCAGCGCCGCCAGCCGTCCCTTCGCGGCCGAGACCGCGTGGGCGTCCACCGGCGAAGCCTGCTCCATCTCCGCGATCCGGGAGCGCATCGCCCGGATCTCGATCTCGAGGCGGGCCCCCGCCTCGCCGAAGGTCAGCAGATCGTAGTCGTCCTCGTCGGGCCGTTCGACGACATCCTCGTCGCGTACGTCGGTCATGGGTCCATCTCCTCCGAAGCTCTGGTGAGCACGCGGGTCCAGCATATACAGTCGGGTGGACGTCGTGTCAGAAAGTTCATGGCGTCAGAAACCAGTTTTCAAGTTGTTCGGAGGGCAAGGATGCCGCTGCAGGAGCACCACCAGATCGTCTCGGTGGACGACCACCTGATCGAGCACCCCCGGGTGTGGCAGGACCGGGTCCCGCAGAAGTACCGCGAGGCCGCCCCCCGCATCGTGGAGGTCGACGGGAAGCACATCTGGCACTACGACGGGAAGCAGTTCCCGACCATCGGGCTCAACGCCGTCGCCGGCAAGGATCCCAAGGACTGGGGCATGGACCCGGTCCGGTACGAGGACATGATCCCCGGCTGCTACGACCCCGTCGCGCGGGTCAAGGACATGGACCTCGACGGCGTCCAGTCCGCGCTCTGCTTCCCGTCCTTCCCCGGGTTCGCGGGCGGGACGTTCTTCCGGGCCCAGGACAAGGAGCTCGCGCTCCTGTGCGTGCAGGCCTGGAACGACTTCTACATCGACGAGTGGTGCGGAACCGCGCCGGACCGCTTCGTCCCCATGGCGATCCTGCCGGTCTGGGACATCGAGGCCTCGGTGAAGGAGGCGGAGCGGGTCGCGGCCAAGGGAGCGCGGACGCTGTCGTTCCCGGACAGCCCGGTGCCGCTCGGGCTGCCGTCCTTCCACACCCGGCACTGGGACCCGCTCTGGCAGGTCTGCAGCGACACCGGCATGCCGGTATCCCTGCACTTCGGCTCGGGCTCGTTCGTGCCGGGGTTCTCCTTCTCGGGCAAGGCGCCCGGGCTCGACATGGTCACCGAGAACGTGCCGTTCGCCGTGGCCACGGTCCTGTTCTCCTCCAACCTGATGTGGAGCACCGTCGACCTGCTGTTCTCCCGGGCCCTGCAGCGCTTCCCGAAGCTGCAGTTCTCCCTCGCCGAGGGCGGCATCGGCTGGATCCCCTACATCCTGGAGCGCGCGGACTACACCTGGGACCGGCACCGCTGGTATCAGGACATCGACGCCGAGGTGAAGCCCAGCGACCTGTTCCGTGAGCACTTCTGGGGTTGCTTCATCGACGACGAGCACGGGCTCGAGAACCGGCACGCGATCGGGATCGACCGGATCACCCTGGAGATCGACTACCCGCACTCGGACTCGAACTGGCCCAACAGCCGCAAGCGTGCATCCGAGGTCCTCGCCGGGATCCCGGACGACGAGGTCGAGAAGATCGTCGAGACCAACGCCCGCCGGATGCTGAACTACCCGCGCTCGAGCTGACCCCCGTCGCAGGAGAGCCGGACACGATCGCCGATCGTGTCCGGCTCCTGCGCTTCCGGGTGGACGCCTGGCCCGACCGGAGCGGCTCAGGCCCGCGCGGTGCGGAGGGACCCCTCCTGGGCGACCGTGGCGACGAGGCGCCCCTGCGCGTCCCGAAGCCGCCCGTGGCACAGCGCCCGGCCGTCCCCGGCCCACTCGGACTCCATCTCGTCGTCGAGCCAGTCGTCGGCCCGCGCCGCGGCGTGGAACCAGACGGAATGGCCGAGGCTGACGGCGTGCACGCCCGGATCGCCCATCACCAGCCCGTGCGGCAGCATCGCCGTCGACAGCAGGAGCAGGTCGGAGGCGTAGGCGATCGCGCAGGCGTGCAGCAGCGGGTCGTCCGGGAGCGGGTCCGCGGCCCGGACCAGGATGCGCTGCCGAGGCGCCGGCCGTTCCCCGCGGATCACCGCGTCCCGCGGCGGCAGCGCCGGGAACCGGAGATCCAGCGGGATCACGGCGCGCAGCCCGGCGGCCCATCTCCGGGTGCTCGGCTCCGCCCCCGCGAGACCGGCCTCCGCCGCCGGCACGGCCTCGAACGCCCGCGGGACAGGGGAGGGCAGTTCGTGCGACGGACCCGGCCGGGGCTCGCCGAAGGACGCCATGAGCCGGAACAGGCTGCGGTCCCCCTGGACGGCGACGACGTGCCGCAGGGTCAGCGCGCCGCCGTCGTGCACGTCGTCCACCTCGTAGGTCAGCGGCAGCGCGGTGTCGCCGGGGCGGAGGAAGTGCGCGTGCAGCGAGTGCGGGCGACGCCCGGTGGGCACGGTGCGCCCCGCGGCCGCGAGGGCCTGGGCGACGAGCTGACCGCCGAAGACCCGCGGCGGCGACGGGACGGGCGAGTGCCCGCGGAAGGTCCGGCCGTCCTCCTGGTCGAGGGAGAGCACGTCAGCCAAGGTCGTTCCCATGTGCCTCTTCCTCCCGGCCGGATCTCGTCGGGACCGGTAGCCGTCACGGCTGGAACTCGGCCCCGTTCCAGTAGTCGCGGTTCGACGCGATCCGTCCTTCGCGCAGCGTGCCGACCGAGGCGCCGCGCACCCCCATCGGCTGCATGACCCACTCGACGGCGTAGGAGTCGTCCGAGGTCCGGCTCGCGACGACCTCGTAGCGGGCGTCCGGCACCCTCCGGTAGCAGATCTCGACGAACTTCCGGAACTGGTGCGCGCCGTGGGCGACGTGGCCCGCGGTGACGTCCTCGAAGACGACGTCGTCGGTCACGAAGGCCGCCACGGCGTCCGCGTCCGTCCCGTTCCAGGCGGTGAAGTACTTCTCGACCCAGTTGTCGGCCATCCGGCGCTCCGTTTCCTCGGTGGCAGGGGACGCCGCCGTCAGACGGACGCGGCCGCGGCCATGCCGGTGATCCACTCCTCGACGGGCTCGTAGACGAGCGCGCTCAGCGGCACCCCTCCCCCGGCGGCGCCGGCGGCCAGCCAGGTGCGGACCTCGTTCGCACCCGCCCCGGCCGCCGCGTGCGCGCCGTCGGTGAGCTCGGCGAGGCGCGTGCGGTCCCAGCGCGCGAGCGCGTCGAGGAAGGCCGCGTCCCATTCCGGCCGGATCTTCGTCCGGGCGGCCGCCGCACCCTCGGCGATGAGCCGGGCGCGGACCTCGGGATCGAGGTCCCAGGCGTCGATCTCCAGGCTGGGCGGCGAGTGCGACAGCCCGCCCGTTCCGATGACCAGGATCTTCTCCGGGCGCCCGTCGAGGAAATCGGCGACGGCGTCGCCGAGGGCGAGCACCCGGGAGGCCCGCGGCAGCGGGGCCGTCGCGCAGTTCACCGCCACCGGGATCACGGGCCGGCCGTCGAGGCTCCCGACCAGGTCACGCAGCGGCTGGGCGAAGGCGTGATCCAGCGCGACGTCCCGGCACACGGCGATGTCGATCCCGGAGTCGAGCAGGTGGTCGGCCAGGGCGCGCGCGGCCTCCGGCGGGACGTCGAGCGAACCCTCCTCGTGGCCACCCTCGGGCAGGATCCCGGCGGAGAGCGCGACCGCGAAACTCGGGACGACGTGGGTGAACGCCCGCCGGTGGTCCCCGCCGAAGAGCACCACGAGATCCGGGTCGAAGGCGTCGACGATCCCACGGGTCCGGGCGAGCCCCTCGCGGAACGATGCGCCCTGCACGCGCTCGACGTCGCGCTCCATACCCGGGCTGTGGCTGGCACAGACCACCAGGCGCCGCTGCGTCATCGCATGTCCTCCCTGACCCCCGGCGAACGAGGCGTGCCGCATGCCGGCAACGCATCGACTCTTGTGGACACGATGTCAGATCAGATCCGACACAGCAAGAATGCACTGTCAGAATACTGCTCCTGGCCGGGAGGCGTGGACTCCACCAGACGTCGAGGAACCGCCTCCGCGGCGGCCTGACACCGTAACCTCACAAAGGTTCATACGACACGTATCCCCAGCTCAGATGGACATCGTCGAGGCTTCCGTCGACACGACCGATGCGGGGATGTACCGTCCGCGCCATCGAGCCGTCTCCGAGACGGTTGGTGACACTGGTGTCGGAGGACGCAATGACGGCGACTGTTCCCCCGGGCGCGGCGACGGCGCAGGGCGAGGCACGGCTCCTGATCGACGGGCAGCTCGGCGAAGCGACCGCAGGCAGGCGGTACGACAACGTCAACCCGGCCACCGAGGACGTCCTCGGCCAGACAGCCGACGCCGGACCCGAGGACATGGACCGCGCGATCGCCGCGGCGCGGCGGGCCTTCGACGAGACCGAATGGTCGACGGATCGCGAACTGCGCAAGCGGTGCCTGGCGCAGCTGCAGGCGGCGCTCGAGGACGAGAAGGAAGCCCTGCGCGCGGAGCTCGTCGCCGAGGCCGGCGCCCCGTTGGCGGTGACCCACATCGCGCAGCTCGAGTGGCCGCTCGCGGACGGCCTGCGCGCCCCGATGGAGCTGATCGACACCTTCCCCTGGGAGCGCGAGCTCCCCGCCACCAACCTGTTCGGGCCCAGCCGCCGTGCGGTGTGGAAGGAGCCGGTGGGGGTCGTGGCCGCCATCGTGCCCTGGAACTTCCCGTTCGAGGTGACGATCAACAAGCTCGGGCCGGCGCTGGCGGCCGGGAACACCGTCGTCCTCAAGCCGGCCCCGGACACCCCGTGGAACGCCACCCGGATCGGGCGGATCGTCGCGGAGCGCACCGACATCCCGGCAGGTGTCGTGAACGTCGTCCCGACGTCGGACAACGCGGTCGCCGAGCTGCTGGTGACCGACCCGCGGGTGGACATGGTGTCGTTCACCGGTTCCACGGGCGTGGGCCGGCGAATCGTGGAGCTCTCGGCGCCGACGATGAAGCGGACGCTCCTGGAGCTGGGCGGCAAGTCCGCGATGATCGTGCTGGACGACGCGGACCTCGCGGCCGTCCTCCCGCAGGCCGGCATGGGTGCGTGCATGCACGCCGGGCAGGGATGCGCACTGACGACACGGGTCCTGCTGCCCCGCTCCCGCTACGAGCAGGGTGTGGAGATCCTCGCGGCGGTGTTTTCCCAGCTGCCCTACGGCGACCCGACGAACCCGCAGAACATCGCCGGCCCGCAGATCAACGCCCGCCAGCGCGACCGCGTGCTGGCCTACATCGAGAAGGGCCGTGAGGAGGGAGCACGGGTCGTCGTGGGCGGAGGCCGGCCCTCGCACCTGCCGAAGGGGTACTTCGTCGAGCCGACGCTGCTCGCCGACGTGGACAACGGCATGACGGTGGCCCGCGAGGAGATCTTCGGACCGGTCCTCGCCGTGCTCCCCTACGACGACGACGCCCACGCGGTCCGGATCGCCAACGACAGCCCGTACGGCCTCTCCGGGGCGGTCTTCTCGGCCTCGCTCGACCGCGGTCTCGCGACGGCCCGTCAGATCCGCACGGGAAGCATCAACGTCAACGGCGGCATGTTCTACGGCTCGGACGCCCCTTACGGCGGCTACAAGCAGAGCGGCCAGGGCCGCCAGGGCGGCATCGAGGGCTTCGAGCAGCACCTGCAGAGCAAGACCGTCGGCTACGCCGGCTGAGCACCTACCCATCGTCGAGAGGTTCGTCATGCCAGGTCGCCTGGAAGGCAAGGTCGCGTTCGTCACCGGCGCGGCGCGGGGTCAGGGCCGGAGCCACGCCGTGCGCCTGGCGCAGGAGGGCGCGGACATCGTCGCGGTCGACATCTGCGAACAGATCGAGTCCAACCCCTATCCGCTGGCCACGGACGCCGACCTCGCCGAGACCGCACTGCTGGTGGAGAAGCTCGATCGCCGCATCGTCACCCGCAAGGCCGACGTCCGGGAGCGCCACCAGCTGCAGGAGGCCGTGGAGGCCGGTATCGCGGAGCTGGGCCGGCTCGATGTCGTCGTGGCCAACGCCGGCATCCTGCCGATGGCCATGGGCGACCCGGACCCGATGGACTTCGTCGACGCCACCGACGTCGACCTCATCGGCGTGATGAACGCGGTGGCGGTGGCCGTGCCGCACCTGCCGAACTTCGGGTCGGTCGTGGTCACCGGATCGACCGCGGCGATGCTGCCCAACACGACCGACAACCCCGCGATGGGCCCCGGCAGCGCCGGTTACGGCTGGGCGAAGCGGATCCTGATGAGCTATGTCGAGCAGATGGCCCTGCACCTCGCGCCGAGGTTCATCCGCGTCAACGCCGTCCACCCGACCAACGTCAACACGCACCTGCTGCACAACGACGGCCTCTACGGCATGTTCCGGCCCGACCTCGAGAACCCGACCCGGGAGGACGTCGAGCCGGCGGTCACAACCTTCCAGGCCATGCCGATCCCCTACGTCGAGCCGGTCGACATCTCCAACCTCGTCCTGTTCCTGGCCTCCGACGAAGCCCGCTACGTCACCGGGCAGCAGATCCGCGTCGACGCCGGCTCCCTGCTGAAGTTCCCTCAGGGGCCCGGTAGCTGAGACCGTTCCTCCGGCCGCACGCCGCAGCCGGGCGAGCCGAGATGCACCCAGTCAGATTCGTCGAAGCAGAGCTGAGAGGCCCCTGATGACCGGTAGCACTTCCGCAGACGTCGGAATCCTCGTCCTCCGTGTGGTCGCCGGGATCACCATGGCCGCCCACGGGTACCAGAAGTTCTTCTCGGGCGGGCGGATCTCCGGCACCGGCCGCTGGTTCGACAGCATGGGCATGCGCCCGGGTCGGCTGCACGCTCTGGCGGCCGCCACGACCGAACTGCTTGCCGGCATCTTCTTGGCCGCGGGGCTGCTCACCGCGGTGGCGGGCGCCGCGTTCGTCGCGCTCATGCTGGTCGCCGGGTACACGGTTCATCGCGCCAACGGCTTCTTCAGCGTGCGGTCAGGATGGGAGTACAACCTCGTACTCGCCACGATCGGGGTCGCCGTCGCCGTGACCGGTCCCGGCCGGTACTCCCTGGATCATGTCCTCGGGCTCACCGGCCCGCTCTCGGGATCGACCGGCCTGCTCATCGCGGTGGCCGGCGGAGGGCTCGCCGGCGTGGGACAGCTCGTGATCTTCTTCCGTCCATCGACGGTCGTGAACAACGCCTGAGAGCGGGGCCTGCCCGACGCAGGCCTGGAGGGCTCGGCGCGTAGCCGTTCGGCAGCTGCTCCTGTCGTGCTCGCGGCCGGGCCGGCTGTGCGTTCCGGGGCTACTCGCCCCTCGACGCCACCACCGCGTGCGCCTGCGGACCGCCCCTCCTGAGCGATGCGGGCACCTCCGGATCACGCCGCTGAGCGGCATCGGCACCTCCGCGGCGTGGCACGCGAGATCCGCCGGCACCAAATTCATGTCTGGACCGCCGCCCGGGCGCCGGTGAGCCGGCCCGATCCCGCGCAAGCCACAGCATCACCACGCAGCTGGCCCTGGTCGACGAGCTGTTCGAGGCGACGGATCTAACGGCCAGCGCCGCCACGCATAAACGCTCACCGATCCACGACACGATCAGACAGCCACCTCCCAACGGCGGCTGTACCTTCGTCACCGACGAGATCGAGTCCGTACTCGAGCAGACTCGGACAGGGGTGATGTCTGCGTAGCGCTGATGTTCCTGGTCAACGCGTTCGATCTCGAGCTCGGCCGTGACGAGTCGGGCGCAGTGCGCTCGTAGTCGTAATCCGGACGGGGTCGGTGACGGATTCGGGAGGCAGCGGGCCGCAAAGCGCCGTTCCCTGAATCCCTCGACCTTGCAGGGTCCCTGGCGCCACGGAGCCGCGGTAACGATGACGAAATGTCATGCGTCAAGGAGTTGGCAGGGTTTGATCTTGATTTAGCTGGGGCTCAGTACATGTACGTTTAGGCCCCGGCTAGTGTCGTGAGTCGTTAAATCGTTGTCGGTTGTTAGGCTGCAGTATGGCGACTCGAGGCCCGAAGCCGGCGCGGATCGAGCTGACCGACGACGAGCGGGCCCAGCTGGAATCCTGGGCCCGGCGGCGGACCTCGACGGCCGGGCTGGCAGCGCGAAGCAAGATCGTGCTGGCCGCGGCCGAGGGCCTGTCGAACACCGAGATCGCAGCTCGGCTGGAGGTGTCACGGCCGACCGTGACGACCTGGCGATCGCGCTTTGCTGAGCACCGCCTGGACGGGTTGGTCGACGAGCCGCGGCCGGGGCGGCCGCGCACGGTCACCGACGAGCAGGTCGAACGGCTGATCACCGAGACCCTGGAGTCCGCACCGAAAGACGCGACGCACTGGTCGACCCGCTCGATGGCCGCGCACCTGGGGATGTCGCAGTCCACGGTCTCACGGGTGTGGCGGGCCTTCGGGCTGGCCCCACACAAGGTCGACACATGGAAGCTGTCCAAGGACCCGCTGTTCGTGGACAAGGTCCGCGACGTCGTCGGGCTCTACCTCGACCCGCCCGAACGCGCACTGGTGCTGTGCGTGGACGAGAAGACCCAGATCCAGGCCCTCGACCGCACCCAGCCCGTCTTCCCCATGCTGCCCGGCACACCCGCGCGGGCCAGTCACGACTACGTCGCAACGGCACCTCCAGCCTCTACGCCGCGCTCGACATCACCACCGGCAAGGTCATCGGGTCGCTGCACGCCCGACATCGGGCGGTCGAGTTCGGCAAGTTCCTGCGCAAACTCGACCGCGAAGTGCCCGCCGAGCTCGACGTGCACCTGGTGCTCGATAACGCCTCCACCCACAAGACCCCGGCCATCCGCCGCTGGCTGGCCGCGCATCCGCGCTTCGTCCTGCACTTCACCCCGACCAGCTCCTCCTGGCTCAACCTCGTCGAACGCTGGTTCGCCGAGCTCACCACCAAGAAGCTGCAACGCTCGACGCATCGCTCGGTCCGAGCGCTGAACGCCGACGTCCGGGCTCGGATCGACACTTGGAACGACGACCCCAAGCCCTACATGTGGGTCAAGACCGCTGACGAGATCCTTGACAAAGTCGCCCACTACTGCCGACGAATTAACGACTCAGGACACTAGTGAGATTTTCATCGTACGGGTATCTGCAACACCGCGGGTCAAGGTGATGGCGGTCCGGGCGCCCCGGTGTCGGGTGTACGTAGGGGGTTCCCTTCCGTACGCAGCATCCGCTTGGCGTGGTGGTCAACCGGCCCTCGGTGTGGCCTGACCGATGATTTTCCGCGCCCTGCTGGTCTGTACGCTGAATACCGACTCACGGGAGGCTGACGCCATGCGGAAGCTGACCTTTGGCATGAACCTGACCCTGGACGGCTACATCGCCGCGCCCGGCGACGACCTCGGCTGGAGCGTGCCGAGCGACGAGTTGTTCCAGTGGTGGTCCGACCGGGTAGGGGCGACCGGCCTGGCGCTGTATGGGCGCAAACTGTGGGAGACGATGAGTTCCCACTGGCCGACCGCCGACCAGCAGCCCGGCGCCACACCGGCGGAGATCGAGTTCGCCCGCCGCTGGCAGGATATGCCGAAGGTGGTGTTCTCCTCCACGATCAGCACGGTCGACCGGAACACCCGCCTGGTCACCGGCGACGCGGTCACCGAGATCACCCGGCTCAAGGCCGAGGATGGCGGCCCCATTGACATCGGCGGCGCCACACTCGCCGCAGCGGCGATGCGGGCCGGGCTGATCGACGAGTACGTGCTGGCCACCGCACCGGTCATGGTGGGCAGCGGCACGCCGTTCTTCACGGCCCTGGACAACTGGGCGAACCTGACCCTGGTGGAGACCCGGACGTTTCCCGACGGCGTGGTCCTGACCAGGTACGAGACCAGGCACTGAGTGCCCGACGTCGGATCGGCGCGGGCTTCGGGCCGCCCAAGGATCTCGTGGCGCCGTGTTCCGAGGCGATTGTGATCCCCCCGCCGGATAACAGGACGTGTATGTAAGGGATCCCCCCAACGGGACGGTCGGACCGGTGGTTACTGGGTCCCCGTGCCGGTGACGTACGCTTGCCCGGCGTCCTGTCGTCGAGGGCCTGGTGGGCCGCAGGGTGTTGTAGGTGCGGCGGAATAGGCCGAGTTCGACAGCGAGGGCGTTGCCATCGCCGATGATCGCGCGGTAGAGGTGCACGTATTTCAGGGTGCCGAAGAACCGTTCGACCACGCCATTGGTCTGTGGGCTCCGGATTCTGGTGCGGACGTGACGAAGCAGCGGGTCGTCGCCGGTGAACGCCTCGGCGAAGGTGCCGCGCGGAAGCAGGGGCCGTTGTCGGTGACCACTGCGATAGGTGCGGGAACCTGGCCGATGACGAAGTCCTCGGCGTCGACCACGTCCATCTCCCCACGGTCAGCGCGGAGGTCGTCGAGGTCGAGGACCCGTTCTGCCTCGTCGACGGCGCGAAGTAGGCAGGTGAGCGCGTCGGCGCCGCGAGACGTCGGGGTGACGGTAGCCGCGAGGCAGTACTTGGTGGCGTAGTCGATGACCGCGCAGATCCGCCAGATCCCACCGCGGGCGGTCTCGAACTCGGAGAAGTCCATCTGCCAAACCCGGTTCCGCTCCCGTGGCGGGTCGCGGAACACGCGCTTACGCAGCCGCGACCAGGACCTGCGGTCGGCGCGGAACCCGGACGGTAGCAGCAGCCCGCGACGACGTAGCGCCCGCTCCACGGTCGAGGTGGACACCTGGTGCCCGTCAACGCGCATCATCGCGGCGATCTTGCGGTGCCCCCACGCCGGCCAGTCCGCCGCGTACTTCGCTGCGACAGCTTCGACCTGGTCGACCTTCGGAGACGGCCACAGCCCCTTGACAGGATCGCCGGCGCGATGCCGGGCGAGCCGCCGCCAGTAGGTCCGTTCCGGGATCTCGGCCAGTGCTGCGAACCTCGACACCGACACGCGATGTGTCGCTCTTAGGGACTCGAGGTCGGCGAAGGGACGGAGTCGATGTACTCGGAGCCCTTCTGCCAGATCCGCAACTGCACCGTCGCCTCCGCCAACGCCAGCTTCAGCTCCTTGCACTCACTGCGGAGCCGCCGCTCCGTCTGCGACAGGCCACCGTCCGGGCCCGGCAGCGACCGGTCCATGCCCGCCTTGCCCGCGTCGACGAACCGGTCCCGCCAGTTCCCCACCGTCACCGACGAGACACCGTGCCGACGTGCCGCCTCCGCCAGCGACAACTCACCCTTCAACACCGCCAACACGACCTGGATCTGCTCGTCCACAGCCACCTGCCGGGACGGTTTCTGCGATCTGCTCACCCAGACACCCTTCGTGACCGGTCAACTTCGGACCCTGCCACAAAGTCTGACGCACCTCAGAAACCAAGCATCGAACCCTAGTTCGGGTCCTGGTGCGTCTTTCACCGCCGCTCCCGCCTTCGGCATCGCTGTGCGGTGCCGTGCGCGGTTGTGCAACGCGGCAGAGAACGGTCTCGAACACCGCGTCTCAGCAGTGTAGGAAGCGGTTCCCCAGCTGCCGAGGAGCCCGATGCCCCGCCACGATTACCGGCCGACTGGACCGTTCTCAGACTGAGTCGCCGTTGTTCATGACGGGCGCGAACGCCGCCTGCGTCCGACTCACCGCCACGCTCGCCTTCCTCACCACTGTCGCGATCGGCGTTGCCGCCGCGATCGCATCGGCCACCGCTCTACGCGCGATATTGCCTCCTCGTACACGCCTCCGTGACTATGTTGGGGCTCAGGCCCACCAGACAGGACGCAACAGCCCGGATGGGAGGAGCAGCCACGCTGTACCGGGCTCTTGTGGGACTGGTCCGGTGCGGTATCGCGTCGCGGAGCTCGTTCGCCTACCCGTCATCGCCTCATCGGACCTGCTCACTGGCGCGCGGCGCCCCCGGGGAGCACCTCGCCCGGACGGTGGGCGGAGGAGGAGGAGGGAATGGCCGCGACCGGTGGCCACTAGATGCTGGTACGACGGGCTCGCTTTGCCACCGGCCTGATGGGCGGTGGACGCATCAGCGCAACGACGAGTGCCCGATCACCACGGCTGACACCAATGTCGATGACTCCAACGGTCAGCGAGGGCGACGAGGCCGCTGGAAACATTTCACCAGGATTCTGAAGCGACCGGCGGCGGATCCCGACTGACGATCGAACGGAGCAGGTCGTTCACCGCCCTATGCAGATTGTTCAGCCTTGGACTTGAGCCCCTTCAGCATGTCCTTGACGCCCTTCAGGGTCAGCTGGTCGATCATGAACTCCGGGAGCGCCCATTTGATGTTCATGTCCATGGCGATGAACACCTCGGTGTTCCCGCCGTCGCAGGGTACGAGCGTGAAGCTGGCATCGTTCTTCGTCATCATGTCGCCTTCGACCAGGCGGTACTCGAACTTCCCCGGCTCCGGGTAGTCGTAGCGGACCGAGTAGCTGCCATTCTGCCCCATGGCCGAGATCGACACCCTGGTCTGCTTCGGGCGCCCCTGGTCGTCGCTCTCCAGGACCTCGACCTTCTGGACCTCCTTCTGCCAACTCGGGTGGGACTCGACGTCGAGGAGGATGCCGAGGATCTTCTCGGACGGAGCGGACACGACGGCGGACTTGCTGATGACACCCATGGTTCCTCCGGTTCAGCGGTTCGATGGCGACGGACTGTTCAGGCGATGCTCATGCCGGCGTCGACGGGGAGCGTGACGCCGGTGACGTACCGGCCCGAGTCCCCGACGAGATAGAGCACGGCCTCGCTGATGTCGATCGGCTCGACCATCAGCGCCGGCAGCGCGTTTTGCATGGCGTTGGCCAGGTTCGGCCTGGATTCGAAGACCTCGAACAGACCCGGGTTGTCGAGGATCATCGGCGTCGCCACCCCCGTGGGCGCGACTGCATTCACCCGCACCTCCTCGGGTGCGAGGAATTGCGCGTAGGCCCTGACGAGACCGGTCACGGCGATCTTGGCGGCAGTGTAGGCGTCCGACCCGGCGCTGCCGTCGGTCAGTGCCCGCAGACCGGCCATCGAACTGGTGACGACGATCGCTCCGCCCATCCCCCGCTCGACCAGGTGCGGATAGGAGACCTGGATGGTGTTCCAGACGCCGGTCAGCATGACCGCTATCCCGACGTCCCACGCG